>CAXNIC010000017.1:0-28280 GCA_964201945.1 Alphaproteobacteria bacterium
GAGCGCGGCCATCAGCGTGCCGTCGTCCAGGTAGTCGAGCTCGCCGCCCAGCGGCACGCCATGAGCCAGCCGCGTCACCTGGGCGCCTGCGTCCACCAGCTTGTCGGCGATGTAGTGGGCGGTGGTCTGGCCCTCGACCGTGGCGTTGGTGGCGAGGATGACCTCGCGGATGCCACCCGTCCTCACCCGTTCGACGAGGCGCGCGATGCCCAGGTCCTCAGGGCCGATGCCGTCGAGCGCGGACAGCGTCCCTCCCAGCACGTGATAGCGGCCGCGGAAAGCATGCGCGCGCTCGAGCGCCCAGAGATCGGCGATGTCCTCGACCACGCAGAGGGTCGCCGCATCGCGGCGCTCGTCGGTGCAGATGGCGCAGGGATCGGCAGTGTCCAGGTTGCCGCAGAGCGTGCAGGACTTTACCTCGTTGGCGGTCGCCTCGATCGCCTCGGCCAGCGGCAGCATCAGGAGTTCGCGCCGCTTGAGCAGATGCAGCGCCACCCGGCGGGCGGAGCGCGGCCCGAGCCCCGGCAGCTTCGACAGAAGCCGGATCAGCCGCTCGATCGCGGCACCGGAGCTCATCGGCGGTTGCGGCGGCTCAGAACGGCAGCTTCATGCCGGGAGGCAGGCCCATGCCGCCCATCGCCTCGGCCATCGCCTTCTGCTGCGCCGCCTCGGCCTTCCCGCGGGCGTCGTTGCAGGCGGCGACGATCAGATCCTCCAGCACCTCGACCTCCTGGGGGCTGACGAGCGAAGGATCGATCTTGATCTGACGCATCTCGCCGCCGCCGGTCATCGTCACCTGGACCATGCCGGCGCCGGACTGCCCGGTCACCTCCTGCTGGGCGATCTTGGCCTGCATCTCCTGCA
Organism: Alphaproteobacteria bacterium; assembly: GCA_964201945.1. Classification (GTDB taxonomy): domain Bacteria; phylum Pseudomonadota; class Alphaproteobacteria; order SHVZ01; family SHVZ01; genus SHVZ01. The sequence goes on from CAXNIC010000017.1 coordinate 865, forward strand.
TCTTCTGCTGGGCCTGCTGGGCCTGCTTCATCATCTTGGCGATATTCATGAATCCATATCTCCTTCCTCGGGCGGCGGCTCTTCGGCCACGGCCGGGGTCTCGTCATCAAGGTCGCGCACGGCGACGATCTCGGCGCCCGGAAAGGCGCTCATCACGGCCAGGACCAGGGGCAGGCCCCTGGCGCGTTCGAAACGGTCGAGCTCGGCTGCCTCGCGCTTCTCGGTCAGCGTCTTCTCGCCGGCGGCGGTCGAGAGACTGATGATCCAGCGCTGGCCGGTCCATTCGGACAAAAGCTGGCCGACCCGGTTGGCGAGGTCGGCCGAAGCGCCTGGATCGAGCCTCAACTCGAGCCGGCCGGGCTCGAGGCGGACGACATGGGCATAAGTCTCGAGCTGGGCCTGGATCAACGCCTCGCGGCGCTCGGCAAAGAGAGCCACAACGGCCTCGAACGTCGCCGGCATCGGCGCCGGCGACGAGGCGACGGGTACCGCCGCAGCGATGGCGACCATGGGCGCCCCGCCGCCGACCGCGCGCGTACCTCCGCCGCCGCCCGGCCGGGACGGAGGCGCTGAGGGCGACGACGCCTGGGCCGGGGCCGCCTGCAGGCGGCGGACGAGCTCGCCCGGGGTCGGCTGGTCGGCGACATGGGCGAGCCGAATGAGCACCATCTCCAAGGCCGGCAGCGAGGATTCCGCCTGCTGAACCTCGGCCAGGCCCTTCAACAGCATCTGCCAGGCCCGGGTGAGCGACGGGATCGGCAGCTTGGCTGCCAGCTCCTTGCCTCTGGTCGCCTCGACCTCGGCCAGGCCGAGTTCGGCCTCGGCGTCCGGCGCCAGCTTCAGGCGGGTCACCAGATGGGCCAGCTCCAGCAGGTCCTGGACCAGCTGGCTGGGATCGGCGCCCGCTCGGTACATCTTCCCGACGATGTCCAGCGCATCGCCGATGCGGCCTTCCATCGCCGCCTGGAACAGATCCAGGAGCTGGCCGCGGTCGGCAAGGCCCAGCATCTCGGCGACTTCCGCCTCGGTGACCTTGGTCGATCCGCCGAGCGCGATCGAGCGGTCGAGCAGGGACAGCGCGTCGCGGGCCGAGCCTTCGGCTGCGCGCGCGATCAAGCGGAGTCCGCCCGGTTCGGCCTCGACCCCTTCCTTGCCGGCGATTGCCGCCAGATATGTGGCGAGGTCGGAGAGGTCGATGCGCTTCAGGTCGAAGCGCTGGCAGCGCGACAGCACCGTCACCGGCACCTTCCGGATCTCGGTGGTCGCGAAGATGAACTTCACATCCGGCGGCGGCTCCTCCAGCGTCTTCAGCAGCGCGTTGAACGCCGGCGTCGACAGCATGTGGACTTCGTCCAGGATGTAGACCTTGTAGCGGGCCGAGACCGGCCGGTAGCGGATGCCATCCACCAGCTCGCGGATCTCGCCGATGCCGGCCCGGCTGGCGGCGTCGATCTCGAGCACGTCGACGTGCCTATCCTCGGCGATGTCGACACAGGGGCCGCAGACCCCGCAGGGGCTGATGGTGGGCCCGCCGGTGCCGTCTGGCCCGATGCAGTTCAGCGCGCGCGCGATGATGCGGGCGGTTGTGGTCTTTCCCACACCCCGCACCCCGGTCAGCATGAAGGCGTGCGCGATGCGGCCCGAGGCGAAGGCGTTGGAGAGGGTGCGGACAAGCGCCTCCTGGCCGATCATCTCGGCGAAGGTCGACGGCCGGTACTTGCGTGCAAGGACGCGGTAGGGCTGGGCGGAGGTCGGCGGCGTCGCGTCGGACATGCTTCCGGCCGGGTTCCTCAGCCTTGGGGCGTGGGACTAGGGTGAGAGGCTGGGCAGCGACCCGGGCCGAAACTCGTTACGGCTGCTTCCTTCCGGACCTGACCGGGTTGGCGAGGAGCCCGTCCACCGCCCAACCTCTCGACGTCTTTATATCAGTCCGGGCCGGGGGCGGGGCAAGGGGCGAGCAAGAGATTGGATTCGCTCGAATTCGCCTCCTCGGGCAAGGCTCAATCCGGCTCGCCGGCCCGTCCTCCACCCTCCGGCGCGAGCCTGAGCGCCTGCGCCTGGAGCTTGGCGAGCAGCCGGTCGAGCACCTGGCGCTCCCTGGGCTCGAGTGCTTCGAGGAGGCGCGCTTCCCGCTCGAGCGCGAGGGGCACGATCTCGCGATAGATGCGCCGGCCGGGGGCGGCGAGGGTCAGGAGCTGCCGGCGCCGATCGGTCTCGTCGGCGACCGCGACGACGCGCCCCGAGGCCGTCAGGCGGGCGACGGCGCGGCTGACCCGGACCTTGTCCATGGCGGTCAATCCGACGATGTCGCTGGCCGAGAGCAGCCCGTGACGGCCGAGCTGGGCCATCACCCGCCATTCCGGGATGGTGAGGTCGAAACGCTCGGCATAGATGCGGGCGATCGCCCGGCTGACGGTGTTGGAGAGGACCGAGAGCCGGTAGGGAACGAAGCGCTCGAGAGTGAGCCTCTCGGTCTCCTCCGGTGTTTCAGTCTCAGGGCTTGGCATTAGTTTCATATGAAACTAATATCCCAGCCGACCGACCCTTCGTCAAGGAGCGCCCGATGATCACCAATCCGATGGGCACCGACGGCTTCGAGTTCGTCGAGTACACCGCGCCCGATCCGCGGGCGCTCGGGCAACTGTTCAAGACCATGGGCTTCACCGCCGTCGCCCGCCACCGGTCCAAGGACGTGACGCTCTGGCGCCAGGGCGACGTGAATTTCATCGTCAACGCCGAGCCCGACAGCTTCGCCCAGTCCTTCGCCCGCGTGCACGGCCCCTCGGTCTGCGCGCTCGCCTTTCGGGTCAAGGACGCCGCCGCCGCCTTCAAGCGCGCGGTCGATCTCGGCGCCAAGCCGGTCGAGGCCCGGGTCGGCCCGATGGAGTTGAACATCCCGGCGATCCGCGGCATCGGCGGCAGCGTCATCTACCTGGTCGACCGCTATGGCGACCGCTCGATCTATGACGTCGACTTCAAGCCGATCGCAGGATCCGACCAGGACGCCAAGGGCGTCGGGCTGATGACCATCGACCACCTGACCCATAACGTCCATCGCGGCCGCATGGACGAATGGGCCAGGTTCTACGAGCGCCTCTTCAACTTCCGCGAGATCCGTTACTTCGACATCGAGGGCAAGCTCACCGGCCTCAAGAGCAAGGCGATGACCAGCCCCTGCGGCAAGATCCGCATCCCGATCAACGAATCCTCCGACGAGAAATCGCAGATCGAGGAGTACCTCCACGCCTATAACGGCGAAGGTATCCAGCACATCGCGCTCGCCTGCGCCGACATCTACGACGCGGTCGAGCGCCTGAAGCAGCGCGGCGTCGAGTTCCTCTCCGACGTGCCCGACACCTATTACGAGATGCTGGACCAGCGCCTGCCCGGCCATGGCGAGGACGTCGCCCGCCTCAAGCGCGAGAAGATCCTGATCGACGGCGCACCGACCGAGAATGGCGGCATCCTGCTGCAGATCTTCACCAAGACCGTGATCGGCCCGATCTTCTTCGAGCTGATCCAGCGGAAGGGCGACGAGGGCTTCGGCGAAGGCAATTTCCGCGCCCTGTTCGAGTCCATGGAGCAGGACCAGATCAAACGGGGAGTGCTGACGGCATGAAGGACTGGATCTCCCTTCCCCGCCGCGAAGGCGTCGCCTCCCGCCAGGCCCATGCCGACCTGCCCGCCGGAACCTACGAGCGCGAGATCGGCAAGGAAGGCTTCTTCGGCCCGGCGACCCAGATGTATCACCGCCATCCGCCGACGGGCTGGGTCGACTGGGACGGCCCGCTGAAGCCGCGCGCCTTCGACCTCGCCAAGCTCAACGCCGCCCAGGCCTCGCCCTGGGACGCAATCGAGGTGCTGCACAACGCCCATGTCCGCATCCGCCACTGGCGCCTCGACGGCGCCATGGATCATCTGGTGCGGAACAGCGACGGCGACGAACTGATCTTCGTCCATGAAGGCGACGGCGACCTGTTCTGCGACTATGGCCACCTCGCGATCCGCGACGGCGACTACGTGATCCTGCCACGGGGGACGCAGTGGCGGATCACGCCGAAATCGGCGATGACCGCGCTGCTGATCGAGGCCACCAACGACGGCTACCGCCTGCCCGATCGCGGTCCGCTGGGCGCCCACGCCGTCTTCGATCCGGGCGTGCTGGACGTGCCGGCGATGGACGAGGCGTTCAAGGCGCAGCAGACGGAGGACCCTTGGCGCGTGACGGTGAAGCGCCGCGGCCTCTTCTCGACCATCACCTATCCCTACAACCCGCTCGACGCCGTCGGCTGGCAGGGGACCCTGACGCCGGTCCGTCTCAACTGGCGCGACATCCGGCCGGTGATGAGCCACCGCTACCACCTGCCGCCTTCGGTCCACAGCACGTTCGTCGCGTCCCGCTTCGTCGTCTGCACCTTCGCGCCGAGACCGGCCGAGAGCGATCCCGGCGCGCTGAAGCTGCCGTTCTTCCACAACAACGACGACTTCGACGAGATGATCTTCTATCACCGCGGCAAGTTCATGAGCCGCGACAACATCCACCCCGGCATGGTGACGCTGCATCCCTGCGGCTTCCCGCATGGCCCCCATCCGAAGGCCTTCGCGCTCGCCGCCAAATCCGCGGGCGGGCAGATGCTGGACGAAGTAGCGGTGATGGTCGATGCCCGCGACGCTCTCGACATCGGCCTCATGCCGGACGGCGTCGAGTGGACGGGCTACGTCGATTCCTGGAAGAAGAAGCCGGACGCAGCCGAGTGAAGAGAGACACCCGATGAAGCTTGGTTCGCTGAAACAGGGCGGCCGCGACGGCACGCTGGTCGTCGTCTCCCGCGACCTCTCCCGCGCCGTCCGCGTGCCGAAGATCGCGTCCACCCTGCAGGCGGCGATCGAGGACTGGGACCGGGCTGCGCCCGAACTCCGCTCGATCTATCGCCTTCTCGGCGAAGGCCGTGCGCCCGACGCCTTCGCGCTCGACCCGAAGGATCTCGCCTCGCCCTTCCCCCGCGCCTATCAGTGGGCCGACGGCTCCTCGTACCTCAACCATGTCGAGCTGGTGCGGAAGGCACGGGGCGCGGAGATGCCGCCGTCGTTCCTGCACGACCCTCTGATGTACCAGGGCGGCTCCGACCGGTTCCTCGCGCCCACCGATCCGATCCCGGCCGCAACCGAGGACTGGGGCATCGACTTCGAAGGCGAGGTGGCGGTCGCGGTCGACGACGTGCCGATGGGCGTGACGGCGGAGGCGGCGCGCGGCCACATCAAGCTCGTCCTTCTGGTCAACGATGTGAGCCTTCGCAACCTGATCCCGAACGAGCTGGCGAAGGGCTTCGGCTTCGTCCACGGCAAGCCGCCGACGGCCTTCGGGCCTGTCGCGGTCGATCCGGCCGAGCTGGGTGCCGCCTGGGACGGCGGCAAGCTGCATCTGCCCCTGATCGCCACCCTCAACGGCCGGCAGGTCGGCTGTCCCGACGCCGGCGCCGACATGCAGTTCGACGTCCCGGCGTTGATCGCGCATGCGGCCAGAACTCGCCCGCTTGCCGCCGGCACCCTGATCGGCTCGGGCACCATCTCCAACCGGGACCGCGCCAAGGGCTGGACCTGCATCGCCGAGGTCCGGATGATCGAGACCATCGACGAAGGCAAGCCGAAGACCCCGTTCATGCGCTTCGGCGACACCATCCGCCTCGAGATGCGAGATGCCGGCGGCCAGTCGGTCTTCGGCACGATCGAGCAGACGGTCGTCCGCGCCGATCCCGCGTCGTAGACTGGCGGCCCACCGACCTTCGGGAACAGGCGATGAAGCTCCACGGCTATTTCCGCTCCTCCGCCGCCTACCGCGTGCGCATCGCCCTCAACCTGAAGGGGCTCGCCTACGAGGACGCCTTCGTCCATCTGCGCAAGGGCGATCAGCGAGGCGCAGAGTATCTCGGCCTGAACCCGCAGGCCCTGGTGCCGACGCTGGAAGACGGGCCGCACGCACTCACCCAATCGCTCGCCATCATCGAATACCTGGACGAGACGCATCCCGCGCCGCCGCTGCTGCCGAAATCGCCGGCGGATCGCGCGCGGGTACGGGCGCTGGCCCAGATCGTCGCCTGCGACATCCACCCGATCGACAATCTGCGGGTCCTTCAATACCTGCAGCGCGAGCTGAAGGCAGACGACGCCGCGGTCGGGCGCTGGTTCAACCACTGGATCCAGCTGGGATTCACCGGGCTCGAGGCGACGCTGGCGAAGGACAAGGCCACCGGCCGGTTCTGCCATGGCGACACGCCTGGCCTCGCCGACATCTGCCTGGTGCCGCAGGTATTCAATTCCAAGCGCTACAGCCTGGACCTCGGCCCCTATCCGACGATCGTCCGGATCTACGAAGCCTGCATGAAGGAGGCCGCCTTCGACCGGGCGCAGCCGTCGAAGCAGCCGGACGCGGAACCTTAGGAGTCGGTCAGCCCTTGCGGGCGCGGGCGACGACGGCCTTGAAGGCCTCGAGGTCGGCGGCGCCGGGCACGAACTCGCGGCCGATGATGAAGGCCGGCGTGCCGGTGATCTCCAGGGCGCCGGCGAGGTCGCGATTGCGCTTCAGCGCTTCGTCGATCTGGGGAGACGCCATGTCCCGCTTCAGCCGGGGCATGTCGGCGCCGGCTTCCTTGGCGAGCTTCAACACAGTGTCCTGGTCGAGCGCGCCCTTCGACCCGATCAGGAGGCGGTGCAGCGCCTCGTACTTGCCCTGGGCATGGGCGGCGAGGACGGCCCGCGAGGCGAAGACCGACTCAGGCCCCAGGATCGGAAACTCCTTCATCACCCGGCGGATCTGGCCGTCGTCCTTGACCAGCTGGTCGACCACCGGCGCGGTGCGCTTGCAGTAGGGGCAGCGGTAGTCGAAGAACTCCACCACCGTCACGTCGCCCTGCGGATTGCCCAGCACGGGCGTGGACGGATCGGAGATCAGCTCGTCCTTCAGCTTCGCCATCGCCTCGGCCCGGCGCTCGTCGGCCGATTGCTGCTCTTTCGCCTGCAGCGCCTCGACCGCCTCGCGGATGATCTCCGGATTCTTCAGGATGTAGGCGCGGACGATCTCCTCGATCGCCTTCTTCTGGTCCGGCGCGAAGCCCTGGGCTGCCGCCGGCAGGCTCGCTGCCAGCACGAGTAGAACGGCGATGACGAACCGACGCATGCTCGGCCTTTCGAGGAGAATGTGCCGCAATATGACGACGGCCCGCAGGGAAGTCCACGCACGTTCGAGTGAAACGACGCGCCTCTATTTGCGCTTTTTTTTGCTGTCGGCCTGGATCTTGATGTCCTGGGCGCGGAGCCAGCCGGGCGATCCTTCCGGAAGCAGGTGCTGCGCACGGATGGCCTGCTGGGTGGCATCGGGCAAGCGGTTGTCGACCATGGCCTGCTCGGCGAGCGACAGGGCGGCCTCGCCGACCCGTCCTTCGCGGCCATGGGCGATCGCCAGCAACCGCCAGGCGAGGCCGTGGTCGCGGTCCGTCTGCACCGCCGCGTTGAGATTGGCGAGCGCCGAGCGGGTTTCCGCCGGCCGGTCGAGCTCGAGCTGTGCCTGGGCCAAAGCGACCCGGATCAGCGGCGCAGTCGGCAAAAGGCGGACGGCCTCGGTGAAGGTGGTGACCGCGTCCGGGATCCGGCCGTTCTCGAACAGCATCTGCCCCTTCATTTCCCGATAGTAGGGATCCTCGGGGAAATCGGCGATCAGGCCGTCGATCAGCGGCAGCGCCCGCGTCATGTCGGGAACGCGGTAGTAGGCGACGGCGCGGGCGTAGCGGGCGGCCTCGGACTTGTCCGATTCCTTGTAGGTCTGGAAGGTCCGCGCCGGCTGCTCGATGAAGCCGAACAGCTTGGCCTTGATGCGCCTGTGCATGCGGTCGAACTCGGCCGGCGGCACGGCGTTGGCGTAACGGGAAGTCTGGATCGAGGCCCGGACCGAATCGATCCGTTCGCGCGTCAGAGGATGGGTGCGCATGTAAGGCGATTGGCGCGCCTGCGAGAGCATCTCCTGGCCGGACAGGATCTCGAAGAACTCGAGCAGCCCCTTGGCGCTGAATCCCGACCGCTCGAGGTAGGTGAGACCGGCCTGGTCGGCAGCCGACTCCTGGGCACGGCTGAAGCTGAGCACGTTGGCAGTGGCGACGCTGGCGCCGGTCCCCATGATCGCCATGCCGGCATCGCCCCGGCCGGCCACCGCCGCCGCCGCGCCCAGCACCATCGCCAGGATCTGGATCGCGGTCGCCCCCTTCAGCTCGTCCTGTAGGCGCGAGAGGTGGCCGCCGGTGATGTGGCCGGTCTCATGCGAGATCACGCCGATGATCTGGCTCGCCGACTCCGAACGGAAGAGCAGGCCCGTGTTCATGAACAGGTTCTGCCCGCCGGCGACGAAGGCGTTTATCTGCCCGTCGCGTACAATGTAGATGTGCACATCCTCGCCGCCGAGCCCGGCCGCCTGGAATATTGGCGTCGCGTACGTGCGGATGGTATTTTCCGTCTCGGCGTCTCGGATCAAGGAGATCCGCTGCGCTGCCGCCGGAAGCGAGTACGCGAAAACGGCGGCCACAACCAGCGCGAGCGCGGCCGTACGCCGCCTGAGAACATCCATCACCTTGCTCGATTCCTCATCACCGGCCGATTCTCCCCGCCGATCATGGCAGAAATGTGCCGCGGCACTGCTCGTGGCCATTGTCGCCGGCTGCGGGGGTTCCAATCAACCCGGCGTCATCGAGCCGGTCGAGGGGTTCTTCGGCGGGGTCTCCGCCGATGAGCCTCGGGCCGCGATCGCCGGCCGGGATGTCCTGATCGCGGGAGGCTCGGCCGTCGACGCCGCGGTCGCCATGGGCTTCACGCTCGCGGTCACCCTTCCCTCCTCCGCCGGGCTCGGCGGCGGCGGCGCCTGCGTCACCTTCGACGGCCGCAGCGTGACCCCCACGCTCTTCGACTTCCCGGCAACCACGGCCGGAGGGAGCCAGATCGCCGTTCCGGCGCTGGTCCGGGGCCTGGCGCTCGTCCATGCCCGCTACGGGCGCATCGCCTGGTCGCAGTTGCTCGGCCCGGCCGAGACCGCCGCCCGCTTCGGCACCCCAGTCAGCCGCGCGCTCGCCCACGACCTCGCCCTGGCACCGGCCGAACTCTCACGCGATTCGGCGACGGCCCGGATCTTCGCTCCCAGCGGCACCCTGATTCGCGAGGGAGACCTGCTGGTTCAGCTCGACCTCGCCACGATCCTGGGCCAGCTGCGCCAGAGAGGCGCGGGCGAACTCTATCTCGGCACGATGCCGCGCATGATCGCCGAGGCATCGCAGGGAACCCTGCCGCTCGAGGCGCTTCGCGGCTATCTGCCGCAAGTCACCGCCCCGCCCGTCATCCGCATCAGCAGCCAGCAGCAATTCGTCATCGTCGGCGAGAGCCCGCCCACGGCGGCGCTCTTCGGCCGGCTCCTGGCGCAGGGCGTCGAGGGCAACCCCGGCGCCGCCGACCAGCCCCGCTTCTGGGCCGAGGCCGGCGCGGCGGCGGAAGGCCACTTGGCCGAGGCGCTGTCGCAGGGCCGCGCCGACATCGTCCCGCCGAGCGGAGAGATCGCCGCTCTGACGGCTCGCGCGAAGGCGGGGCCTCACGAGCGGCCCGCCAAGACCCTCGGCCCCATCACGACGCCGCGCGCCGGCGCCACGTCGTTCGTCGCCGCCGACAAGAACGGCCTGGTGGCCGCCTGCGCGCTCGGCCTCAACGCCCCCTGGGGCACCGGCCGCGTGCTTGCCGGAACCGGCATCCTCGCCGCCCCGCCGCCCGCGGCCGACGGCCCGCGCGCGGTCGGCGTCGTCGCCGCCGCGCCGGGGAACGGCGTCATCTACCTCGCCGCCTCGGCCTCCGGGCGAGCGGCACCGGCGGCGCTCGCCCAGGTCGCCTGGGCCGCCATGTCGGAAAGGCAGGAGATCTCCGCGATCATCGCCCGCCCGCGCGTCGCCTATGACGGCGCTGCGGACCTCGCGCGAAGCGAACCCGGCCTGCCCCAGGAGTCACTCGGTCGCGGTGGCCTTAGATCCGCCGAGACCTCGCCCCTGGGATTCGTCAACGCCGTCTCCTGCCCGGACGAGCTGATCCGCGGCCGGGCCACCTGCCGCTCGGTGACCGATCCACGGGGCGCGGGCCTCGCCTTCGGCGGGGGCGCCGGCCCCGCTGCTGCTCCTGTCAGCGGCGGGACTCGACCGCGCTAGCCGATGACCGAGCGGATCGCCCGGCGGGCAAACATCCCGCCCTTCATCGTCATGGACGTGCTTCGCGCCGCGAACGAGCGGGCGGCAACCGGTGCCGACGTCCTTCACCTCGAAGTCGGGCAGCCCTCGACCGGCGCGCCAGGACGGGTGATCGAAGCGGCCAAGGCGGCATTGGGCCGAGACGTGCTTGGATACACCGACGCGCTCGGCATCCCGCCGCTCAGGGACGCGATCGCCGCCCACTATCGCGATCGCTACGGCATCCCCGTCGACCCGCGCCGGATCGTCGTCACCACCGGCTCCTCCGGCGCCTTCATCCTTTCGTTCCTCGCCGCCTTCGACGCCGGCGCCCGTGTTGCCGTCACCGCGCCCGGCTACCCCGCCTATCGCAACATCCTCTCCGCGCTCGGGATCGAGGTCGTCGAGGTCGAGGTCGGGCCGTCCACCCGCTTCCAGCCGACACCGGCGCTTCTCGACACGGCGGGGCACCTCGACGGGTTGATCGTGGCGAGCCCCGCCAACCCGACCGGAACCATGCTGTCGGCGGCCGATCTCCGCCGGCTGGCCGAGCATTGCGGCCGGCGCGACATAAGGCTGGTCTCCGACGAGATCTATCACGGCATCACCTATGCCGAGCCCGCGACCACGGCGCTGGCGCTCACCGACCGCGCCATCATCATCAACAGCTTCTCGAAGTATTTCTCGATGACCGGCTGGCGGCTCGGCTGGATGGTGCTGCCGGAGGAGTTGATCCGTCCGGTCGAGTGCCTGGCGCAGAACCTGTTCATCTCGCCGCCGTCGATCTCGCAGGTCGCCGCGGTCGAGGTCTTCGCCTGCAAGGACGAACTGGAGGCCAATGTCCGGCGCTACGCCGCCAACCGCGCCGTCCTGCTCGACGCCCTGCCGAAGGCCGGCCTCGATCGCTTCGCGCCGCCCGACGGCGCCTTCTATCTCTATGTCGACGTCGGTGACGTCACCAACGACAGCGCCGATTTCTGCAAGCGGCTCCTGGCCGACACCGGCGTCGCGGTGACGCCCGGCATCGACTTCGATCCGGCGCGCGGCCAGCGGACGATGCGCATCTCCTTCGCCGGATCGACCGAGGCGATGGCCGAAGCCGCACGCCGCCTCGGGAGCTGGCTCAAGCGCTGATCGGCTCGACGATGCCGTGCTGCGCCAACACCGGGCGCTGCTCCTGCTCGAACTTCTGCGCGATCATCATGACGCCAAGCGGGCTGGGCGGCCGCGTCGCCTTGCCCTGGGCCTTCTTGGCGGCTGCCTCCTCCACCAGGATCGCATAGGCGAAGGACGCGGTGTCCTTGTGTCCCTGGGCCTCGCCGAGCAGGAACAGGCGGTGCAGGCGGTCGACCCTGAGGGCCCCGCCGAGCACCGGCGAGACCAGGAACTGCAGCTCGTCGCCGTGACGGGCCCGCTCGAGGATGGCGCGGTTGAGCCGCCTCGCGCGCTCGGCTCGATCCCGATCGCCGGTGGCCGGAAGGGCCACTTCGACCCGGCCGGTGCCGACCAGGATCACGAGCGCCTCGACCTTCCGCTCGAAATCCGCCGCGTCGGTTGCAGAGACCATCTCGGCGAGCGTTCGCGGCCCCTGGGTGAGCGCGTCCAGCACCTCGGCCGCAGGTCCGCTGTCGAGCGGGTAGCGGCCTTGCGGATAATCGGCCGCCGCCTCGATCAGGTTGCGCGGCACCACCAGCGCAAAGCGCGTGGCGCGCAAAAGCTCGCGCCGCTCCGACGCCGGCAGGCGCTCAGGCCCGCGCACATAGATGTCCTTCCGGAACTGCTGGTTCAGGAATACGTCACGCACCGTCTCGCGGAATGCGGGATCGTCGATGCCGGCGATCCTCTTCTGCTGCTCCTCGGCGAGGCACAGCCGATCGACGTGGTGAGCGAGATCGGCGGATGCAGCGAAGGTGAGCTTCGCCTGGTGCATCTGGCGCGAGACGTCCAGGTGATAGAGCGGCGTCCAGATCCGGTTGAAGTATTCATGGGCCACGTATTCGCGCGGCATCTGCCGGATGGTGTCGAGCTGGGCGCGGGCAGAGGCGTTGGCATCGAAGTAGCTGGCACCGAGCGCGGCCAGCCCCTCGACCTCGACCAGCGCCTTCTCGATGCGCTCGTCGGTGGTGCCGGTGGCGCGCTGCGCCATCTCGTTCAGGAGCCGGCGGAGCGGCAGGATCGGGGCCCAGCCCGGCAGGCAGTTGTAGCTGACATAGACGACGCCGCCGAAGGCGAGCCGGTCGCGGATGAAGTCGACGATCGACTTCCGGTGCTCGGCCATCACCCAGGAATAGATGCCGTGCAGCACGATCACGTCGAAAGACGGCAGGTCGAGCGCGGCGAATTCCTCGAAGGAGGAATCGAACACCTTGAGGTTCGGCGTGTCGGCGGATTCGGCGAGCCGCCGGGCGGTGGCGGCGAAGCTCGGGTTGAAGTCGGTCGCCCACACCTCTGCGTCGGGATGGGTTGCCGCCACGACATTGCAGGTGAAGCCGTGACCGGCGCCGAGCTCGCAGTAGCGGAGCTTGCCGGACGGGTTCGGCGGGCGGATCCCCCTGGCCAGCAGCGCGAAGGCGAGGAAGGGCGGCGTCAGCTCGCGGTAGTAGCCCTGGGGGTAGTCGACATCGGCGATATAACCTTCGGTCCAGTCGTCCATCGGCTCCTCGTTCCCGGCCCGCACCAGTCATAGCCCCGGCCGCCGGCCGCGGGTAGACTTTGATCGCCCCCAGCCCGGAGAAACCGCCATGACCGCCGCCCCCAAGCCCGTCGTCGCCAAGACCGCCGACAATGATGACCAGCAGCCCTGGCAGTGGTCGGAAGCGAAGTGGCGGGCCGTCGCCGGCAAGATCCGGCCGGGCCGGGCGCTGAGGCCGAAGACCTGGAAGGGTGGGGCCCGGGTCGCCGTCGGCATCTCCTTCGATTCCGACCACGAATCGGGCGAGCTCCGCGACGGCGGCAAGTCGCTGGGCCGCATGTCCATGGGTCAATACGGCGCCCGCGCCGGCATCCCCCGCATCATGAAGCTCCTGGAGAAGCACTCGGTCCCGGCCTCGTTCTTCACGCCGGCGGTGGTGGCGCTGCTCTATCCGGACGAGCAGAAGCGCGCCGTCGACGGCGGCCACGAGATCGGCATCCATGGCTGGATCCACGAACTCAACTCGATCCTGCCCGGCGAGATCGAGCGCGACCTGATGCTGCGCTCGGCCGACACCCTGGAGAAGGTCACCGGCGTCCGTCCGCTCGGCATCCGCACGCCGTCCTGGGACTTCAGCCCGAACACGTTGCAGATCATCCGCGAGATGGGGCTTCTCTACGACTCGTCCCTGATGGCCGACGACGACGCCTATGAGCTGAACGAGGACGGCAAGCCGACCGGCGTGGTCGAGCTGCCGCCGGAATGGATCCGCGACGACGCGGTCTATTTCAACATGCACCGATTCACCGGACTCCGGCCCTACACGCCGCCCTCGGCGGTGCTGGAGATCTTCACCAAGGAATTCGACGTCGCCTACGAGGAAGGCGGGATGTACATCCTGACCATGCACCCGCACATCATCGGCCACCGCTCGCGGCTCTCGCTGCTGGACGAGCTGATCCAGCACATGAAGACAAAGACGGGCGTGTGGTTCGCCACCCACGCCGACATCGCGAAATACGCGAAGGAGAACGCCGCCTAAGCGACGATCAGCGGGTCCAGGCTCGCGCGGGAGAGCGGCTCCGCCCCGCGCGGGCCGACCAGGCTGGTGCGGCCCAGCGTCATGGCGACGCCGGTGGTCGAGTCCATCAGGATCATGTGGATGAAGAAGACCATGCCGGGCTCGGCGATCACCGGATTGCCGGTGTAGAGCATCGGCCAGTCCATCCAGTTCGGCTGGAACAACGCGCCCAAGCTGTAGCCGCAGGCGTTCAGGCGATGCTCGCTTAAGCCCAGGCGATCGAAGACCTGGGCGTGGGCGTCGAACACCTTGCCGATCGGCTCGCCGGGCTTGAGGGCATCTTCGCAGGCGAGCAGCGCCTCCTTGCAGGCAGCGTGCATCTCCATCTGGCGTGGGATCGGCGGGCCTACGCGCACGGTGCGCATCAGGCAGGAATGATAGAGGCGATAGGCGCCGGCGAATTCGAGTGTGAGTTGGTCTTCCGCGTCCAGCTTGCGGCGGCCGGTGAAGTAGCGGCAGAGCAGCGCGCCGGGGCCTGAGCCGATGATGAACGGGTTGCCGGAATAGTCGCCGCCGCCCTTGAACACCGCGCCCTGCATCGCCGCCAGGATCTCGCCCTCGTCGGCACCCGAACGGATCGTCGCCATGCCGGCGTCGAGCGCGTCGTCCGCCAGCGCCGCCGCCTTCCGCACATAGGAGATCTCGGCCGGACTTTTGATGAGGCGGAGCCGGCTCACCAGCTCGGAGGCATCCTCATGCCGGCAGAAGCCGTCGAGCGCGGCCGTCAGCCGACGGCCGTTGCGCGCGGTCAGCCCATAGGCCTCCCACTCGATGCCCAGCGTCTTTCCACGGCAGCCGAACTCATCGAGGATCGCCTTCAGCTCGGTCGCCGGCGAAGCGCCCTCGCAGTCAACCCAGATGCGGATGTCCTCGATCACCGAGGTGAGCTGCGCCTGGCGGAGATCGGGCGAGCGCGTCAGCAGCATCATGCGGCCGTCGGCGCCGAGATAGAGGCATTGGAAGAAGACGAAGCCGAAAGTGTCGTAACCGGTCAGGTAGAACATGCTCTCCTGACGGAACATCAGCAGGCCGTCGAGGCCAGCCGCCTGCATCGCCTTGACCGTGCGCGCCCGGCGCTCCGCCAGCTCCTCGCGGGTGAAGTGCAGAGCCATTGCTTCAGCCCCGGATCGCGATGGCGGAAAGCTCGCAACCGAACTTCTTCTCGCCGGCGAGACAAGTCCGGCGGTAGCTGAAGAAGCGATCGGCCTCGGCACAGGTATCGCGTTCGAGACGCTCGACCGATCTGAGTCCGAGCCGCGTCAGGCGGTGCGCTACATATCCCCCGAGATCGAACATGTGCCGGCCCTCGCGCACGCCGGGGCGGAAAAAGCGTGCATTGCCGGGATCCTCGGCGAGGAAGGGGCCGGGGAATTCAGGGCCGACCTCGTAGCTTGCCTGGGCGATGCAGGGACCGATCACCGCCTCGATCCGCGAAGGATCGGCACCGAGCTTCCGCATTGCGGCGACCGTGGCGTCGGCGATGCCGAGCTTGGCCCCGCGCCAGCCGGCATGCGCGGCACCGATCACGCCGGCCTCGGCATCGGCGAAGAGCACCGGCGCACAGTCGGCGGTCAGGATGCCGAGCATGAGTCCCGGCCGACGCGTCACGATCGCATCGGCCTTCGGCCGCGCATCGAGCGGCCAGGGCGTATCGACCTCCACCACGTCAGCCGAATGGATCTGATAGGTGCTGACCAGATTGCCGGGGACGATGCCGATCGTCGCAGCGGCTCGACGACGATTCTCGGCGATGTCCTCGGGGCGGTCGCCCGTGGTGAGCGCGCAGTTCAGGGAATCGAAGGGCCCCTGGCTGACGCCGCCCTGGCGGCCGAAGAAGCCATGCGCGATTTCACGGTGGCCAAGCGTCGCGGCGACGAGATGAGGCGTGGTCATGTCAGGTCTCGAAGCCGGCAGGTGTCGGGAGGTCGGTGTGGGCGATCACGATCGCCTGGAACAAGGTGCCCATTTCGTCCAGATCGATCAAGCGGCCGAGTGCGGCGGCGACGCCGGCGTCGCGCTCCGACAGACGCTCCGCCCGCGGCCGGATGCCGAGACGCTCGAGAAAGTCGCCCTGGCCGATGGGACCGTGGACCGCCGCACCGGCGAGACGTGCCGCACGCGCGACCTCGCCGAAGTCGACATGCGAGGTGATGTCGGCCGTCCCGGGCTCGACCAGGGGCGGCCACGACTTGTGCGATCGAATCGCCTGGAAGGTGCCGCCGGCCCGGCTCTCCGGCGGGCCGTAGTCGATCAGCAGCGCAACGCCGCCGTGACCCAGCAGGCGGCGGGCGAGGAGATCGACCACGGCGATCCGTGCCGGCGAGATCTCGACCGTGGTGCCGGGAAGCGAGTCTTCCAGGCTCGGCGGCAGCAGCGGGGCGAGTGCCGTCGGCCCGAACACGTAGGCGAGGTCGTCGCCGTTGAGCCCGACCAGGCGCTCTTCCCAACCCTTCCCGCCTCGCACCAGCTGGCGGATCGGGAGCGTGTCGAGAAACTCGTTCGCCAGCACGATCGACGGCCCGGCAGGCACGTCGGCGAGCTCGGCGTGCCATGTCGGTTGCCACCGCGAGAGCGCCACGCGTTGGCGCTCCATCAGCTGCTCGCCGACCTCGACAAGGTGCAGGCGCAGCGCCTGGTGGAATCCGGACACGCGCGACGTCGCCCGCAGCGCGTCAGCCATCAGCGTGCCGCGGCCGGGGCCGAGCTCGACCAGGCGTACCGGATCGGGCCGGCCCATCTGCTCCCAGGCGACCGCGGCCCAGGCACCGATCAGCTCGCCGAACATCTGCGAGACCTCGGGCGCGGTGACGAAGTCGCCGGCGGCGCCGAGCGGGTCCTTGCGGCGGTAGTAGCCTTCTTCGGAGTCGGTGAGCGCCGCCGCCATGTAGTCGGCCAGCGTGATCGGCCCGAAGGCGCGAATGCGACGCCGCAGCCGCTCCGCCAGGCTCACGCCCGCCGAGCCCTTAGGATCAGGACGAGGCCCGCGACCACCATCGGCAGCGACAGCCACTGCCCCATGGTGGTGCCGAAGGCGAAGAAGCCCAGGAAGGAGTCAGGCTCGCGGAAGACCTCGCTGATGATGCGGGCGATGCCATAGCCGGCGAGGAAGAGCCCGCCGATCAATCCGTGGCGGTTGCGCAGCGCCGGCCTGTGCGACGCCCAGGCCAGAAGTGCGAAGAGGACAAGCCCTTCGAGCACGGCTTCGTAGAGCTGGCTCGGATGCCGCGGCTCCGGCCCGCCATTCGGGAACACCATCGCCCAGGAGACATCGGTCGTGCGGCCCCAGAGCTCACCGTTGATGAAGTTGGCGAGGCGGCCGAAGAAGAGTCCGATCGGGGTCGCCGCCGCCACCAGGTCGCCGAGCGCGAGGCCGGGGATCTTGTGCTTGCGGGCATAGAGGAAGATGGCGGCGAGCACGCCCAGCATGCCGCCGTGATAGGACATGCCACCCTGCCAGACCTTGAGGATCTCCAGCGGGTTCGCGAGGTGATAGCCCGGCTGGTAGAACATCACATAGCCGAGCCGCCCGCCGAGGACGACGCCGAGCGTCGCCCAGGTGAGGAAATCGTCGAAGGCATCGGGCGACACCGGCCCGCCACGCGCGGCCAGGTAGCGGCAATAGCGCCAGCCCAGCAGCAGCCCCGCGATATAGGCGAGCGCATACCAGCGGATCACCAGGGGGCCGAGCGAGACGGCGACCGGATCGATCGAGGGGAAGGCGATGGTCAGCATCAGAGATACGGGTCCGGCTTCAGGAGGTAGTCGCGGACATAACGTTCGACGCCCTCCTCGAGCGAGGTGAAGGGGCGCGTGTAGCCGGCGCGCCTGAGCTTCTCCGGGTTCGACCGGGTGAAGTACTGGTAGCGGTCCCGCATCGCCTCGGGCATGTCGACATAGACGATGTTCGGATCGCGATTGGAGGCGCGGAAGACAGCTTTAGCAAGATCATCGAAGCTGCGGGCCTCGCCGGTGCCGACGTTGAAGAGGCCGTCGGCGTTGCCGGCGAGCCAGAGCGCCACCTCGACGCAGTCGCCGACCCAGACGAAGTCACGGAGCTGGCCGCCATCGGCATAGCGGGCATCATACGACTTGAACAGTCGCGCCGGCTCGTTCGCCGTCACCCGCTGATGGATCTGCCAGGCGACCGAGAGCTGCTCGCCTTTGTGATACTCGTTGGGACCATAGACGTTGAAGAACTTGAGCCCGGCCCAGCGCGGCGGCTTCCGCCCGGAGGCGGCCAGCCGGAGGGCACGGCGGTCGAACAGGTGCTTCGACCAGCCATAGGCGTTCATCGGTTGGAGCTTTGCCAGCGCCTCGGGACGCTCGTCGTCGTCGAAGCCGGCGACGCCGTCGCCGTATGTGGCGGCGGAGGAGGCATAGACCAGGGGCACGCGGGCGTCCGTGCACCAGTTCCAGAGGTCGAGCGAGACCGAGAAATTCTGGGAGAGGATCAGGTCGGCGTCGGTCTCGGTCGTGGTCGAGATCGCGCCCAGGTGGTAGATCCCCTCCAGCCTCCGGCCCTTGAGCCAATCCATCAGGCGTTCGGGCGGAACCAAGTCGGCGAGCTCGCGTTTGCCCAGGTTGCGCCACTTGTCGCCATGGCCGAGCCGGTCGCAGACGGCAACCTCCGCTCCCCGGGCTTCCAGGGCCGCCACGAGGTTCGAGCCGATGAAGCCGGCACCGCCGGTGACCAGGAACATGCGCGGCTTTATAGGCGACAGGCTTGCGACCGACAATGGAGGGCCGTCATAGTGGCGCCTGAGGAGACTCCCATGCAGACCGACAACCGCATCCTCGACGACCTCGCCAAGCTGGCCACCAACGCCGTCGGCGCCGCCACCGCCGTGCGCCAGGAGGTCGAGGCCCGCGTCAAGGCGCAGCTCGAGCGCCTGCTCGTCGACATGAACCTGGTGACCCGCGACGACTACGAGGCGGTCAAGGAGATGGCGGCGAAGGCCCGAGCCGAGCAGGAGTCCCTGACCGAGCGGGTCGCCCGGCTCGAAGCCGAGGTGGCGGCGCTTAAGAGCGGCTCAAAGCCGGCGTAGTTCCTTCGACAGCCACCACGGCGCGAGCGCGAGTGCGATCGCCGTCCAGGCGACGATGAAATTCGCCTGGTATCCGCCGACATGGTCGTGAAGCTCGCCGCCGATCCACGACCCGAACGCCGTTCCCGTGCCCATGCCGATCAGCAGGAAGCCGAGCACACGGCCAAGAACCGCGCCGGCATAGATGCGTCCCGCCAGCGAGGCGATCAGCGGGCCGCGGGATCCAAGCGACAGCCCGAACGTCAGCACATAGGCGACCAACAGCCAGGGACTCGGCCAAATCGCCATCAGCGCCAGCACGCCGAGTCCGAGCGCGGTCGAGGAATAGCTCAAGGTCAGCGCCCAGCGCCGGCCGACGCGGTCGGCAATCCAGCCGAACAGCACCATGCCGACCGAGGCCGATAGACCGGCGAAGCCGATGGCGGTCGCCGCGGTGAGCGGCGTGAAACCGACCTCGACCAGATAGGCCACCATCTGCGGCTGAATCACGAAGATCGCGGTCGAGGTCAGGAAATAGACGGCGAACATCGCCCAGAGGATCGGCTCTGAAGCGGCGCGCCTGAGGGTCCAGTCGCTCGCCGCCGGCCCTGGCCCCTGCCCGTCGCGTCCGGCCGAGATGCGTCGCCAGGGTAGCAGCGCAAGCGGCACGACAAGCAGGAGCACGACGGCGGCGAGCGCCCAATAGGCTGTACGGTAGCCATGCGCATCGATGACGATCTGCGCCATCGGCGCGAACAGGAGCGCACCGATGCCTGCCGCTCCACCGATGATGCCGAACACCGTGCCGACCCGGCCAGCGAACCAGATCGCGATCAGGGGCGTCTGCGCGACGTTGACGAAGGCGGACGCGGCACCGACACAGAAGCCGAGCGTGACATAGAAGTGCCAGAGCTCGGTCGCATGGACGGCGCCCACATAGGCCATCAGCAGCAGGAGCCCGCCGACCGCGTAGAGCCGGCGCGTGCCGAGGAATCCTGAGAAATACCCCGCGAGCGGGCCGACGCTGGCGACTGCGAGCGCGGTCACGGCATAGATGCCAGTGACCTGGGCGCGATCCCAGCCGAAGGCCTGCTGCAGCGGCAGGAGAAAGACCGCGAAGGTCTCGCCGATGCCGCGGCTGACCAAGGCAAAGAGGAAACAGGTCGACAATACGGCCGAAGGCAGTGAGTCCTTCGAATGCGCCTTGGCGTCGCTCACGCGATCTCCGCCCGGCCATGGGTGAGAACGAACTGGCCGCGCTCGACGACGCGGGCGCGGAAAGCGACGACGCCACCAGCCTCGCACCAGATCTCGGTCCGGATAGTCTCGCCCGGATAGACCGGGGCGGAGAAGCGGCCGTCCATCGCCTTCAGCCGCTCCGGCCGATAGCCGCAGAGCCCTTTCAATAGCGCATGCCCGACGAAGCCGAAGGTGCCGAGCCCGTGCAGGATCGGCCTCGGGAACCCGGCCTTCGCCGCCACCGTCGGGCTCGCATGCAGCGGATTGCGGTCGCCGTTCAGTCGGTAGATCAGCGCCTGGGACGGCAGCGTCGGCAGGTCGACCGCCAGATCCGGGGCGCGATCAGGCATCGGGTGCAGCGGCTTCGCTGGGCCGGTCGTGCCGCCGCATCCGCCGTCACCACGGAGAAAGGTGGTCTGTTCGAGCGTCGCGACCAGATCGCCCGCGTCATCGGTCACCCGGCGTTCGGAATAGAGCAGCGCGCCCTTGTCCGGTCCCTTGTCGACCAGCCCGGTCACCCGCGTCCGGCCGATCAGCCGCCCCTCGACGGGCAGGGGCTTGTGGATGCGGAGCCCCTGCTCGCCATGTACGACCTTCACGCTGTCGACGCCGGTGTCGGATCGCCCGAGCCAGAACCCGGCATAGCCCAGGACCACCGCCATCGTCGGCAGTGCCTGGAGCCCGTCCTCATAGACGAAGCGCAGCTGTTCCAAATCCATGGGGTCTGCGCCGAGGCCGACCGACAACGCATAGAGGATGGTGTCGCGGACGCTCAGATCCTGGACGATCTCCGGTATCCGGTAGGAGAGGAGATGTCCGGGATCGACCGGCATCAGACAGGGTCCCAGGAGAAGACGTCGGCGGACACGTCGAGATCATAGAACGAAGCCTTGAGTGCGGGCATCGCATGCTCGGCGATCGATTCCGGCGTCCAACCGCCGCCGGCCTGGACCGAGCGCAACGGGCGCGGCTGGCTCATCAGGAAGATCTCGTTGTTGCGGACCGAGAAGATCTGGCCCGTCACTTCCTTCGCCGCATCCGAGCAGAGGTAGACGACGAGCGGCGCGATCTTGTCGGGCGTCATCGACTGCAGCTTAGCGACCCTGGCCTTCTGCACCTCGTCGGTGATGGGGATCGAGCCGATCATGCGCGACCAGGCGAAGGGCGCGATGGCATTCGAGCGGACGCCGAACTTCGCCATGTCGAGGGCGATCGATTTGGAGAGGCCGACGATCCCCATCTTGGCGGCCGAGTAATTCGCCTGGCCGAGATTGCCGACAAGGCCCGAGGTCGAGGTGAAATGCACGAAGGCGCCCGAGCCCTGCTCCTTGAAGTGGTTCGCGGCGGCCTTCGAGACATGGAAAGAGCCGTTCAGATGCACGTCGATCACTGCCCGCCACTCGTCCAGGCTCATCCGGTGGAAGATCCGATCACGAAGGATACCGGCGTTGTTGACGACTGCATCGATGCGGCCGAAGGTGTCGAGTCCCGTCTGGATAAGGCGCTCGGCGCCCTTGGGATCGGCGACGGACTCCGTGTTGACGACCGCCTCGCCGCCCGCCGCCTTGATCTCGCGCACGGTCGCCGCCGCCGGCCCGTCGTCATGGCCGGAGCCGTCGAGGGCGGCGCCGATGTCGTTGACCACGACCTTGGCGCCATGCGCCGCCATCAAGAGTGCGATGCCCTTGCCGATGCCGCCACCCGATCCCGTCACCACCACGACCTTGCCGTCGACCATCCTCGCCATTCACCGTCTCCTAGAGCGTCGCCGCGGTGCCCAAGATCGCCGTCACCTGGGATGAGAGCTGCCCACCATTGCCATGGACCAGCGCCAGCTCGGTCTCGGCGATCTGCCGCTCGCCGGCCTCGCCGCGGAGCTGACGCACCGCCTCGATCAGCGGAAAGATTCCGTACATGCCGGGATGGCAGCAGGAGAGTCCGCCGCCATTGGTGTTGACCGGAAGCCTGCCGCCGGGCGCGATCGCGCCGCCTTCGACGAAGGCACCGCCCTCGCCCTTCCGGCAGAATCCGAGATCCTCGAGGAACAGGATCGTGTTGATGGTGAAGGCGTCGTAGAGCTGCACCACGTCGATGTCGGTGGGCGCGACCTCGGCCATGGCGAAGGCGCGCGGGCCCGACTCGGCGGCGGCGGTCACGGTCAGGTCGGGCATCGCCGAGATCTGGCGGTGCCAGGTCGCGGCGGCGGCGCCGAGCAGATAGGCCGGCGGCTTCGGAAAATCATGAGCCCGGTCCGCCCTGACCATCACCACTGCCCCGGCGCCATCGGTCACCAGGCAGCAGTCGCGCGCCGACAGCGGGTCGTTCACCATGCGCGCAGCCAAGATCTCCTCGATCGAGGTCGGCTGGCGGGCGAAGGCCTCGGGATTGAGCTCGGCCCAGCGCCGCGCGGCGCATGCGACCTCAGCCATCTGGCGTCGTGTCGTCCCGAACTGGTGCATGTGGCGGGCGGCGGCGAGCGCATAGCCGGTGATCGGATGGCGCGGCTCGTAGGGTTGCTCGTAGGGCTGCGGCTCGGATCCCGAGACCAGCCGGCCGGAGGCGGTCCGCTGGTTCGAGCCGTAGCAGATCAGCGCCACGTCGCAGAGCCCGGCTTCGAGCGCGAGTGCTGCCGGGATCAGATGCTCGACGAAGGAGGAGCCACCGATCATCGTGCCGTCGAGGAAGCGGGGCCGGATGCCGAGATACTCGGCGACGCTGAGGGTCGGCATGAAATGCATGGCCGTGCCGGTGAGGAGACCGTCGACCTGGTCAAGGCGGAGCCCGGCATCAGAGATCGCCACATGGACGGCTTCGGCCATCAGCTCGAGCGCCGTCCGGCCGGGTGCCTCCCAGCGGGTCGAAAGCCCGACGCCGACCACAGAGGCGGTTCCGCGGATGCCGTTCATGCGTCGGGGTCCGGATCGAAGACGATGATCGGCGTCTCGTCCTTCGCCTTGGCGATCCGTGCCCTGACTTTGAGGCCGATGCGGATCTCGGCAGGAGCCGGGCCGTCGACCCGGCTCATCATCCGACAGCCCTCCTCGAGGTCGACCAGCACGACGTTGTAGTCGCCGCCCTGTTCCGGCCGCCGGCGGATGACCGTGGTCGAGTAGACGGTGCCGCGACCGGAGACTTCGACCCAGTCGAGGGTCGGCTGGCCGGTGAAGGGCGAGAGCACGCGGGGCTGGAAGACATGGCGGCCGGTCTCCCTGCAGCGCTGGACGCAAAATCGCCCCTCGGTCAGCAGGCGTCGATACTCGGCATCGGGGCCGGGACCGTCAAAAGGCGAAGGCGTACCCATTCATGCATTCACATAGCAGGAGCGGCGCCAGGCGCGCTAGCGCGAGCCCAGCAAGGCCGACCGGTGGCGAGCGAGGAAGCGGGCCGAGATCGGGGCGATGTAGACGTTGCTGGTTTGCCTGAACACTTCGCGCACGGCCGGATCGTCGACGGGGCCTCGCCCTTCCAGGCGGTCCAGCATCTCGTCGGCGGCATCGGCGAGGTCGCCGGCGGTGTTGTCCACCAGGTCGATGCCGTGATCATCGAAGCCGCTGCCGCGGATCTCGCCGCGGAAAGGGGCGCTGATCGACTCGGCCAGGGACAGGATACGGCCGCTGGCGCGCTCGCGATAGAGCTTCGGAAGCCAGATATCGTGGCGGGTCGGGACCAGGTTGCTGGGAAAGCCGTTGGTGTGGATCGTCGGCGTGGCGAAGCACGACGCGACATGGGCGGGGCCGGAGAGCGTGCCGATCATCAGCCGTGCCGATGCCAGCAGCACGACGTCGAGCTCGGGCGAACGGACATCAGAATGCGCGTAGTCCACGACCCGGGGCATCGGCGGCAGGGCGAGCGCGGCCGGGCCGCCCAGCCTCACCACCCAGCCGCCGCGGGCGGTGACCCGCTCGACCGCCGGGAGGTAGGTGGCAAGATCGGAGTCGCGAGCGGCGAGATCGAGCCGGCGGCGGCCTTCGCCGGCACCGTGGAAGCCTGGGTCGCGCACATGGAGCGCGGCGAACCAGGCATCCGCCGGCAGCCCGGCCTCCACGAGCCGGGCGCGGCCGGCGGCGATCCGCTCCGGCGGCAGGGCGAGCAGCGGCCCGCGGCCGGCCTCGGCCCAGGCCCGTTCGGATTCGCGCCAGGCATCGTGGACGTAGAGAAAACGCCCATCGA
The DNA here is from genome assembly GCA_964201945.1 of Alphaproteobacteria bacterium. Lineage (GTDB taxonomy): Bacteria > Pseudomonadota > Alphaproteobacteria > SHVZ01 > SHVZ01 > SHVZ01. The sequence goes on from CAXNIC010000017.1 coordinate 25,249, forward strand.
CGAGCGGGAGCGACGAGGTATCGAGCGCGAGGTCCGGGGCGAGCGCCTGGAACTTGGCGAGGAGGTCGCCCTCCTTCACCACCGTCACATGAGAAGCGAACAGGTCGATCAGCGGCTCGTTGACGATCTTCTCGCGCGGCGCCGGCAGCACGAGGCGCCAGGGCGCCATCATCCCCAGGGTCCTCAGCTTGGCGATTATCCCGAGCCGCGCCACCGCCTCTCCCAACGACCCGATCAGCCAGGACGGATGAATGATGCGGAGACCGGTCGAGGCCAGCGGATGCCGTGACACCCGCTCCTCCAGCAGCGCCGCCGCCCGCCCGAAGGCGCGGCCCGCCCCTTCGGGATCGCCCGAGGCGTGCAGCACGAAACCGAGATCGTTCTGAACCGCCTCGGTGTCCGGGGTCAAGGAGGCAAGCCGTGCCACGGCTTCGCGCGTGACCGGCACCGGGAAGACCTGGTGCAGCAGGTAGAGCGCCTCGCGCACGACGGGCGCCAGGTCGCCAAGGCCAGCGGAGGCTTCGACGAGGGTCACTAGCGCCGCAACGTCGCTACGGGCTGCGCATTGCTGGAGGAGCGGGATCGCGGCGTCGATTCCGCCTGCAGCCACCAGCGCGTTCCGTACCTCGGCGATCCTGTCGGGGTCCGTGCCCTCGGTCATCACCGCCGAGTATAACCCCCGCCGCAGCGCCTAGAGCGTATCCAAGGTCCGGGTCAGATCTTCGATCAGGTCGTCCGGATCCTCGAGCCCGACCGAGAGGCGGACGACACCGTCCTCGATGCCGAGCTGACGCTTCTCCTCGACCGAGAGCCGCTGATGCGTGGTGGTCGCCGGATGGCAGATCAGGCTCTTTGAGTCGCCGAGGTTGTTGGAGATGTCGATGATACGAAGGCCATTGAGCGCCTTGAAGGCCCCAGGCTTGCCGCCCCGGATGGTGAAGGTGACGACCGTGCCGAAATCCGTCATCTGGCTCGCCGCCAGCTTGTGCTGAGGATGGGTGAGCAGGCCCGGATAGAGCACGCGCTCGACTGCCGGATGGCGCGACAGCGCCTTGGCGACGGCGCGCGCGCTCGTACAGTGGGCACGGAGCCGGAGATCGAGCGTCTCCAGGCCCTTCAGCATCAGCCAAGCGTTGAACGGGCTCATCGCCGGCCCGGTGTGGCGGAGGAAGGGGCCGAGCGTGTCGGTCAGGAACTTGTTGGTGCAGAGGATGGCGCCGCCCAGCGCCCGGCCCTGGCCGTCGATGTGCTTGGTGGTCGAGTAGACGACGACGTCGGCGCCGAGATCGAGCGGCCGCTGAAGGAGACCGGTGGCGAAGACGTTGTCGACAATGACGCAGGCGCCGGCGTCGTGCGCGAGAGCCGCGACGGCGCGGAGATCGACGATCTCCAGCATCGGGTTCGACGGCGATTCCAGCAGCACCGCCTTGGTCGGCTTGGAGAGCGCGCGGCGCCATTGCGAGAGCTCGGTGCCATCGACGATCTCGACCTCGACGCCGAGCCTCGGCAGGTAGTCGGTGCAGATCCAAAGGCACGAACCGAAAAGTGCACGCGCCGCCACCACGCGATCGCCGCTGCGCACCTGGCACATCAGCGAGGCGAAGACCGCCGACATACCGGTCGCAGTCGCGCGGCAGGCCTCGGCGCCTTCGACCAGCCGCAGCCTCTCCTCGAACGAGGCCACGGTCGGATTGCGGAAGCGCGAATAGACGTAGCGGCTGTCACGCGGCGTGGCGAAGGCGGCTTCCGCCTCCTCGGCCGAGCCGTAGACATAGCCCGAGGTCATGTACATGGCCTCGGCCGTCTCCATGTGCTGCGAGCGTTCGAGGCCGCCGCGGACGAGACGGGTACGAGGGCGCCAGGCATCCACGCCGGCGTGAGACGTATCGACCATGTGCTTGCTCCTCCCGAGCAACAAAAAAGCCCCGGCCGGTCTCGGTCGGGGCGCACTTGGTCCCGACCTTTTAGCGGTTTTATTTAACGTGGGCCGCAAGCCGGTCGGCTCAAATCCCCACGGGAACGATCCGTTTGTACGCGAGCGAAATCGGGGTGTCAACCGAAGCGCTTGCATCCGCATCATTCCTGAGTCACCCATCGGCCCGGCGATGATCGACGACCCCACCCTCTCCGCTCTTCTCGCCGCGACGACGGCCACAGCCGGCAACCGCCCCGCGTTCCTCGCCGGCGATGAGTCCTTCAGCTACGCCTGGCTCGACGAGAAGAGCCGAAGGGCCGCGCTCGGACTCTCGACCATGGGCATACGTCCGGGCGACCGCGTCGCGCTCTGGCTGCCGAACCTGCCGGAATGGCCGGCGCTCTATTTCGCGATCGCGCGTCTCGGTGCCGTCGCTGTGCTGGTCAACACACGCTTCCGCTCGGCGGAGGTGCAGGACATCATCGGCCGCTCGTGCGCCAAGGCGTTGGTCCTGTCACCTGGATTCCGCGCCATCGACTTCGCCGGCATCCTCTCCGGCGTCGATCCGGCAGCGCTGACGGCGCTGCACTGGGTGGTGACGGTCGGTGACGCGCCGCAGATCGTGCTTCCTGGCCGCGAGCAGTACACGAGCGAGGAAGTGTTCGCGGCCCTGCCGGGCACTTTCGACCAGGCGACGCCGGCGACGCCCGTCACCATCTTCACCACCTCGGGCACGACCCGCGCGCCGAAATTCGTCCTGCATCGCCATGGCGCTCTGACCGCGCATGCGCGGACGGCCGCCCGCGTCTTCGGCTACGACGATGCGGAGACGGTGCTGCTGCAGGCCCTGCCCTACTGCGGCACCTTCGGGCTCGCCCAGGCGCTGGCGGCGATCGCCGCCGGACGTCCATCCGTGCTGCTGCCGACCTTCGAGGCGAGTGCCGCAGCGGCTGCGATCAATCGGCACAAGGTGACGCAGTTCCACGCGACCGACGACATGGTCGCGCGCGTGCTCGATGCGGCGCCCGCCGACGATCGACCCTTCCCCTCGCTTCGCGGCATCGGCCATGCGCGGTTCAATCCGGCGCTGGGCGACCTGGTCGAGCGCGCGGACCGG
>CAXNIC010000018.1:0-26938 GCA_964201945.1 Alphaproteobacteria bacterium
CGGCCTGACCGGCGAATGGGCCGACAAGCCGATCTCGCTCTACGGCCGCAACTCCGCTTCCGGCACCTACGGCTACTTCAAGGAAGTCGGCCTCTTCAACGGCGACTACAAGGACAGCGTGAAGGAGCAGCCGGGATCCTCGACCGTCGTCCAGGGCGTCGCCTCCGACAAGTTCGCCATCGGCTACTCCGGCATCGGCTACAAGACTGCCGACGTCCGCGCCGTGCCGATCGCTGCCAAGAAGGGCGAGACGTGCTTCGAAGCCGACGCCAAGAACGCCTACTCGGGCGACTATGCGATCTCCCGTTTCCTCTACGTCTACGTCAACAAGAACCCGAACCAGGCGTTCGACCCGGTGCGGGCCGAGTTCGTGAAGTACATGATGTCGAAGCAGGGCCAGGAAGGCACCGTCAAGGACGGCTACTTCCCGGTGACCGCCGACATCGTCGCCGACGACCTGAAGGCCCTCGGTCTCTTCGCCGGCTCGTAAAGACTGCACGCTGATGTGATGGGGCGGCGCCTCGCCGCCCCATCCCTTTTCCAAAAAAGACGCCGATGACCGAGACCGACGCCGTACTCGACCCCAAGCCCGCGGCGCCGCTCCGGCGGGTCACAAGGCGCTCGGTGCTGATCGCCGACAAGGTCGCCGACTGGAGCATCCGGATCGGCGGCCTCTCGGTCATCGTCGCCGTCTTCGGCATCATGGTCTTCCTTGCTCAGGTGGTGGTGCCGCTGTTCACGGGCGGCCGCGTGCTGGGTCAGCAGAGCTTCAAGATCGCGGGTACGGCCGAGGCGCTCGTTGCCGGCGGCCTCGATGAGAACCACGTCGTCGCCTACACGATCGGCCGCGACGGCGAGATCGGCCTCTACCACGTCGCCAGCGGCCGGCGCCTCGTCGTGCCACCGCTCGACTTCGGCGGCAAGCGCGCGACGGCCTTCGGCCGCTCGATCGTCGGCGGCGAGATCGCCTTCGGTTTCGCCGACGGCACCGTCCGCTTCGGCAAGGTCACGCTGACGGCCGACCTCGTGCCGGCCCAGGCGCTGCCGGCCGGGCTTCAGTCGCTCGGCACAGATCGGACCGACGGGGCGGCCGTCTTCAGCCCGCTCGCCGGCGACCAGTTCCGCAAGACCGCGCTCGCCGTCAGCCTCGATGCCGAGCAGCGCGTCGCCGAAGGCCGCGCGATCATCGCCCTCGACTACCGCTCGGGCGGCACCGTCGAACGCCCGGTCAGGACCTTCGTCACCGTCGACGATGCCGGCGTGCCGCGCCTGTCGCTGGCCGAGACACGGATCAACATGCTGACGCGCCAGGCACGCACCGCGGTCTCGACTGCCGTGCTGCCGCCGCTGCCGGCCGGAACCCCGGTCGCGCGCGCCATGGTCTCGGAGAAGGGCGACCAGGTCTATGTCGTCGATCGCGGCGGCGTCGTCTTCCGCTACGACACCCGCGATGCCAAGGACGCGAAGCTGGCCGAGACCCGCGACCTCCTCGTCGGCAACGCCACGATCGCCACCATCGGCTTCCTGATCGGCGAGCAGTCGATCGTGGTCACCGGCTCGGACGGCTCGGTCGCCGTCTACTTCCGCCTCGCCCAGGCCGGTGCGACGACCACCGACGGGTTCCGCCTCGTGCTCGCCCATGACCTCAAGCCGCACACGGCGCCGGTCGATGCTTTCGCCCCCAGCGAGCGCGGCAAGATGTTCGTCACCGCCGACACCGCCGGCAGCGTCGTTCTCCGCCATTCCACCAGCGAACAGGTCCTGCTGTCTCTGACCCAGAGCGGAGGCGCGGCGAAGCTGGCGGCCCTGGCGCCGCGCGAGGACGCGATCTTGGTGGTCGGCGCCGACGGGACGGCGACCGTCTGGCACGTCTCGGCACCGCACCCGGAGACGACCTGGGCCTCGATCTTCGGCAAGGTCTGGTACGAAGGCTATGACGGCCCGGCCTTCACCTGGCAGTCCTCCTCAGGCACCGATTCCTTCGAGCCCAAGCTGTCGCTGGTGCCGCTGATCTTCGGGACGCTGAAGGCGACGGTCTATGCGCTCTTCTTCGCGGTGCCGATCGCGCTGCTGGCCGCCATCTACACCTCCGAGTTCGTCTCCCCGAAGGTGCGGGGCACGGTGAAGCCGGTGATGGAGATGATGGCGTCGCTGCCCTCGGTGGTGCTGGGATTCATCGCGGCGCTGGTCCTGGCGCCGCTGGTCGAGACCTTCATCAGCTCGGTGCTTCTGGCCTTCGTCACCCTGCCATTGTCTCTCCTGGCCGGAGCCTATCTCTGGCAGTTGCTGCCGCGCGACCTGTCTCTCAGGCTCGGCGGCGGCGTCAAGCTGGCGCTCGCCTTCGTGGCGCTGTTCGTCGGCGTCCTCCTCGCCGCCTATGGCGGCCCGGCCTTCGAACGGTTGTTCTTCGCCGGCGACGTCAAGGCCTGGGCCAACGGCGACATCGGCTCGGGCGGGCCGTTCACCTTCCTGCTGCTGCTGCCGGTCGCCTATGTCGCCGTCTCGATCCTGTCCGAGCGCATGCTCGGCGACTGGCTCGGCATCGAGCGCGCGCAGCCCGGCGTCAGGACCGGCCTCACCGACGCGCTGCGCTGGATGGTGACGCTCGCCGTTGCCGCCGTCGCCGCCGCGATCCTGGCGACGCTCCTGACCGCGGTCGGCCTCGATGCGCGGGGCGGCATGGTTTCCACCTACGTCCAGCGCAATACGCTGGTGGTGGGTTTCGCCATGGGCTTCGCCGTCATTCCGATCATCTACACCATCGCCGAGGACGCGCTGAACTCGGTGCCCGAGCATCTGCGCGGCGCTTCGCTCGCCTGCGGCGCGACGCCCTGGCAGACGGCGACGCGGGTGATCCTGCCGACGGCGATGAGCGGCGTCTTCGCCGCGATCATGGTCGGCATGGGCCGCGCCGTCGGCGAGACCATGATCGTGGTGATGGCGGCCGGCAACACGCCGATCATGGAGTGGAACGTCTTCTCCGGCCTCCGCGCGCTGTCGGCCAACATCGCGGTCGAGCTGCCGGAGGCGGTCAAGGACGGCACGCTCTACCGCACGCTGTTCCTGGCCGCGCTCACCCTCTTCGTCATGACCTTCGTCGTCAACACGCTGGCCGAGATCGTCCGCCAGCGCTTTCGCAAGCGCTCGGCGCAGCTCTAGGAGACCGGGGAGCGAATGTCGGCCACCATCGAGACTCTGGAGACGCGTTCGGACGCGCCGACCTACACGCGCTCGCGCATCACCGCGCTCGGCGCGCTCGGGGAGCCGTTCCAGTGGCTGCTCGCCGGTTCGCTCGCGCTCGGCATGACGATGATCGTGGGATTCCTGCTGCTGGTGCTGTGGAACGGCGCCAGCGCATTGTGGCCGAAGCCGATCCACCTCGTCACCTTCGCCGACGGCACGCGGATCGCCGGCGAGCCGACGCGCACCGAGGAGTTCCGCGTCGGCGCGGAGCGGCTGGCGACCCTGGACGAGGCGGCGCGCCAGCGCATCCGCGACCTTTCCGGCTATGCCTGGCGCACGCTCTACCGCACCGGCAACTTCGACTTCTACAACGACGATTTCCGCTGGGCCGCCGACTTCGAGGTCAGGCAGGTCGAGGCGCCGGCAGACCTCTATTTCGTCGAGCGCCTGGAGTGGGGCTCCTTCGTCGGGCGTATCGCCTCGGTCGAGGTCGCCGGCGAGCGGCTGGCAATCGACGACGCCCGCGCCGTCGCCGCCCATCGCGAAGCGCAGAGGCGCCTCGGCGCCATCCGGTCGCTCGAGCATGGGGCCATCGGCCAGGTCAATGCCCGGATCGAACGCGAGCGCCTGGCGCTCCGCCGCGTCGCCATCACGCAGAGCGAGGCGAGCCCGGAGTACGCCGAGGCGAAGGTCAGGGCCGATGCCCGCATCGCCGGACTCCGCGCCGAATACCAGCGCCTCGCCGACGAGGTGCAGCGCCTCAAGGCCGAGGACCAGCGCTACAGGGTCACCCTGGTCGAGATCGGCGGCAAGGACAAGACTCTCCGGCTCTCGGAGATCGTCCGCTTCTATCCGGCGAATGCCGTCGGCTGGTTCGATCGCCTCGGGATATATCTCTCGCGCTGGGGCGAGTTCCTCGTCGACTCGCCGCGCGAAGCCAACACCGAGGGCGGCGTCTGGCCGGCGATCTTCGGCACCTTCGCGATGACCTTGCTGATGGTGATCGCGGTCGCGCCGTTCGGCGTCGTCACCGCCCTCTATCTCCGCGAATACGCCAAGCAGGGCCGGATGGTCGCGATCGTGAGGATCTCGGTCAACAACCTCGCGGGCGTGCCCTCGATCGTCTACGGCGTCTTCGGCCTGGGCTTCTTCGCCTACACGCTCGGCGCCTCGATCGATCAGCTGTTCTTTCCCGAGCGCCTGCCGAGCCCGACATTCGGCACGGGCGGCCTGTTGTGGTCGTCGCTGACGCTGGCGCTGCTCACCGTGCCCGTGGTGATCGTCGCGACCGAGGAGGCGCTGGCCGCGGTCCCGCGTTCGATGCGCGAGGGCTCGCTCGCCTGCGGGGCGTCGAAGTGGCAGACGATCAAGTACATCGTGCTGCCCCGCGCGCTGCCCGGCATCATGACAGGCCTGATCCTGGCGATGGCGCGCGGCGCCGGCGAGGTCGCGCCGCTGATGCTGGTCGGCGTCGTCAAGCTGGCGCCCGAGTTGCCGATCGACGGGGTGTTTCCCTATCTGCATCTCGAGCGCAGCTTCATGCATCTCGGTTTCCACATCTACGACGTCGGCTTCCAGTCGCGGAACTCCGAGGCAGGCAAGCCGATGGTCTTCGTCACCACGCTGCTGCTCATCGCCATGATCGCGGCGATGAACGCCACCGCCATCGTCATCCGCAACCGGCTGAAGCGCCGCTTCGCCGGCAGCCAGTTCTAGAGGACGCCGAAGATGACCGCCGTCGTCGCTTATGAGCCCACCTCCGTCCATCCCCGGCTCGGGCCGGACGGCGCCAATGTCGAGATCCGCGACTTCAGTCTCTGGTACGGCCAGAAGCAGGCGCTGTTCGCCAACACCTTCGACATCCAGCGCGGCCTGGTGACGGCGCTGATCGGGCCGTCCGGCTGCGGCAAGTCGACCCTGCTGCGCTGTCTCAACCGCATGAACGACCTGATCGACGGAATCCGCATCGAGGGATCGATGCGGCTCGACGGCGCCGAGGTCTACGGCGCCGGCGTCGACGTGATCGCGCTCAGGAAGCGCATGGGCATGGTGTTCCAGAAGCCGAACCCGTTCCCGATGTCGATCTACGAGAACGTCGTCTACCCGCTCCGCGTCGACGGGATCCGCGACCGCACCCTTCTCGATGAGACCGCCGAGCGCGCGCTCAAGGGAGCCGCGCTATGGGACGAGGCCAAGGATCGCCTCAAGGAATCCGCGCTCGGCCTTTCCGGCGGACAGCAGCAGCGTCTCTGCATCGCCCGGGCTATCGCCGCCGATCCCGACGTGCTGCTGATGGACGAGCCGTGCTCGGCCCTCGACCCGATTGCCACCAGCCGCATCGAGGAGCTGATCGACGAGCTCAAGGGCCGCTACACCATCGTCATCGTCACCCACAACATGCAGCAGGCGGCGCGGGTCTCCGACAACACCGCCTTCATGTATCTCGGCCGCCTGATCGAGTACGGCGAGACCGAGGCGATGTTCACCAACCCGAAGCTCGAACGCACCCAGTCCTACATCACCGGGCGCTTCGGCTAAGTCGCGTCCAGGGTCGGCCCAGATAGGACAATGAAACTGCCTCATATTGAGGCAGCCGCTCTGCGCCGAGAGGGATTTCGCCAAGCATTCGAGGGCGTCCGCCGTCATGCCTCGGATGTGGGCAGTGGCGCTCTATTGTGCAGTGCACAATTTCCTTGAAATCGCTGTCAGAACAACCAGATACTGAGCGTGCGCGGCCCACCAAGAAGGCCTCGCCGCGGAGGGGACCCCACTTGCAGGAGACAAGCAATGTGGCCCTATACCCACGACGAATCGAACTGGCTCGCGGTCATCGACGTGCTCGAATCGACCCGACCCCATCCATACCCGCCGACGGTCGCCGAGATCGAGCGGGCGGCCCGCCGCTACCGTGCGCGCGTGGTCGCCGGCGGGCTGAAAAGTGCCTTCCGCAGCGTCAAGCGGTTCGTCCGCTCGGCGCTCCATCGCGGCCGCGCGGAGCCGAAGCCGCCGCCCGGCGGCGTCGTCACCGCCGACTGACATCCCTCCTCGCCGGGTGGTAGCGTCCGCGCCTCATGTGCGGACGCTACACCCTGACGGTCACTCTGGATGCGTTGAAGACCTTCCTCGCGGCCGAGGGCGGCCAGAATCTGGCCGAGCGCCACAACGTCGCGCCGACGCAGGAGGCGCCGGTCATTCGTCTCGGCGGCGACGACGTCCGGCGCATCGCGATGCTGCGCTGGGGCCTAGTGCCGGGCTGGGCCAAGGATCTCTCCTTCGCCGCCAACGCCATCAACGCGCGCGCCGAGAGTGTCGCCGAGAAGCCGACCTTCCGCGAGGCCTTCCGCCGTCGCCGCTGCCTGGTTCCGGCGGACGGCTACTTCGAGTGGATGGTCACCGGAAAGGCGAGGCAGCCCTACTACTTCACGCTCAAGGCCGGCGGCACCATGGTCTTCGCCGGCTTGTGGGAGCGCTGGGCGCCGGCCGGCGCCGAGCCGGTCGAGACCTTCGGCTTCATCACCGTCGACGCCTCGCCGGACGTGACGCCGGTGCATGACCGGATGCCGGTGCTTCTCGATTCCGCCGGGTCGGCGGCGTGGCTCGATCCGAAGACTTCGCTCGGCGATCTGCAGACCCTGCTGACGCCGGCACCGGCTGGCCGCCTCATTCACCACGCGGTATCGACTGCGGTGAACAGCGCCCGCGCCGAAGGGCCGGAGCTGATCCGGCCGGTCGAGCCCGCGCAGCCGCGACTCCTGTGAACGCCGCCACCGACTGGGTCCGCGATATGCTGGCTCAGCGAGGGGAGCGGCTTCTCGAAGAGTCCGAAACCATCCGCTCCTATCCGTGGTCGACGGTGACGCGCCTCGCGACCGATACGGGCGACGTCTATCTGAAGGAAGTGGCGCCGCCCTTCGCCATCGAGCTCGCCTTGCTGCCGGTGCTGTCCGAGTGGTTCCCGGGCAAGGTGCCGGAGTTCCTCGCCATCGACTTCGTGCAGCGTCGCCTGCTCATGGCCGATGCCGGCGTGCCGCTTCGCGCGTCGCTGAAGGCCCGGTTCGAGACCGCGCCGCTCGCGGCGGCTCTCGCTCTCTGCGCCGAGATCCAGTTCGGCACGATCGGGCGGGTCGACACCCTGCTGTCGTTCGGCCTCGCGGATTGGCGGCTGACGAGGCTGCCGGCGCTCTATCGTTCGCTGCTTGATGACGTTCCCGGCTTGGAGGCCGCGGAGATCGACGGGCTTCGTGCTCTCGCGCCGCGGGTCGAGGCGCTGTGCGCCCGGCTCGCGACCTATGGCGTGCCGGAGACGATCGAGCATTGCGACTTCCACGACAACAACGTGCTGGTTCGTGACGGCCGCATGACCATCGCCGACTGGGGCGATGCGGTCGTCTCGCATCCCTTCCTCTCGCTCGCCTCGTGCCTCGACAGCGCCGGCTGGAATCACGGCCTCACCGATGCGGCATCCGGCCCGCTCGTGGATGTCTACCTGTCGGTGTGGTCCGGCTTCGGCACGAGGGAGCGATTGATCGAGGCAGCACGTCTGGCACGACGGCTGCGCCCGATCCTGGTTGCGTTGAACTTCCGCCGCGTCGTCGCCAGCGGCGCCGGCTATGCCGACGTCATGGTCGAACGTCTTCGCGTGTTCCTCGCGGCGGAGCGTTTGACAAGCGGCCCCGATCTCGGATACGCGTAGCGCCATGTTCACGTCGCCGAAGTTTTGCATCGTTACCCTTATGGAGGCCATGACCCGGCCCCCGGGAGAACGCGTGCGCTGAGTTCGGATCGACGCAATCGAGTTCTACCCAGGGGCCCCGCCGGAAACGTCGGGGCCTTTCGCATTTCTGGAGTCGTGCCATGTCCGCTGCCGCCGCGATCGTCGTCGAGAACCTGGCCAAGAGCTTCCGCGTCCGCCGGCGCGTCGGGCTCTCGACGCTGTTCAAGCGCGAGCCGGCGACCGAGGTCGAAGCCGTCCGCGGCATCTCGTTCTCGATCCGGCCGGGCGAGCGCGTCGCCTTCATCGGCCCGAACGGCGCCGGCAAGTCGACGACCCTGAAGATGCTGACCGGCATCCTGACGCCGAGCTCCGGCCATGCCGAGGTCGCGGGCTTCGTTCCGTGGCAGGAGCGCCAGAAGCTGGCGCGCCGCATCGGCATCCTGTTCGGCCAGCGCTCGCAGCTCTGGTACCACCTGCCGGTCCGGGACAGCCTCAAGCTGATCGCCCGCATCTACGGGCTCGACCGCGTCCACGCGGCGGCACGCCTTGACCGGCTCGCCGGCACGCTCGCCATCGCCGATCTTCTCGACCGGCCGGTAGCACAGCTGTCGCTGGGACAGCGGCTGCGCTGCGAGATCGCGGCTGCGCTGATGCACGCGCCGCCGATCCTGCTGCTGGACGAGCCGACCATCGGCCTCGACGTCTCGGCCAAGGCGAGCCTGCGCGATCACCTGATCCAGTTGTCGACGGAGGAGGGGACGACGATCCTGCTCACCTCGCACGACACCGGCGACATCGAGCGCATCTGCGAGCGGGCCCTCGTCATCGACAAGGGCCTGCTGCTGCTCGACCAGCCGCTGGCGGCGCTGCGCGCCCAGCATCTTCGCCATCGGCTGGTGACACTGATGACCGAGGAGGAGAGTCCGGCGCTCGATCTCCCGGGCGTCGCCGTCGCGTCGCGCGAGCCGCACCGCACCAGCTTCGCCGTCGACCTCGGCCTGATCGCCGTCGAGCGCGTGGTCGCGACCGCGCTCGAGCGCTTCTCGGTGCGCGACCTCGCCATCGAGAATCCGCCGCTCGACGACGTCATCCGCGACATCTACCGGGGCGCCGAGGCGCGTGTGACATGAACGAGACATCGAGAGTCCTCGGCGCCTCCACGGCCTTCCTGCGTCTCGGGTGGCATGACGCCTGCCGCGATCGGATCGGCCTCTTCGGCCGCCTACTGCTGTTCTCGATCCCGGTTGTGATCTTCGCCACCATCTGGCAGGCGACGCCGCTCGCGGGATCCGGCCACGATGCCGATCGTCTTTCCTGGTACGTGATGATGACGGAGGCGATCGTCTTCTCGGTCGGCTACGTCTTCCGGGAGATCGAGCAGGACATCAACTCGGGCGCGATCGAGGCGGCGTTGAGCCGGCCGTTTGCCTATGTACTGGCCTGGATCGCCGAGGAGGCCGGCGGCACGCTGTTCCGGCTGCTGGCCCTGCTGGCCTATGGATCGCTGATCGCGTGGCTGGCGACCGGCATGGTGCCGTTCGCCTGGGCGGCGGCGCCGGCGATCGTGCTGGCGGCGATCTTCGCCGCCTTCCTGGCGCTGCTGTTCCAGGTCGTCATCGGCCTGCTGACGGCCTGGGTCGGCACTCCGGCGCCGGCCTACTGGATCTGGCAGAAGCTCGTCTTCGTCTTCGGCGGGCTGTTCATCCCGCTGACGCTCTACCCGGACTGGATCCGCGACATCGGCATGGCGACGCCGTTCGCTGCGATCCTCTATCGCCCGGCGAGCCTGGTGCTCGCGGCCGATCAAGTTGCGATCGTCGAGGTGTTCCTCTGGCAGGGGCTGTGGCTGGCGCTGGCGCTGCTGCTGGTCGCGGCCGTCGCCGCCGCCGCGACCCGCCGCTTCCTCAGGGAGGGCGTGTGACCATGACCGCGAGCTTCGGCTATCTCGGCGCGCTGATCGCCACCAACCTCCGGGCCGGCTTCGCCCGGCCGGGGCCGGCGGCGATGCAGCTTGTGCTGATGGCGATCAACAACCTGATCTTCTTCGTCGTCTGGGCACTCTACTTCGACCGCTTCCCCAGCCTTCGCGGCTGGGGGCAGGCCGACGTCGCCATGCTCTACGGTGTCGCCGCGTTCGGCTTCGGCGTCTCGGTGGCTCTGGCCGGTGGCGTGCGCGATCTCGCTCGCACCATCGTCGATGGCGGGCTCGACGTGCATCTCGGCCGGCCGCGCCACCCGCTGCCGAGCCTCCTGATGTCGCGCTCGATCCCGGCCGGCTTCGGCGATGCCGCCAGCGCGCTGGTGCTCTGGCTCTGGATCGGCGAGCGGACGTTAAGTGACCTGCCGATCCTGGTGGGGCTGTCGATCGCCGGCGGCGTGGTGATGCTGTCCAGCATCGCCATCGCCCAATGCGCGGTTTTCTGGTGGCCGGGCGCACTCAAGCTCGCCGACCAGTTCTGGGAGGTGACCGTGATGATCTCGGTCTATCCCCAGCACGTCTTCGGCTCGGGCGTGCGGCTGGTGCTGTTCACCGTGCTGCCGGTCGCCTTCATGTCGCAGGTGCCGGTCGAGGCGGTGCGCGAAGCCGATCCGCTGAAGGCGCTGTCGGTGGTGGCCGCGGCCATCGTCTATGGCGCGCTCGCCGTCGTCGTCTTCGACCGGGGTTTGCGGCGCTATGCGTCCGGAAACCGCATGGTGGTGAACCGGTAAGTACACCGAGACCTGTTGCTCGACACCCCCACCCTGCCCTCCCCCAGCAAAGCTGGGGGAGGGTTCACGATCGGAACCCTCCCTCGCGTCGTACGCGGGGGAGGGCTGGGTGGGGGCCGAGCGCAGCGAGGTCGTTCGAGCTCTCAAGCCCCGGCGAAGTAGTCGCTCGCCCATTTGAACACGGCGAGGCCGGCGGCTTCGGCGGATGCCAGGTCGTCGCCGCTGCTGCCGATCATCACCGCCTCGCCCGCGGTCAGGCTGTGCTCGGTGAGGAATCGTGAGATGGCGCCGGACATCGCCGGCACGTAAGCGCCGGCGGGAAGCCAGCGGATCGCCGTCGGCTTCCCGGCGAGATGGGTCTCGGAGCCCGGGATCCAGGCGCCCGGGCGGCGGTCGATCAGCACTAGGATCTTGGGATTGCCGAGCGTCGCGAATTTCCGGCGCACCTCCGGCAGCTTCACGTCGACGGTGCCCGGCGCGAAGACCAGCATCGAGAGCCGGCGACCGCGATCCATCAGCACGCCGGCGAACTCGCGATAGGAAAGGCCGAGGCCCTCGGCCTGCTCGAGGCGGCGGAGCGCGATCTCGCGGGGCGGCGTCTTCCACGCCTTCTTCGATGCGCGCCGCCAGAGGAGGGCATTGGACGTGAGCTCCAGCGGCGGCCCGCCATTGTGGCCGATGCGGGCGCGGCTCGCCGGCTCGAGGCGCACCAGCGGGCGGCTCATGCGCGTCTCCCGAAGCCGCCGAGGCGCACGATCATCACCAGGTACTCGGCCGCGACCGGACCGGGATTGAAGTACCAGCTGTCGGCGACCTCCGGCAGCCAGAGGCAGTCGCCGGCCTCCAGGTCGAAGACTTGGGCGCCGTTGGCGAAGCGAAGCCGGCCGGAGAGCAGCAGGATGTGATGGTCGCGCTGGGCGTAAGACGCGGCCGGATAGGCCACGCGCGCGCCCGGCGGCAGCTCGACCCGGACGATCTCCTGGGAGGAGCCGGTGCCGGGGGGCGCCACGTTGCGGCGGATGTAGCCGGTCTCCGGATCGCGCCACACCGGCTGGCGGTGGGATTTCGCCAGCGGCTCGACCGGCCCCTCGACCTCGGCGAACAGCGAGGAGAGGCTGACGTCGAGCCCGGCGGCAAGCCGTCCCAGCACCATGGCGGTCGGGCTCGACTCGCCGCGCTCGATCTTCGAGATCATCGCCCGGCTGACGCCCGAGGCTTCCGCCAGCTCGTCGAGGGTCTGGCCGCGGGCGGCTCGGGCGGCGGCCAGCCGTTCGGCCAGCTTCGCGTCCATCGCCTCGATCCGCGGCTTCGCCTTGGCTGACGTCATGGAACGAATTCTAATATAGTGGATTGTCGCCCGCAATCCTCCGCCCTTGGCTTCAGAAGGTGAAGCGCTGGATCGGGACGCTCGTGCCGTTCGGCAGTGTCAGGGTCGCGGCCGTGGCGCCGCTGAAGCTGAGGCTGAAGGCGCCGGCACTGGCGCTGCAGGCGGCAGGGCCGCCGCCTCCGCCGCCGGTGAGCGTCGGGCCGCCGGCGCAAGCGGTGAGCGTCGCCTCGAACAGGCTGCCCGACGTCATCGCGCCGCTGGCGATGTACCAGCGGCCGACGCCGTCGTCGCCGTAGAGGAAGGCCGCGAAGAACACGCTGCCGTTCTGGATCTCGAGGAAGTATCCCCGCCCGCTCTCCGCCGGCGACCACCACCAGCCGCTTTGCGGCGTGGCACCGGCGCTGCCGACGAAGAGGCCGCCGGTCGCGAACTCGAAGCGCTCGAGTGCCACGCTGTCGCTGCCGATGGTGAGCGTGCCGCGGGCATCCGTGGTGAAGAGGAGGCTGACGGTGCCGACGCTGCCGAGCGTCGTCGGCGCGCGATAGCCGCCGCCCAGCGTCTGCCCGCCGCCATAGGCGATGAGGTCGCCCGAGAAGCGGTTGCGGCCGGTGACGGCGCCGATCGCCATGTACCAGACCGGCTGGCCGTCGCTGCCATAGGTGAATCCCGCCACCATCAGCCGGTCGCCCAGAACCTCGATTGCCCAGCCGCTGCCCGAGCGCGTCGGGCTCCACCACCAGCCGGACCGGGCGATGAAGCCGGAGCCGCCGCGCTCGTAGGTGATGGCGGCCGAGGAGAAGCTGGTGGCGCCCGTGGTCGTGACCTCGGCGCGAAGTGTGAAGTCGTCGACCAGCTGCACCAGCAGCACGCCGGGCGCGGTC
This sequence comes from Alphaproteobacteria bacterium, assembly GCA_964201945.1. Classification (GTDB taxonomy): domain Bacteria; phylum Pseudomonadota; class Alphaproteobacteria; order SHVZ01; family SHVZ01; genus SHVZ01. Next base: position 12,815 of record CAXNIC010000018.1, read on the forward strand.
ATCGAGGCCGGCACCGTCACCAGCGTATAGGCGACGATGCCGCTGGCCGTGGTGACGCTGGCGGGATCGGGGGTATTGCCGCTGACCTTGTACTGACCGCCGGTCACCGGCAGCGTGCCGCCGATGCCGATCATGATCAGGGTCGGGTCGAGCTCGTCATAGGCGAAGGAGAGGTGCTGGCTGACCATCCCCTCCGAGGTCTGGTCTTCCGGCAGGCCGGGGATGTACCAGTTGCCGACCAGGCGCCCGGCCTGGTCGAGGGCGAAGGCGCCGTTCTTGTCGGTGGCTGATGTCAGCACCAGCGCCTCGAGGCTCGAACGCAGCGGCTCGGCGTAGTAGCGGAGCGGCGAGTCGCCGTAGCGCGATTCGAAGGTGTTGCGCAGCGGCGCAAGGAAGAAGTTCGGCACGCGATCGAAATTGATGACGCCGAGATCGACGCCGACGGTGTGGCGCGATCCCGTTCCCAGCACCTGCCCGGCGGTCACCGTGCTGCCGACGGTGAGGCTCGCATCGACGACGACGTGGCTGACGTAGAAATAGAACTGGCGGTTGGCGTGCAGGATGAGCTGGCCGTCGGTGTTGTTGTTGCGCCGGACGACCGAAGCGATGGTGCCCGAGGTCGGCGCGTAGACGGTAGGCAGCAGGCTCGGATCGATGGTGGTGTCGATCGCGCCCGTCCGCCAGTTGAAATACATGTGGTTGGTCGGGAAGGTGTGTCCCGGCGGGTTGAGGTTGCCGAGCGGGATGATGTGCAGCAGCCGGTCGAGCCCGAGCGGGCTCGCGGTGAAGGTCGGTGCGTTTGCCGAGATCGGCGTCTCGGCCAATGCGGGGGCGCCGAAGGCCATCGCCAGCAAAAGGCAAAGACGCCGGCACCAGCCCGATACGACGCTCGCCTTTTCACCCATGTCTCTACAAGAGCAAGTCCGGGGCCAGTTCGGCGGCAGCGGACACGAATAAACGCCCAACCATTTCAGGTGACTGGCCGCGGCGACAGAGGAGAACAGAGAGCGTCCGGCAAGACCTACCGGGTCCAAGACGGCTTTCTAGAGCCGGTCCAGCCTGCGCAGGCTCGGGAACAACACGGCCCAGCTCGCGGCGGTGGCGAAGGCGATGGTGCCGCCGGCGACGACGGCGGCCACCGGGCCGAACCATGCGGCGGCGATGCCGGCTTCGAAGATCCCCATCTGGTTAGACATGTTGGTGAACAGGTTGTAGGCGGCGGAGACCCGGCCGCGCAGCGCGTCGGGGGTCAGGATCTGCAGGAGCGAGTTGCGGATGACGACGCTGACCTGGTCGGCCGCCCCCATGACCGCCAGCAGCGCCAGCGACAGCGGAAAGCTGGTGGAGAGTCCGAAGGCGATGGTGGCGAGGCCGTAGATCGCGATCATGGCGAGCAGGATCGGGCCGGCGTGCCGCTCGATCGGGCGGCGGGCGAGCATGAGGCCGAGCAGCAGCCCGCCGGCCGCGGGCGCGCTGCGTAACAGGCCGAGCCCCCAGGGCCCGACCTCGAGGATGTCCTTGGCGAAGACCGGCAGCAAACCGGCGGCGGCGGCGAAGACGACGGCGACGAGATCGAGGCTCATCGCGGCCAGGATCATCCGCTGCCGCCCGATGAAGACGAGACCGCCCCAGGGCGAGGGCGAGTCCGACCCGGCCTCTCCCGCCGGCGTGCCGGTCGGGCCGATCTCGATCATGCAGACCACGGCGAAGGCGAGGAGCAGGAGGGCGGTGCCGTAGACCGCCTCGGGCCCAAGCGCATAGAGGAAGCCGCCCAGTGCCGGCCCGGCGATGGTCGCGGTCTTGTTGGCCGACGAGAAGAGCGCAACGGCGCGCTTGATGGCGCCGAGCGGCACCAGGTTGGGCAGGAGCGCGTTCGCCGCCGGCGCCTCGAAGACGCGGGCGGCGCCGAACACGGCGACGATCGCATAGATCAGCCACGGCCCGGCCAGATGCGGCGCGGCGATCAGCGCCGCCATCGTCGCTGCGAACACCGCATAGCAGGCGATCAGGATGCGCCGGCGCTCGATGCGGTCGGCGAGCTGACCCGCGAACGGCATCAGCGGGATCGCGGTCGCGAACTGGGCGAGGCCGACGAGGCCGAGGGCGATCGGATCGCCGGTCAGGTCGTAGATCTGCCAGGCAACCGCGGTCACCTGCATCTGCGCTGCCATCTGGGCCGAGAAGCGGGCGGAGAGAAAACGCCGGAAGCGCCGGTCCGGCGCCGTGTCCGAACTCACAGGCGGTCGACCTTGCGGAGCGCCGGGAAAGCAAGCGCGCCCAACCCCGCGAGCACGAGGCAGAGGCCGCCGCCCAGCACCAGCGCACCGGCGGCGCCGAGCCAGGCGGCGGTGAGGCCGGCCTCGAGCCCGCCCAGCTGGTTCGACATGTTGATCGCCATCGCGTTGGCGGCGGCGACCCGGCCGCGGACGTGATCCGGCGTCGAGATCTGGATCAGCGACATGCGGACGATGACGTTAACCTGGTCGGCGGCGCCGTAGAGCGCCAGTGCCAGGGCCGAGAGGAGGAAGTTGGTGGAGAGACCGAAGAGCACGGTGGCAACGCCGTAGGCGACCAGCGACCAGAGGAAGACTTGGCCGGCATGGCGATCGATCGGGCGCCAGGAGAGATAGGCCCCGAGAGCCAGCGCACCGACGGCGGGCGTGCTGCGGAGGATGCCGAGGCCCCAGGGCCCGACCTCCAGGATGTCCTTGGCGACGATCGGCAGCAGTGCCGTCGCGCTCGCCACCATCACCACGAAGAGATCGAGGGCGATGACGCCGAGGATCGCCTGGTTCTTGAGGATGAAGGCGACGCCGCCGAAGATGGAAGGACGCTGAGCCGACGGGTCATGCGAGGGCGGCACCGGCGGCAGGCCGGAAACGGCGACCAGCGCGCCCACCATCATCGCCATTGCCGTGCCGTAGACGACCTCCGGCCCGAAGGCGTAGAGCACGCCGCCCAGCGCCGGTCCGGCGATCGACGCTGCCTGGCCGACCGACGAGCTCTGGGCGATGGCGGCGCGGATGTCCTGGGTGCGCACCAGGTTGGGCAGAAGCGCATTGGAGGCCGGGTGATCGAAGGCCCGGGTCGCGCCGAAGACGACCAGCATGGCGTAGATCGACCAGTGCCCGAGCAGGCCTGGCAACGCCGCGAGGCCGAGCATGCAGACCAGATAGACGAGTGCGCAGACCTGGATGATGCGGCGCCTGTCGACCCGGTCGGCGACCTGGCCGGAGATCGGCATCAGCGGGATGATCGGGGCGAACTGGGCCAAGCCGACGAAACCCAGCGCGATCGGGTCGCCGGTCAGGTCGTAGACCTGCCAGCCGACCGCCGTCGCCTGCATCTGGGTCGCCAGCATGACCAGGAGCCGCATCGCCAGATAGCGGCCGAAAACGGGGTCACGGAAGCCTTTGAAGGACGACGGATCGTCGGCGACGGCCATGGGCGGGGAAAGGTACCGGTCGGATCGGGAGAGGACGTTGTCGGCAGCGGCGAAAGCGGAGAAACTGTCGCCCCATCTCGCAGAGGATAGCATGCAGCAGCGGACACTCGGTCGAACTCTGAAGGTCTCGGCGCTCGGGCTCGGCTGCATGAGCATGTCGTCGGTCTATGGCAAGGCCGAGGACGCGCAGTCGATCGCCACCATCCATCGCGCGGTGGAGCGCGGGCTGACGCTGCTGGATACCGCCGACGCCTATGGCATGGGCCAGAACGAGAGCCTGGTCGGCCAGGCCTTGAAGGGCATCCGTGACAAGGTGGTGCTGGCGACCAAGTTCGGCCAGGTGACGCGCGAGGGAAAGAGCGGCGTCGACGGGACGCCCGCGAACGTCCGCCAGGCCTGCGACGGCTCGCTGAAGCGGCTCGGGGTCGAGGTGATCGACCTCTACTACCAGCACCGGGTCGATCCCAACGTGCCGATCGAGGAGACGGTCGGCGCCATGGCCGATCTGGTGAAGGCGGGGAAGGTGCGCTTCCTCGGCCTCTCGGAGGCGGGGCCGAAGACCATCCGGCGTGCGCAGGCCGTGCATCCGATCGCGGCGCTGCAGACCGAGTATTCGCTCTGGACCCGCGATGCCGAGGCCGACGTGCTTCCGGTCTGCCGCGAGCTCGGCATCGGCTTCGTTCCCTACAGTCCGCTCGGCCGCGGGTTCCTGTCCGGGATCATCCCGAGCCGCGAGTCGCTGGTTGCTGGCGACCGACGGCTCGACCATCCGCGCTTCGCCGCCGAGAACATCGCCCGCAATGCCGGCCTGCTGCCGGCGCTCCGCAAGGTCGCCGACGCACACAAGGCGACGCCGGCGCAGATCGCGATTGCCTGGCTGCTCGCACGCGGACCCGACATCGTGCCGATCCCCGGCACCAAGCGCATCGAGCGGCTGGAGGAGAACCTGGGCGCGCTCGACGTCGCGCTTTCGGGCGAAGAGGTGAAGGCGCTGGAAGCCGCCTTCCCGGTCGGCGTCACCGCCGGCGACCGCTATCCGGCGGAGCACCTGGCGCGGGTCGGAATATGAAGGGACCGGCCACTCAGGCGGCCCTCGCGAAGACGTTTCAGAACGCGGTCGAGCAGCACCAGGCGGGTCAGCTGGCGAAGGCGGCCTCTCTGTATGGCCGTGTGCTTGCCAGCCTGCCGCGGCACTTCGATACATTGCAGCTTCTCGGCGTGCTCGAGGGGCAGCGCGGACGCTTTGCCGAGGCCGAGCGCCTGATCGGCAAGGCGCTGGCGATCGACGCGCGGTCGGCGGTCGTTCTCTCCAACCACGCCAACATGCTGCGCGAGCTCGGCCGCATGGACGAGGCGCTGAAGCGCTACGACCAGGCGCTGGCGATCGATCGGTCCGACGTGCCGAGCCAGGCCGGACGAGGCTATGCCCTGCTCGCGCTCAAGCGGCCGGAGGAGGCGTTGCGTGCCGGCGCGCGGGTGCTCGTGCTGGCGCCGAACGATCTTCGCGGCCTCAACATCCGGGTGAGAGCGCTGGAGGCCTTGAAGCACCCGAAGCAGGCAAGGACCGACCATCGAAGAGTGCTGGCGGTGCGGTCCGATCTCGCCGATGCCTGGACCGATCTCGGCCGGCTGACGCTCGAGGTCGAGGGGCCGAAGCCGGCGCTGGCGAGCCACGCGAAGGCGCTCGCGCTCGCGCCCGCCCTGGCCGAGGCGATGAACGGCGGCGCCATCGCGCTTCGCCGCCTCGAACGGCCCGAGGAAGCGCTGGCCTGGTTTGACCGCGCGCTCGCGATCCGCGCCGACTTCGCCGACGCCCGCTTCAACAGCGGGCTCGCGCTTCGCGACCTGCACCGGCCCGACGAGGCGCTGGCGAGCTATCGCCGTGCTCTCGCTCTCAGGCCGGATTTCGCCGAGGCGCAGCAGAACACCGGCACCACCTTGCTCGGCATCGGCCTTCGCGACGAAGCGATCGCGGCGATGGACCGTTCCGCCGCGCTCTCGCCGCGCCTGCCCAATCTCTGGCGGAACCGGCTCGCGGCGAATTTCTACTCCGACCGGACCAGCCCCGCCGACCTGTATCGGATGGCGGCAACCGGTGCCGCGAGCGAGGCATCGGCGGTGCCGCTGGCGCCGCTGGAAAACGACCTCGATCCCGACCGCCGGCTCAGGATCGGATTCCTTTCCTCCGACTTCCACAATCATCCCGCGACCCGGATCATGCGCGCGGTCTTCGCTCACCGGGACCGGACGACATCCGATTTCATCTGCTACGCGCATGAGCGGCGGAGCGACGAGCACACCGACTGGTTCCGGAGCGCAGCCGATGGCTGGCGGAACATCCGCGACCTGACGGATCGGGAGGTTGCGGAGCTGATCCGCCGGGACCGGATCGACGTCCTGGTCGTGCTCGCCGGCAACTTCGACTTCAACCGCCCCATGGTCGCCTCATGGCGGGCCGCTCCTGTCCAGCTATCGATGCATGACGGCGCAACGAGTGGCATCGCCGGCATGGATTACTTCGTCGGCGATCCCATCCTGGTGCCCGAGGACGGGACGGAACCGTTCACCGAACAGGTGGCGCGGATTCCCCTCGTCTACAACTACGGCCCGGCAGCATCCCTTCCGGTCGAGGTTCGGCCGCCGGCGGAGGGCGGGGCCGTCGTCTTCGGCTCCTTCAACAATCCGGCCAAGCTCACGCCGTTCGTGCTCCGCCTGTGGCACCGGGTTCTCGCCCGATTGCCGAAGGCCCGGCTCGTCCTCAAATACAAGGACGACTTCGTGCGCCCGGCGCTGAAGGATGCCGTTCTGTCAATCCTGGTAGGCGGAGACGTCAGCGCCGATCGCGTATCGTTCGCCGCCGCCGGCGAGTTCGAGCGCGAGCATCTGGCGCGCTACGGCGCCATCGACATCGCGCTCGACAGCTATCCCTTCACCGGCGCCACCACGAGCTTCGAGGCGCTGTGGATGGGCGTTCCCGTCGTCACGCTCCTCGGCGACTCCTATCTGCGGCGGATGACCGCCTCGCACCTGATCCCGATCGGCCTCGGCGATCTGGTGGCGAAGACGCCGGACGATTTCGTCGAGATCGCCGTCAGGCTCGCGGGCGATCCCGCGCGCCTGGCAGAGCTGCGGGCGACGCTCCGCGACCGGCTGCTGGCCTCGCCGCTGATGGATCGGCCTGGCTATGCGCGGAGCGTGGACGCGATGTTCCGGGATCTCTGGCGGCGCTGGGCCGCGAGCCGGGCGCGCTGAAGCAGGCTCGCTATGCGTTCTCCAGGGATCGTGCCGCGGCGAGCGCGCGGGCCATCGACGGGCATAGGCTGAGATGCGGGACCTGCTTCGGATCGTCCTGCATCTCGCGGCAGGCGGCGCGCGCATCCGGTGCCCATGACACGGTCAGGATTCCGGCCGCGCGCCGGACTTCCGCGCTGGTCCCGCAGCGGTCGCAGACGGCTTTCGACATGCCCGACTCCGACGGTACTCCCCGCCCCGTGCATCGAAACACCGGCCGCGGTCGGCCCGTTCCTGCCGATCAGCCGCGAAGCGCGAAGTCGACGGCGAAGTAGATGAAGGCGACGCCCGCCACCCGGTCGATCCAGGCCTGGGCCCGGGCATAGGCGGCCGAGGCACCGGGCGTGGTCAGGAGACCGGCAAGCAGGCCGTAGAAGACGATCGAGATCAGGGTCATCACGATCGTCGCGGCGAGGCCGAGGAGGGCCGGCGGATCGGGCGGCAGCGTGGTGGCGAAGATGCTGGCGGTGAACAGCGCGGCCTTCGGATTGGCGAGATTGGTGAGAAGGCCGAGGCGGAAGGCCGATCCCGCCGACATCGGCGGCGATCCGCTCCCGGCATCCGCCGGCGGGCGGAAGCTCGCGATCACGATGCGGAGACCGAGATAGGCGAGATAGGCGCCGCCGGCGAGTTTGAGGGCGGTGTAGAACGCCGGCATCGACGAGAACAGCGCGTGGATGCCGAAGAATCCCGCCACCGCCCAGATCACCGTGCCGACCGAGATCCCGAGCACGGTGCGAAGCGCCGCCGCCCGCGACTGGGTCACCGCGACGCGGACCGTCACCAGGAAGTCCGGGCCTGGCGACAGATGGGCCACGAACCAGATGACGGAGATGGCCGACAGCACCGATGCCGTCTGGGCGAGGTGGAGGGTCATGGCCGGACCCTAAGGGCCGACCCGCCGGGCCTGCCAAGGCTTCGCGGATGCGGCGAAACGACGGAACGTCACGCCGAATCTGCCTCGCGCATTCTGGCCGTTCACCATTTGCTAACCAGTCCTGACGTAGAAGCCGGATTCGCCGCCACGCGGCGCCGCAAGGCCGTGATCCGCTTCCCCCATGAATTCGTAAGTGAGCCATGCTGTCCCGACTGATCTACCACTCGAAGGGTGACGTCTCTTCCGAACAGCTTTCCGCCATTCTCGCCGCCAGCCGCGCCAACAACCCGGGCGTCGGCGCGACCGGCGTGCTCTTCTACAAGCGGCCTCACTTCGTGCAGGTGCTGGAAGGGTCGCGGTCGGCGATCTCGCGCCTGTTCGTCAAGATCGCGGCCGATCCCCGGCACACCGACGCGACGATCATGGACATGCGGTCCATCGACGCGCGTTCCTTCCCGACCTGGGCGATGGCCGATCTCTCGGTCATCATCCTCGGCCGCGAGGCCTGGCGGCGCATCGGCAGGACCGAGTTCCAGCCGGAGACGATGACCGCGGAAAGCGTGCTGGCGTTCATCGCCGGACTCGCAATCGAGCTCGCCGCCGCCGACGGCCGTCGGATCGCCGCAGCCTGAGCTGCCCGCCAGGGCGGAAGCGCGCGATCAGGTCGCGCCGGCGAGCTTCGCCAGACGCAGCCGGATCGTGCAGCTGACTCCCTCCGGGAGGTAGGAGATCTGCACCTCGCCGCCCATCTCCTGCGCCAGCGCCGGAATGAGCCGCGAGCCGAAGCCGGCGCGCGTGGGCGCCACCACCGGCGGACCGCCGTATTCCACCCAGTTGAGGCCGAAGTCGATCTCGTCGCGCCGGGTCTCGGCGGTCCAGGTGATCGACACCCGGCCGGTCTCGTTGGAAAGCGCGCCGTACTTGACCGCGTTGGTGCAGAGCTCGTGCAGCATCATCGAGACCGACACCGTCCCGGCCGAGGACAGGAGGACCGGCGGCCCGGAGACCGAGAACCGGCGATCGTCGTCGCCGCGCAAGGGCGCGATCGCATCGCGGACCACTTCGCCGATCTCGGCTGAGTCCCACTGCTTGCGGGTCAGCAGCTCATGGCTGCGGGCGAGTGCCTGGAGCCGGCTGCCGAAGGCGCGGAAGGCGTCGGGGCCCTGGGCGTTGCGGAAGCTGAGCGCGGCCACCGACTGGACGGTCGCCAGGACGTTACGGACCCGATGGGTGAGCTCGTTCAGCAGCAGCTCGCGCTGGTGATCGGCCTTGTCGCGATCGCGCTCGCGGGCCGCGAGCTCGTCGGCCAGGAGGTCGAACGCCTGGGCGATGGCCTCGATCTCGCCGTCGCGCCCGTCCATGAGGGTGCGCGCGCTGAGATCGCCGTTCCGCCACGTCTCCGCCGTCCTGACCACGCGCATGACCTTGTGGGTGATGTAGGTCCGCCCGAACCACCAGGCGAGGACCAGCGTGGCGAGGGCGCCGGCGGTGAGAAAGGCGAGGCTTCGCCAAGTCGAGCGCTCGATGGTCTCGAAGGCATTGCCCGAGGCCGTGCTGCTGCTGACGTAGAGGCCGACCGGAGAGACCGTGGCGGGGACGTAGCCCAGAACCCGCCGGGTGCCATCCTGGCTCGTCACCTCCTCGGTGCCGGGCTGGGCGGCGCGAACCAGCGGCTGGTAGGCATCGGGAATGCGGGTGCCGACGAACCGTTCGGGGTTGGGCTCACGAACGATGAGGACGCCGTCGCGATCGGCGACCGCGATGGCGCCGCCGGCATCGAGCCCGCGTTCGCGGATCCGGGCGCCGAGCCAGGCCATGTCGAGGGAAGCGATGATCACGCGCTCGATGCCGCCGTCGGTGCCGCCCACCGGCAGCGCCACCGGCAGGCGCGGGCGGCCTGAGACCGTGCCGATGATGTACTGGCCGACGGCAAACTTCCGGCCCGCGACCGCCTCCTTGAAGAAGGAATTGCCGGCATAGCTGGTCAGGGTCGCGGTGGTGCCGCTCCGGCACCTGAGGTCGCCCGCGGCATCGACGACGACGATCGCGGCGAGTTGCGGCAGGCGGGCCGCGATATCGGCGAGGAACGAATGGCAGGCCGAGGCGTCGAAGCTCCGCACCTCCTGCGCCACGCCGATGGTGGTGAGAATGCCGCGCACGCCGTCGAAGATCTGCTCGACTTCGGAGGCGGCCAGACGGGCATTGCGCGCCGCCTCGGCGTGAAGACCGGCCAGCCGCGTGCGCCGGAGCTCGATCTCGTTGTAGGCCAGCACCAGCGTCCCCGGCAGCAACGCGATCAGCGCCAGGACGAACAGCCGCTGGGTCAGGGTGAGCCGGAGCGTGAGGCGGCGATGGGCTTGGCGGAGGCGGGGCAGGGCAACGGTCATCGGGGGCTAGGTTGGCATGGTGAAGGCGCCATTGCGGCGTACTGAAACACCACGTTCCTATTTTAGGGAGCCGGCCACCGCTATGTATTTTTCTACGGACTCGCGCCGGCCGGCACCGCACGGGCCCGGCGCCGGAGCTGCCAGGCGGTCCCGATCGCCAGGACCACCACCGCCATCTGCATCAGGGGCACGACCATGAAGGCGATGGGACTCGACGCGTGGACGCGGAGCACCAGCACGTCGACATAGACCCAGATGCCCGAGACGACGGTGATCGCGGTCGCCGCCAGTAGCAGCAGATGCACGATCCTCCGGTCGTCCTCGCGCCCGAACATGGCGAGATGCGCCAGCGGCAGGAGGCACCATCCCAGAAGCAGCATGGTCGGCGGATGGATCAGCGCCGCCAGCGTGCCGGCGGCGCGAAAGAAGATCACCACGGTGGCCACTGCGCCGAGGGCGAGCACCACCTTCTTGATGCCGATGAAGTCCATACCCGCCCCTTTTAGGCCACGGTGCCGCCCAAGCCTAGGGAGGAGGGGCGGGGGAGGTCAATTGACGTCTGGAGAAGTTGGTGGCGGTGGAGCGATCTGTCCTATCCCCCACCATGCCGGCGCGCATCATCATTATTTAGGTTTTCGGCGCCGGCCTCTGCGTCAGAAACTCTGAATGAAGGGCCAAAGTGCTGGAAATTCAGGAAGGCCGCGGGTTTCAAAAGAACGGCTATGCGTCGCCTCCATGCGCATTGTCCTCCCAAGCCCTTGAGTGTGTTCGGTCTGGCCGCGGGTCAAAAGCGACCGACCCGACCTAAGTTGTTGATCTCTTGGGGGCGCAATTCTGATCTTAACGCTCCGGCGTCATGAACCACGGCCTAGAATATGAACCGGAAAAGTCGTCCGCATCGTCCACGCAGGCCTTTTGTCGGGAAAGATCAAAGGCCTATCCGATTTATCCAGGGTCGACCGTAGCCGTCCGCGCCCGTCTGGGGTTGTCTACAAGTCGGAACCGCGAACGCCGTTCGCGGGAGGGCCTAGCGTCCTCGCTCTGGGTCGCCGGACGCGTTCTGATCGGATATCCTCCAGCCTGAGGGATACGCACATATGGCCGAGACGGCATCATTGATCGGGGTCGGCATCTATTCCGTCAGCGAGGCGGCGGCGCTGACGGGCGTCGCCACGCGCACGATCCGGCGCTGGTCGACCGGCTATCGCCGAAGCGAGGGCGACGGGGCGCACGAACGTCCGCCCGTCTGGCGCCGGGACATTCCCGATATCGACGGTCACACAGCTCTCTCGTTCCTAGACATGATGGAGGTGCGGTTCATTCGCGCCTTTCGGGATCACGATGTTACTTGGCCAGCTATCCGTGCGGCCGCCCGAATCGCCTGTGAGATGTTCCAGGAGTCTCACCACCCCTTTACACGGGGCCGTTTCAGGACCGACGGCAACCGGATCTTCCGAAAGATCGAGGACGCCGGCGAGATACGCCTCTTCGATCTCAACCGCGAGAGCTGGGTCTTCGCCGAGATCGTCGAGCCCTCCCTCTATCGAGGTGTGGAATTTGAAGCGGACCAAGTCGCCAAGTGGTTTCCCTTGTTTCCCAACCGGGCGATCGTCGTCGATCCGGCCGTCGCCTTTGGCCGGCCGGTAACCGCGAAGGAAGGCGTGCCGACCGACGTCCTCGCCGCGTCTCTAGAGGCGAATGGGGGTTCGGTCGACCATGTCGCCAAATGGTACGACGTATCGGCGGCGACCGTGCGCGCCGCCGCAAGATTGGAGGCTCAGCTCCTCGCTCGCGCCGTCCCTGCCGCCGCGGCGGCGTGAAGTTCTTCCTCGATAACAACTGGTCTCCTCACCTCGCTGCGGCGCTGGCCGTGCTGAACCGTCCCTACGGACATCAGGTCGAGCACCTGAAGGACCGCTTCGCGCCGGCCACGCCTGACCATCAATGGATAAGCAAGCTTGGGGGTGAGGGCGGTTGGATCGTCATCACGAAGGATCGGCTAAGGAAGGGTCCGCTCGAGCAAGCGGCCCTTCGATCGAGTGGATTGCTCGTCTACATCTTCGCGAAGCAGTGGTCGCATGCGAACGATTGGGACCAGGCCGCTGGTTTGATTCGCTGGTGGCCTCTGATCCTGAGCGTGTCGGGTCCCGTAGGCGCCGGCGCCTTCGAGGTTCCTTATAAGCTCTCGGGTAAAGGGCAGTTTCGGCAAGTGAAGATCTAGCCGGACACTATCGCGAGCTAGATACGTGGCCATTCACCCTCGGAGCTGGGCGCCGCTTTGGACCCGTCGTTTCGCCGCCGGCGAGTGCCCGTGCGGGAGCCTCAAGCGCGCGCGCAAGTGCTGCTACACGGTCGACAATCGCTGGGCCGCCAAGGTGTCGCCGGCGGTCGCGATAAGCTCGCCGCCGAGTGGGCATTCCCATCCGAGATGCCTGCTGAAGCATCTCGGCGACTGCGATCCCGAGAGTTCACGCGAACATTTCATCTCCAAATCGGTTCTCAAGGTTCTGGACGAGCGCCAGATCCGGGTAAGGGGCTTGCCCTGGCAAGAGGAGGAGGTCGAGGTCGTTGGGATCAATTCTCTAGTCTCGAAACGTATCCTCTGCCGGAAACACAACACGGCCTTGAGCCCACTCGACGGGGTCGCCGCCTACTTCTTTCGCGGGCTCGTAGAGATGCTGTTCGGCCCGGATGCTGGCGCCAAGGAACGACCCTTCCGGGTCGTGAGCGGCCATGATCTCGAGCGATGGCTTCTGAAGGTCTACCTCGGCTCGATCGCTTCGGGGACTGCCCGACGCGTAGCAAAGCAGCCGATCGCGATCGATGATATTGATCCCTCGCTCATGCAAATTCTCGCCGGTGGGGCGAACTTTCCGAAGGATGCCGGGCTTTACTTCCGTGCCGAGCTGGGCCGGCGTGCGGACGCGGAGGTGATGCTCGACTTCGGCGTCCGATACGATCCTTCGACGAGCCCGCCGGTCTACGGCGGCTCCATCATGACGCTCGCCGGCTTTCAGTTCAGTGTAATCACTGACGTCCGCGCGATCGAGAAGGACTGGCCGTGGCATCACCGCCAACAGATGATCACGACCCTCAGAGGTCACATAAAGCGCGGCATGTTCCTGAGCTGGCGGGAGGGTACCGTCGATACCTCGATCGGACGGGAAGACCTCCACACGGTCCGCCGCAACTAAATGCGATCCGTCGCCCGCTATCCCCGCCGGCGCGGGCGGCCGGGACCCGCGGCCTGTTGGCTTGGCCGGGCTCGGTCGCCAAGCTAGGACCTCGGCGGCGGCCGCTTTCTCACGATCACTATGTGAGGGTTGTAGTTGATGACGACCGTACCGGCACCAGAACCGGGGAACGGATGTGAAACCTCGCCCCGTTCCCATGTGCCAACCATGTGGCAGATCCGTCCGGGGAGGCGGGGAAATGGGGAACCGGAAGAAACCCGGAACACCAGGAAAAGCCATTGGCCGCCCCGAAACCGAGCGATATCGCCAGGTTTTCCGGGCTGCCAAGGGATTAGGGAATGGTAGCGGTGGACGGATTTGAACCGCCGACCAAGGGATTATGATTCCCCTGCTCTACCGCTGAGCTACACCGCCACCGGGCGTACCGGCCTCGAGAAGGCCGGCCGCGGAGAGAGCGTGCCTATAGGCCGCGCGAGGGGGCCTCGTCAAGCGGAGGCAGGGCCGGTCTCGGCGCCGCCATGGGCGTCGGCGAGGCGGCCGAAGGCGTCCAGGCCCAGCACATGCGCCTGGAGCTCGTGCGTGATGGCGCCGAGCGCGGCGTAGAAGGCATGTGCCTCGGCATTCGTGGTGAGCGAGGTCCACCAGACGAAACGGCGGTTGTGCCGGCGAGCCTCGGCGGCGACTGCCTGGACTAGGGCGCGGCCGGCGCCCGAGCGGCGCGCCTCCGGGCGGACATAGAGGTCGGCGAGATAGACGCCCTTGGCGGCGAAGGCGGGCTCGTAGGTATTGGTGAAGAGGGCATAGCCGATCGGCCGGCGGTCGCGCTCGGCGATCAGGATGCTGAACTCCGGCGCCTCGCCGAAGCCGTCGCGGCGGATCGCCGCTTCGTTCAGGTCGCCGATCGGGTCGTTCTGATGCGCCCGGAGCGCC
>CAXNIC010000019.1:0-26683 GCA_964201945.1 Alphaproteobacteria bacterium
CTTGCAACCCCCTGTCCCCTGTGGCATGGAAGCGCCCGCCCGGCGCTCCCTACAGATCGTCGGCGCGCTTTAGCGGCGCCGCCTTAGCTCAGTGGCAGAGCGCGTCATTGGTAATGACGAGGTCGACAGTTCAATCCTGTCAGGCGGCACCAGCAACTTCAATTAGTTACTTGCCGCTCAAGGTTTTCGACTTGGCTCCGTGCAACGCAAATGCAACGCACGGAGGTCGGTCATGCTGACGCTCGAGCTCGCGGCCGGCGACTTCAAAAACTCGACTGAAGCGGTGCTTGCGCTCATGTCCGACGACATGACCGAGGCTGAAGCCAACGCGCTGGTCGACTTGGTCCCTGGCGGCGCGCGCCTCTTCGTCGACGTCATCATGTGGCGGCTTGTCGACAACGGCGATAACACGGTCACCTTCATCGACCGGCAGTTTCGGGCCTTCCCAAGCGGCAAAAAGCTGGGCCGGTTCATCGCGCGCCTGACCACCGCCCCAGACTGGGAGCCTCCGCGTATAGGAGCTCCGGTGTGTCCGGCCCTATTGAACGCGGGCGTGAGCGGGGTCGGGTACGGCCGCGACGTCGCTGAAGCGGTGAAGGCTGCCATCACCGACTTCCGCGCCAAGCTCGGGAGGCCGGCATGAAGAGCGTCCAGTGGGTCGCCGTCCGCTGCTGCTGCACGCCGCAGAAGGTGTTCGGCTTCCTCAAGCTAGATGCGCGGCACGCCAGGCCCGGTCTAGCGGCCGTCGTCGACCAGCATGGGCACCGGTACCAGATCGAACTGCGCCCCATCGACAACTACCAGCACGACCCCGGGATGATGGCCGCGATGAGGTATGCGCCTGACGACATCCGGGAGCTCGGGGAGAGAGAGGTCGCCGTCTATTCCGATGACCGGCCGCTCGACTTCTGGCGCACGATCCCCGCATTCGTCGAGGCCGCGGCCACCCCCGGGAGCCGGCCATGAGGTGGGAACCGGCGCCGCGCCACCTCGACCCGATCTGCAAGCGCGACCAGCCGCTCCTCTACGACGGCTTCGGCTACGAGCTCGCCAAGGTCGGCAAGGACCCGGAAGCCCGCCGGCGCTTCCTCGAGCGCGAGATCACCAGGCGCGCACGCCTGATGGTCCGCTATCCGGAGTGGGCCGAGATCTGGGGCGTTGAGATCGTGCGTCGCGTCGCTCGCGACTTCGAGGACGTGCCGTTCCGGAGCCCGCTCGTCGCCCTGGTGGGGAATCACTGGTCCGACGCCATGGACGCCGCCGCCCGACACTGGATGCCGAAGGGCTGGGAATGGCTGGTCAGTCGGGTCGTCCACGGCTGGCCTGATCTCCGCATCACCACCTTCGACCCCTGGGCGGCCGGCGAGCGCTTCAGGGTCGAGCGGATCGAGTACGACCAGGGGAGCGCCGGCGGCCCGATCGTCGCCGTCGATTTCCGCGGCGGGATCCGGATCCTGGTGCCGGCCCGGGTAGCGCAGAACTGGCGCGGCATGGAGGAAGTGCCGGCAGCCGAGGTTGAGCCCTGGCTCGAGCAGCACGGAGCGCGGCGATGAGCACCGCCGACGCGTGGCAGGACGTGACCGTGGTTGGCGATCGATACGAGGTGCATCTGCGATATGTTGATGGTCAACGCGAGTTCCGCCATCGCCGCCTGCACCTCTGGAGCGACCTTTACAGCGTTCAAGTCGACCATCGCACGACGATGTCTCTCAAGCCGCCGGCGAGAGAGGATTGGGTCTACCGTCGGCCGCCCACCGGCCCGTTCGGAGAGGACAAGGTGGCGGCATGACCGAGCCGCGGATCCACATCCTCGACGGCTTCGGCGGCGAGACGACGATCACCAGCACCACCCACCTGGTTGCGATGTTCCCTACCCTGCCGCTGATCGCCGCCCAGCCGGCACCGATGCTGGCCGTCGTCGGCGCACCGCGGCCGGAACCGAGGAAGTTCCGGGGGCTGGCCGACATCGACGTCCAGGCGATGGCGCGCCAGGCCGGCTACCACTGCCGGCGCTTCAGCGCGCGCGACAAAGACGGCAGGCCGGGCGACTGGATCTGGTGGCAGGAGCACGAGGAGAGATGATGGCCCACAAGACGGGCACCGCCGAAGAGCTCCAGGCGGAGATCGCCCGCCGGATCGCCGCCAATCCCGCCTGCAACGGCTGCCTGGCGCCGATGCCGGTGCCGGCGAACAAGGCCCTCTACCTGGCGAACTGGACGGTCGTCTACGAGCCGGGGCGCAGCGAGGCGCTGGTGGCGATCGTGCTGGGCGTCATGCGGGAGTTCGATCTCATTTAGAGGAGGCGTGCGATGGCTCAGATCTGGGGCGCTGCATTGATCCTGACGGCGGTGTGGCTGCTGGCGCACCCGCTCATCCCTGCTGACTGGTGCGAGATCAGGGCCAACTTCTCAAGCTGCCGAGATGCGCGCCGCTGACGGTGTACACCGATGTACACCAATGGACATTGGTACCTGTCGGTACCAGCAGGTACCGGAAATTCCGGGATTAAAAACCCATTATTAATTCCCCAAAAATGCCCCTGAAATGACGAAGGGCGCCCGCCCCGGCCGAAGCCAGGACAGGCGCCCTGAGAGGCACGCCACATAGATTTACGGGAGCAGCTGGGCATCCCAGTAGAGGGCGGACAGGTACTCGTCGTGGAGGCGGGCCCAGGCCTCGGTCTGCATGCCGCAGCGGTTGAGGTCGCCCTTCGACGGGTGGACCGGCTTCCGGAGCAGCGGCATGCCAGCCTCGGCCGGCGTCCGGTTCTTCTTCCGACCGTTGCAGTCCTCGCATGCGGCGACCACGTTCTCGAACGTGCTGGCGCCGCCTCGAGACTTCGGCTGGATGTGCTCGAAGGTGAGCTCGCTCTCGAAGAACTCCCCGTTGCAGTACTGGCAGCGGAAGCCGTCGCGGAGGAACACGTTGAACCTGGTGAACGCCGCCGGCGTCTCGAGGTCGACGTACTCGCGGAGCACGATGACCTTCGGCAGCGGGATCTCCCAGCTCGGGCCCTTGATCACCCGGTCGTAGGAGGAGAGGACGCTGACGCGGTCCTTGTAGACCGCGTGGACGGCGTCCTTCCAGGTCCAGATCGACAGCGGCTCGACCGACAGCGGTTGGTAGTCGGCGTTGAGCGCCAGGGCGGGGTAGTCGCGCGCCCGGAGGGGCGGCGTTCCGTCGAACGGCATGGTCGCCTCCTCTGCTGATGGTGCTCACGGCCGGACTCGAACCGGCGACATCCCGATTAGAAGGCGGGCGCTCTTGTCCACTGAGCTACGCGAGCGATAGGTCGGAATTACCGACTTAATGCCAGGCGTTAATCTGAACTTTTTGCTTGGCACCCGGCCAACTTCACACTTTCACCCCTAGTGTGAATCTGACCGAACATGCGTGACCTCGAACTTGCGCAAATCCGCAAACTGATCGTTCATGCTTGACTGGCGGACGGGGCGGGATTTGAACCCGCGGATCCCCTGACGGAGATCTCCTGGCTTCCAACCAGGTGCGATAAGCCGGACTCTGCCACCCGTCCATATTGGCGCCCCCGGCCGGACTCGAACCGGCAACCTCCCCGGTAGGAACGGGGCGCTCCTCCGGTCAAGCTGCGAGGGCATGCTGGCGCGCCTGGCCGGGCTCGAACCGGCAACCTCTGCCTTCGGAGGGCAGTGCTCGGTCCAATCGAGCTGCAGGCGCATGAAGATGGTGGGCCCGGCTGGATTTGAACCAGCGGCAAACCGCTTATCGAGCGGCTACTCTACCAGGCTGAGTTACAGGCCCATGAATTTGGGGTGGTCGACGGGGATCGAACCCGCGGCCGGCGCAGCCACAGTGCGCTGCTCTACCTCTGAGCTACGACCACCACGAAGCTGGTGCGCGAGGTCGGACTTGAACCGACAGGGGAAGGCTTTTTGAGAGCCCCGCGTCTACCGTTCCGCCACTCGCGCGAAAATTGGTGCGCCTCGGGAGATTCGAACTCCCACACCTTTCGGCGCCGCCACCTCAAGGCGGTGCGTCTACCGTTCCGCCAGAGGCGCGATGATGTTGGTGCCCGGGGCCGGACTCGAACCGGCACGGTCTTTCGACCGGCTGCTCCTGAGGCAGCTGCGTCTGCGTTTCGCCACCCGGGCGTTGAGCTGGTGCCGTCGAGAGGAGTTGAACCTCCGACCCCTCGCATACCAAGCGAGTGCTCTGACCTCTGAGCTACGACGGCGATGAAGTTGGTGTGCCCGCTCGGATTCGAACCGAGGACCCGCGGATTAAGAGGCCGCTGCTCTGACCACTGAGCTACGGGCGCGTGAAGATGGTGGCGGCGAGTGGATTGGAACCACCGACTTTGGCGTTATGAGCGCCACGTTCTGCCATGCTGAACTACGCCGCCGAGATGATGGTGAGCCCAGACGGATTCGAACCGCCGACTTCCTCGGTGTGAACGAGGCGCTCTGCACGCTGAGCTATGGGCCCGATGAAGATGGTGGGCGCGGCCGGGATTGAACCGACGACATCCGGCATGTCGGGCCGGCGCTCTACCGCTGAGCTACGCACCCCATTGATGGCTGGGCGACTTGGGATCGAACCAAGGTCTCCGACTTCAAAGGAAGGGATCCTGCCGCTAGACGACCGCCCAGGAGGGCGGCGCTTGTCGATCGCCTCTCATGAGCTGGTCCTCGTGGTTGGCGGAGACGGCGAGATTCGAACTCGCGAGACCGTGAGGTCTTTCCGCTTAGCAGGCAGAAGGCATAAGCCGCTCGCCCACGTCTCCGGTGATGGCTGGGGGACAAGGATTCGAACCTCGGTTGTCCGGGTCAGAGCCGGGTGTCCTACCGCTAGACGATCCCCCAATAAAACTTGGCGCGCCCAGCGGGATTCGAACCCGCGTTGCCGACGTGAAAGGCCAGCGTCCTGGGCCACTAGACGATGGGCGCAAATCCTGCCGACCGCCGGCGGAACTCTCTCGAGCTCGACGCCGGCGGCGGCTCTCTCTCGTGATGGCGCGCTCGACCGGACTTGAACCGGCGACCCTCCGCTGGACAGGCGGACGCTCTGGCCTCTGAGCTACGAGCGCATGCTGGCGTCCCCTACCGGATTTGAACCGGTGTTGCAGCCGTGAGAGGGCCGCGTCCTAAGCCTCTAGACGAAGGGGACAGGAAAGGTTGGTGCGCCCGGCAGGAGTCGAACCTGCGAACCTCCGGTTCCGTAGACCGGCGCTCTGTCCTGCTGAGCTACGGGCGCATTTGTACAAATAGGTCCGATATGTACAAAAGGCAGATGGAGCACCGAGCCGGAATCGAACCGGCGTGGGCCGCTTTGCAGGCGGCTGCCTATGCCTCTCGACCATCGGCGCGATGAAGTGGTGGATGGGGCAGGATTTGAACCTGCGAACCCGGGTAGGGATCCGATTTACAGTCGGACGCTTTTAGCCGCTCGGCCACCCATCCATGATGCTGGTGCTCGAGGTCGGAGTTGAACCGACGTCCGCGGGGTTTCAAGCCGCTGCATTGACCGCAGTTGCTACTCGAGCGTGATTGGAGCGGTGTGCGGGGATCGAACCCGCGGCCTTCGCGTTGGCAACGCGACGCTCTACCTCTGAGACTAACACCGCGAGAAAGTTGGCAAGGGCGGAGGGATTTGAACCCCCGACATCCGGGTTTGGAGGCCGGCGCTCTACCAGGCTGAGCTACACCCCTATGAAACTTGGCTGCCGAGGTCGGCATCGAACCGACGCGCTCCCGGTTAACAGCCGGGTGCTCTGCCATCTGAGCTACTCGGCAAAAATGGATGAACGAATTGGAGCCGGCTGCGAGGGATCGAACCCGCGACCTGCGCGCTACAAGGGCGCTGCTCTACCGCTGAGCTAAGCCGGCGAGATGGGGAGCGCGACCGGGTTTGAACCGGCAACTCCGATCCGCGGGATCGGCGACTTTCTTGTCCACGCGCTCCATGATGATGGTGCCGACACTCGGAGTCGAACCGAGGACCTGCGCGATACGAAGGCGCTGCTCTGACCTCTGAGCTATGCCGGCGAAACGGTGTCTCGACTGGTGGCCAGTTATTCCCCCGGTGGGGCCACTCCGCGACTCGCGGACGATCCCGGGGCCAGATGCTCGCTGCACATCGAGACGGTGCGAGCCCACGACGCGTTGTTGGTGGACCCTGTCGGACTCGAACCGACGTCCCTCTGCTTGCAAGGCAGACGCTCTAGCCGCTGGAGCTAAGGGCCCGTGATGATGGCGTGGTGAACCGGGTGGGGCTCGAACCCACGACCTGTCGCTTAAAAGGCGACCGCTACTTTCCTCTTCAGCTTCCGGTCCGCGAGCTGGTCGGGGCGCGCGGATTTGAACCGCGGACCCTCCGCTCCCAAAGCGGATGCGCTACCTGGCTGCGCTACGCCCCGATGACGATGGTGCGGGTGACAGGAATCGAACCTGCGGCCTCACGCTCCCGAAGCGCGCGCTCTACCAGACTGAGCTACACCCACGATGTTGGCGGACGGAGGGAGATTCGAACTCCCGTGACCTTGCGGTCATCTCCGCTTCGAACGGAGCGCAATTAGCCTCTCTGCCACCCGTCCATGATCATGTTGAGCACGTCCCCAATTTGATGGGACGTGAGTGAAAGGAAGGGGCGCTCTACCAGGCTGAGCTACTGGCGCTCGGGCAAGCCCGATTGCCGCCGGGATTTGAACCCGGGACCTCCCCGTTTGGCGCGCTCTGACCACCTGAGCTACGAGCCCGCGGAGGCTGAGCCTCCTAAACCCGGCAGGACTCGAACCTGCGACCTCGCCGTCTCGATGTTGGGGGAAGCGATGGGATTCGAACCCACGGACCCCGTGAGGGGCCTCTCGTTTTCAAAACGAGCGCCTTCGGCCTCTCGGCCACGCTTCCATGATGATGAAGATCTCTGAGGGCCGGGCGTGACTCCGGCTCGGGGTTTGCCTATGGCCTGTCCAGACCGTCCGCTGCAGCGGCCCCCGACGAGGCCAGTCCACTCCGCGTCTACTTTCCGCGGTGCCTCAGATTGGTAGCAGGGGCGAGATTTGAACTCGCGTCCTCCGGTTATGAGCCGGAATCTGGCGACTGGTTACGGCTCCAGACTTACCCTGCAGCTTGGAGCGGACAGCGAGGATCGAACTCGCGCAATACCCTGGGTGGAAGCCAAGAGCTCTACCGCTGAGCTATGCCCGCAAATTGAAAAACGAATATCGATGTGGCGTGCCTCGGGTCGGTTGCCACGGCCACCGGCCGCTTGTTCCCTCGCCAAGTCCCCGCGCTTCAGGTCTTTCACCTGGGATCCGGGTCTCCACCGCCGAAAGGGCGGATCGAACGAACGACGAAAACGAAAAACCCCGCCGAGCTGGTCCTTGGGAGGAGGCTCGGCGGGGTTTCTGAAACCACGCTGGATGTTTGGGGAGCTTACACTCCGACATCCTCCGAGCCCGCCGTGACCATCGAACCCAACCCAAACTGGGCGGGCTTCGAGATGGACGGCCGCTGTTCGCTGCGATCGAGCACGCACGAATAGGCAGCGGCCGGCCTGGTGGCGGCTTGCGCTGTCCAATTCAGATGTGCGTATGAGCGGAGCATTGAAGTCGGCGTTCCCTGGCGGGGCTGGTTTCTTGCTGGTGAGGAATTGACACCACTCGACACGGATGTCAAGCGCGGCGTGATCCTGAAACGCAAAAAAGCGCCGGCCCCGCTTCCCCGAAGGGAGGCGAGGCCGGCGCTCAAGGTCAAGACTGGAGGTGGATGCGATGGTCTGCGGTCGGACGGGGTGGAAGGATTTGCCTCAGGCGGTCATTCCGCCCGGGATCTTAAAGAGCGGCGATCACCGCGGCGCCGAGCTTGGCACCGAACAGCACCTCGCCGATCTCGGTGCCCTTGCGCCAGCGCGAGTCGTCGTCATGGAGGCGCCAGCCGATCTCGTAGGCCACGACCTTGGCGGCGCCGGCGACGAGCAGCATCGCGGCGGTCCCCGGACGGCCGAGGCAGCCCATGATGATCGCCAGCGGCCAGAAGACCACGGCGCCGGACAGCGCCAGCGCCAGGGCGTCGCGGCGGTAGCGCTGGGCTCGGGTCATGCCGGGCACGCACTCGCCGACGATCCGGTCCCAGATCTCGACGCGCTCGTTGCCCTGGTACGGCCGTCGGCCGAGGTTCATGGCGTTGCCGTGCCCGAGGCTGTGCAGGCCCATCGTCGCCATGATGACGACCCAGGCGAGGAGAGCCGCGAGCATCGGCCCGACGTCGATCGGAATCGGCGCCACCCTCGGCGGGGTCAGTTCGATAGGCATGACGAAGCCGGCGGCCGCGTGCCAGGCAACCATGCCCATAGGCCAGGACACGGCCGCGAGCTCGAGCCAGCGCGGCTGGTCGCCGAGGCCGAAGTTCCAGCCGCCGCGGTAGCGGTAGGCGACCGCCATGTAGGCGACCAGCAGCAGGGCCAGGATCGTGGCCATCGCCGTCACCAGAGGTAGGAGACGACGGCCATGACGGCCGCGCCGACGACGATTGCGATGTAGCCGGTCTTCGCGTTCCAAGGCATCTGAGGCTCCTTCAATGCAGCCACTCGGTTTCGAACTCGGTCTCCGGCACCGGCACGTTCAGCCAGGTCCCGTCGTCCCGATGGACCACGACCGCCGAGAGCCGGCCGGTGTCGTCGTAGAGGAGGCCGTCGATCACGCCGGCCCAGCCATCGTCCCTCGATACCGCTCGGACGCCCGGCATGAGCGGGGCGGCCATCACTTGATCCGATCACGCGGCAGGAGCTGGCGGCGGCGCCGGGCGCTCTCGCGCAGCTTCTGCTCGCGCAGCAGCTCGGCCTCGGCCTGGCGCCGGCAGAGGTCGCAGGACATGCCCTCGCCGTTCGCCCTGGTCGAGCAATAGGTCGCCCGCTGGCAGATCGCGGCCGCGCGCGCGACGACCCCGATGGCCGACGGGTCCATGGCGAGCTTGTCGGCGCCGCGGGAGAACATCTGGCCCCGGGCGCCCTATGCCCGCGCGTAGCGCTCGGAGGTGCGCCGGATCGCCGTCGCGAAAAGCTCCTGGTCGGCCTTCGACGGGCTGCTCGGCGCGTGGTGCATGTAGAACTTGATCGCGCCCTCGCTCGCGTTACGCACGCCGGGCTGGCGCAGATACACCTTGTAGGACTTGTCCGTGGCGTCGACGCCGTAGCGATCATCCGCGAGCGCGCTGCGGCAGATCTTCATGAGGTCGTCCGGATGAGCCGACCCGCAATAGGAGCAGGTCCGGTTCCCGTCCGGCCCGATGTTCCAGGTGTCCGGCAGCGGCAGGTCGTCGCCGTACATCTGCGAGGCCATCGGGTTGTCCGCGCGCCGCGCGCACCGCTGGCGAGAGTCGGCACAGAACAGGCGCTGCCTAAGGCGGAAGAGCCATCCCGGCTCGTCGATGCGCCTCGTGCGCTTGCCGGACTTGCTGTGGCTCGACGAGCTGATGGGGTTGAGCTGCGGCCGCTTCCCGTCGCCCGGGAAATACAGGCAGTGGCGCGAGTTGTAGCGCAGCAGCGAAGCAAGGGTGCTCATCTGGTCGTCGTCCTCTTTTGGGAGAATGGTCAGGCGGCGGCGAGGTAGCGGTGCGCGTCGAAGAGGCGGCGCGTGACCAGGCCGGAGACGACCTTGCCGCCGGCGCGGACCCACTTGGCGAACTCGTCGACCACCTCTTCGTCCGGGGCGCCGCGGTTGACCTTCCGGCGCAAGGTCGAGGCCTGCAGGTTGCCGAGGCCGAGGTTGTAGGCAAAGTCGACCAGCGCATCGAACTCGCCGTCCGACAGGCCGTTGCCGGATCCCGGGCACAGCTGGGCGACGCCCAGCTCGTAGCGCTGGAGCTCGTGGAGCAGGCGGATGTCAGCCTCCTCCCTGGTCATGAAGTCTCTCGGCTTCACGCCCTTGGTGAAGCCGTAGCCGATGGTCCAGACGCCGGCCGGACAGCGATAGGCATACGAGCGGAATCCCTCGAATACCTTGATCTGCTCGCGCCAGGCCGGCGTGACGGTGCGCATCAGCTCTTGCGCTTGTTCGTGATCACCCGGTCGAGGAACCAGAAATTGATGATCCCGCCGAGGATGCCCATGTCGGCCTCGGTCCAGATGATCAGGAATGCCTGGGCCCAGCCCGAGCTCTCGCCCCACATCACGATGAGGGTCGCGAACTTCACGACCGTGTAGAGCGTCATCCACCAGTAGGTGACGATCGGCCGGACGCTCTGCGAAAGTGCGTCGACCCAGGCGACGCCAGTGATCTGGCCCTGGGCCTTGATCCCCTCGCGCAGCGCATCGAGCCCGGACCGATCGACGGCGATCTGCCCCTCGAGCGCCGCGCCCTCGTTCTTCATGCCTTGGAGCTTCACCGAGCCCTCGATATTGAGAGAGGTCATCCGGTACTCGTGGTCCCGGTCGCCCTTGGCGGTGAACATCTTGAGGACTTCCGGCGCGAGCCGGAGCAGGCCGCCGAAGACGGCCCCGAGCAGTGCGAGCATGTCGTCACCCGGTAGGTTGAGAGATGGAGGAGGGGCGTGGCCCCGGCTACTTTTGGGGGCTGCCCGGCCACTTGTCGGCGAGCTTCCAGAACGCGTGCTCGATGCCGCTGGGGCCGAGGTAGCTGAGCACGACGATGAGCGCGATCGCGGGCTTGCCTGTGAGTTCGGCGTAGGTGGCGATGCCGTCGGCGACCCAGCCGCAGCAGACTGCGGTGACGAGCTCGAACCAGAGATGGGTCGAGAAGAACTTCCGCTCCCGGTGCTGGACCTTGCGCACGTGCCAGGCCATGCGGCCGGCGAAGGCCGCGATGAAAGTGAGGAAGGCGCTGGTCATGATCTCGCGGGCCGGAGGCGGCACCGTCGTCCAGATCGTCACGACCATTGCGATCACGGTGTCCATGCGCTGTCCTTCTTGAGCGGGTCGTCGGTCGGGGGTGAGATCGATTGCCAGTCCTGGCCGGTGCCCATGAGGCAGGTCGGGCCGCGAGGCTGGGTGACCAGCAAGGTCCAGGTGCCGTCGGCCGAGATCAGGAGCTCGACGACGGCGCCGTTGGCGGATAGCCCGATGCCGATCGGGACCTCCTGATGCTTCTCGGCGAGCTGCTTCAGCAGTTCTGCATGGCTGCCGCAGACCATCTGCGCCGAGGCGTCATGAACGAGGGCGAGCGCCGCCGTGGCGGCCAACAGGATCCGCTTCATCGACGCCTCCCGTGATGGATGGCCCCGACTATTCCAGCGACAAGGGCGACGCGCCGAAGCGCCCCGCCCTACGTCATCAGGTGCCGCCGTTGTCGAGGTTGGAGAGGAAGGTCGCCAGGCCGCCCGCGTCGCCGGCGTCGATCAGGTTCTTGATGCTGATGACCTGGGTGCGATACGTGGAGCCCTTGCCGGACTCGACGCCGAAGAACGGCGACTGGGCGAGCTCGAGGTTCGCCGGTGTCTCGTTCGCATTAGTCGCGACCTCGATCGCTAGCGCCCCTTGGGCCAGCAGCTGCCGGCCCCTGATGATGCAGCGGACCGCCTCCGCAATCGTCTCGTGGTTGTAGTTGACGCGAGTTCCAGCCATGTCTGGCTCCTTCGAAGGGTTGCGACGCCTCGCGGCGTTGCTGGGGTTGCGGTCTACGACTGCTCGAGGTTCTTCACCCGGCGGATGAGCCTCCGCTGGGTCTCGCGCGACTTCCGCTCCTCGAGTCCCGCTGAGATCAGCGCCCCGATCATCGCTCGCTCCGGGGCCTTCTCCGCGGCGAGCTCGGCCTCGCTCTTGGGCACGGCTGTCCATGTGTCCGTCACCGTCATCTCGATGGCGTCGATCTCGCGCTCGGGCCCGCCCAGCTTCTCGCCGGCCTCCAGAGTTGGCACGACTGCGGTATACGGCCAGTAGCCTTCGCCGGGCTGGCCGCGAGGCCCGAGGTCGAGCACGTCGACCGGGTTGCCCTTCCAGAACTGCAGCCAGACCGACGGCAGCGGGCCAGCGGCGCCGGGTGCGGCGACGTCGGTCTTGGCGCCGCCCTCGCCGGGCGTCCAAGTGACGTGAACGTGCAAGGTCATCGTTATCTCCCTGATCGGGCTAGGTGATCGCTGCGGATGACCTGCTTTTCATCCATCGAGTTCGAAGGTAGGCTTGATCCATGCTGGAAATCGGCGGGTCGGTCCCACAGGTTGACATCGAAATGCTGTTCCGCCTGCTGGTCGACGCCCGCCGGCAGATGGACCCGCGCGAGCGCGACCGCATGGCCTCCCTGCTCGCCAGCATCGTGAACAGCCGCGTGCCGAGAGCGGCGCCTGAGTCCTCGCCGATGATCGACGGTGCAAGCGCCCGCCTTTCCGCCGAAGGCCTCTGCGCCATCAAAGAACTGCTGCGCCCCGAGAAGGTCGCGGCCGTCGCCGCCTATTTCCGGTCGCGCCCGTGCTTCAATGCCCACGTCCATGCCGAGAGCGACGGCGTTCCAAGGCATCTCGGCGAAGGAGCCGAAGCCTTCCACTATGGTTGCTACGCGCTCTCGGACGTGATCGGCGCCCCGCACCTGATCGAACTCGCCAACGACACGCAGCTCATCGCGATCGCGGAGCGGTACCTCGGCTGCACCCCGACGCTCTATTCGCTCAATGCGTGGTGGTCGTTCCCTGGTCTCGGGCAGAGAGCCAGAGTGTCGCAATCCTTTCACCGCGACATAGACGATTTCCGCTTCTGTACCCTGTTCGTCTATCTCACCGACGTTGACGAGCGCGGCGGCCCGCATGTCTACGTTCGCCGTACGCACCGCGCCAATCTGCTGTCACGGGAGATTCCGGGAGTCCAGGACGCGATGCTATGCGGCGAAGGGTACGGCCTTGACGATGCCATCAATCGGTCACTGGGCCATCTCATCGAGACGGTGCTGGGATCGGCCGGCGACGGGCTGATCGCCGACACCCACGGCTTCCATATGGGGCTACCGCCTGAGCGCGAGCGCCTGATCTTCTGGGCGAGGTATGGGTTGCACGCGAGCGTCGGCCCATCCTCAGCGCCGGTCGAACGAGAGACGGTCGCGCGACGCATTCCGTGGAGCGAGCGTGCGGCCTATATCAACCGCACCCTCGTTCGAGGCTAGCCCTGCCGCCAGCGTTTAAGCGGCCTGGAGGATTGTGACGAGGCCGACACCGCCCGCGCCTGACGGGCCGGCGTCGCGACCTGAACCGCCGCCGCCGCCACCGCCGACACCGCCATTGCCGCCCGTCGTAGTGGTGGTCGTCGTGCCGCACGTGGCGACAGATGGGACGAGCCCAGAGTCTGTACCGGGAAGTCCGCCTCTGCCGCCCTTGTCGCTGCTGCCGCCGGCATGACCGATGCCGCCACCACCAGACCCCGCGCTAGCCGAGGTGCTGGAGGCCCCGCCGCCGCCGGTGGTCCCGGTACCATCACCACCATCAACGCCAACGCCCGCGCCGCTACCACCAGCGGCACCGGCGCCGCCAGTGCCGGTAGTGCCGCCTGCACCGCCGCCGCCGCCGCCGGTTACATTGGCAGCCTGCCCCGGGCCACCCGCACCACTCGTGCTGTTGCTCTGCCATCCCGTCGCCGAGACGCCCGCGCCGCCGGTGCCTGGGTTCCCCGCAGAAATTCCCTTGATGCCGCCCGGAGATGATGGAGTGGCGCCGGCAAAAATAGCGCCGGAAACGGTCGTGGCTGCGCCGTCGTTGCCATCGGTTCCACTCACATTGACCGCTGCCCCGCCGGCACCGACCGTGATGTCGATGTTCCCGTTGCCGGTCGGTCGAAGACGGAAGGAACTCATTCCGGCCGCACCACCAGAGCCGCCTCCCGGCGCCGACACGCCATTGACGCCGCGCGCTCCTGACGCGCCGGAGCCGGCGCCGATGACCTGGATAGAACGGTAATTGTCCGCGATCGGGAATACGGACGAGGCGGCGCTTATATAGTTGGTGATGGCGAAAAGGTTGCTTGGGAACGGGCTCTCGCCCGGCAGCCTCGGCATGCTGATGAGCCCGGAAAGGCCTTGACTGGTCGGCAGCCCGGCCTTCCAGGTTCGTGACGGCGCCGACATCACCGTGATGGCTTCCCAGCCATCCTTCAGGAAGTCGGCGATCCAGCTGTCGCTGAACTTCTTCGCAAGATTGCGAAGGGCTTCGAGCGACGGCACGTCCAAGCCGCCCCATGCCGGGACGCGCAGGATCTCCCGGTGCCGCAGGTGAAGCCCGCGGCCGGGGAGGATCAGCTCGGTCGACATGGCTTAGTACCGGGCGTAGGTGCAGCTGACCTGCACGGCGGCCGGCAGCGCCGAGCAAGCGGCGACCAGGCCGACGATCCATGCGTTGTACATGCCGATCTGGCGGCCGAGGTCAGGCTGGCTCGGGAGATCGGTCTCCATCGTGCCGCCGAGAAGGTTGACCGGCACGATGGCGTCGGTGTTGCCAGAGTTGGCAGGGACGCCCTTCCGGGTCGCCTGCGGCACCCGGTAGACCTGGAAGCCGGAGTCGATGCCGGCGTCGTTGGTCCAGGGCGTGCCGTTCACGGTCACCGTGGTGCCGGTGACAGCGGTGACCGGCGGGGTCACTACACCGTCGTTCGGCCCCATGTTGTCGGCGTCGGCGTCGGTCTTGAACAGCATCAGGGTGTCGCCGACCTGGATGCGGTTCTCGCTGGTGTCGAACTGGTTGACGCCAGCGGCGCCGGTCAGCGGGTTCCACTGGCCGGAGCCGCCGATCGTGAGGATGTTCTGGCTGGTGATCGTGTGCGTGCCGGCCCCGATCGTCGCGACATGCGTGCCGCGATAGAACAGCATCGACTTCGCGACCGCGTCGGTTGACGAGATCAGCCCGTCCATGATGCGGGATCCGCCGAGCAGGATGCGCTGCTTGACCGCAAAGTAGAGCTGCGTCGCGTTGTACGGCTTCGCGGTCTCGCCCGATACCGCCGGCATCACCATCGGCGGCGTCGGCGGCACCAGGATGCGCGCTCGCGTTCCAGTCGTGACCGAGAACGTGGCGTCGCCCCCGAGAAAGATGGGCGGGTTGACAGTACCTTCCGGCATGGTCTGCTCCTTCGAAGGGCGGCGGCGCCTCGCGGCGCTGCGGTGAGAAAAACGGGTTTAGAGGCGGAAGGCGGCCATAGAGGCGAGCGCGATGGCGGTCTCGAGCGCGTCCTCGTCGAAGCCCGGCACGCGGCCGTCGGAGCCGGCCGGCCCGGTCGCGCCCGTCGTGCCCGTGGCACCCATAGGCCCGCTTAAGGTGACGTGCCAGCTCGCGAAGGTGCCGCTGCTGGAGATGGCCAGGACGTCGACGGTGAAGTTGGTGCCGGACTTGGCGGTCAGGACGCCGAACATGAACTTCGACGGGTCGACCTGGTACGAGATCAGCACCAGGCTGCCGAGCGTCAGGTCGGTGGTCGCGGCCACGACGAAGACGCCGGTGGTGCCCAGCTGGATCGGCAGCGAGGTCGTCGAGGTCGTTGAGATCGTGGGCGCCGGGCCGGTCAGGCCAGTGCCGCCCGTCGGGCCGACCCCGCCGAGGACGCTGACCGTCCAGTTCGTATAGGTGCCGGATCCCGTCGGCGTGCCGCCGACCTCGACCACCATCGCGCCGGTCGTGTTGTTGAAGGCCGTGATCGAGCCATCCATGATGATGCCCGTCGGGTCCGTCGTCCGGACCAGGCGAACCGGCTGGCCAAGCGCGAACGGCTTGCCCGTCTGGACCGTCAGCGACTGCGGGCCGGTTCCGACCGTCAGCGACGTCGACGAGGTCGCCGAATAGAACTGAGCATAGTGCTGGGCGATGTCCTGGAAGAACGTCGGCAGGTTCTGGGCGTAGGTCTCGCCCGTGAAGTCTGACTCGTTCCAGGACCGTCCATTGACCACGATCGGCCAGCCGGTAGTCATGGCGTGGTCCTCCGAAACGAGTTGTTGGGGAGCATCAGGTCCAGCCCTCGAACTCGAAGGACTTGGTGAAGCCGTAGGGCTCCTCGCGGATCTTCGAGGTGCGGACCAAAGAGCCGTAGACGAACAGTCGGTGGAGGTGCGTCGTCGTCGTCGGGTCGACGATGACGGCGCAGGGCAGCTTCACGCCCAGGCGCCGCTCGAGCTCCCAGGCCTGCGTGAACATCTCGTCGCGCTGGAGATGCGAGAGCGAGATCGACAGCAGCGGATAGGGCGGCCGTGGGTCGACCCAGAACCTGGACCCGCGCGTGCGGCCCTTCGGGCTCGGGTCGAGCATCTCGATCTCCCAGCCGTAGGGCAGGTTGATCGTCGGCTGGTAGATCGGCGACACCACCAGCTTGCTGATGTCGATGTAGCCGTCCGGGTTGTCTGGATCGGAGAGGTCGATGCGGAGATAGCGCTGGTAGATCGGCGTGATGTCGCCGGTGGCCAGCGGGATCAGGTGGATCGCCGGCGGCCGGTAGGAGGGGTCGACCTTCAGGAGGCCGCCCCAGGTGTAGCCGGCGCCCCACCAGCCTTCGCCGAGCGGGATGACCTGCGGCCAGACCGTGATGTCCGAGTCCTGGCGGACCACGGTCCAGTCCGAGAACGAGCCGGATCCAACCGCGGTCGACGCCGTCACCACCAGGCGCTTGGCGTCGTTGTCGTAGGAGACGACGGTGCCAAGCATGTAGGTGCCGGTCGGATCGGCATTCGACTTGATGACGACGTTGACGCCCGGGAAGAACGTCAGCGCCGCGGCGACGATCAGGGTCAGCGTCTGCGGCGCGCCGACAATAAGCGATGTCAGGCTCGTCGTGGTGCCGAGCGTCGGCCGAGTATCGTAGGCAACGGTCCCCAGGGAGAACGAGGGGTCGGACCCGATGCGGATCCGCCAGCGTGCCGTCTGAAAGAGATTGTGCTTGGGGAAGATGATCCCGGTGATCGGCGGCGTGAGGGCGACGCCGAAGTCGACCAGGATGTAGGGCGTCAAGGCATCTGGCGTGGTCGAGCGAGCGACCCTCGAGAGGTCGTAGTTCTGCAGGTTCGTGAGCGGCAGGCCTGCCAGCCAGTTAGATCCGGTGAGGACGGTCCCGGGCTCCTGGATCCAGTCCCGGTGCGCGAAGGCGATGTTGGTTGCCGTGCCGGTGAGAGCCATCGATTACCCCCACAGGACCAGAGACGTCCGGGTGTCGCCGGCGTTCTCGTCGACGGCCAGGACCCGCATCAGCTTGGTCGACAGCCCGAAGCGCCGATCGTCCAGGCTGACCAGCTGGCCGACGTCGAGCTGGAACGGCTGCGACTTCATCAGCAGCGAGAACACGTCCCGCGACACGTTGTGCAGCGCGAATTGCCGATCGCGCTCGGTGACGGCTGCGGTGTCGGCATCGAGCGTCGACGCCACCTTCTCGGACAGCGCGATGGGGCCGTGGACGGCGCGCACGATGCCGTCGGAGACCGGGTCGGTGTAGCGATACTCGGTCTCGAGGAAGGCCTTTTCCTTGACCGTGATCGACACGTTGTCGATGTCGCCGGCGAAGGACGCGTCCTTCGAGAACACGATGGTCGTGGCGCCGGCGACGCCCGTGAAGTCGCGCTTGATCGTCTGGGTCGTGGTGATCGCGGCGCCGACCGCGCTGGCCCCGATCTTCGGCGTCAGGGATCCTGCGGTGACGGTGATGTCGAACTGCAGCACGTACACCGTGTTCAGGATGTTGATCGTGCGCGAGAGGTCGGTCGCCGAGCCGGCGGTTGCCGTCGCCTTGCTCGCCGCGATCGTCCAGCCGGCGCCGGTCGTCCAACCGACGCCTGAGTCGAAGGTGCCATTGGTGACGACGTTCTCGCGGATCTCGGCCGCCAGGTCGTTCCCGGTCAGCGGGTGCCAGTTCTTCTTGTAGCCCCACTGCATCCGCCAGGTCGGGGGCTTGGAGGAGTCCTTCTTCAGCTCGATGCAGTCGTCGCCGTCGATGTCGAGGACGGTCGCACCGGTCGGGGCATCGAGCCTGCCTACCTGGAAGAGGCCGGCGCGGGTGAAGCCGTAGTAGCCGCCGATCGCGTTGATCAGCTGATCGAAGATCTGGATCGGCGAGTCGTCCGGACGGACGAGCGTGCAGTTGAGGGCCGAGTTGGCGGCCTCGAGCGCGGTGAAGCTGGCGGCGTCGAGCTCCGAGGTCAGGAGCCCGACCTTCATCGCCAGCCAGGTGCCGTAGGTGCCGACGCCGGCGGTCCGGGTGACGTTGACCGTGAGCTCGCCCGTCGAGCTGTTGAAGGCGGTGACGTCGCCGAACATCCAGTAGTTGTCGGAGTCGTCCTCCTTGGCGATGAAAGCGTAGCAGCCGACCCCGAAGGGCATCGTGGTCGGGACGAAGATCGTCTTGGATCCGGTGCCGATCGCGATGCTGGTGGTCGAGATGTCCGCCTGCAGCGCCAACCGCGTCTGGGCGATCCTCTGGATGATCGTCGCCGTCGAGGAGACGTAGCTGCCTTCGGCCGAGCCCTTGACGTCGGCGGTGATGGTGCCGATCGGGTTGCCGCCAAGGATGATGCAGCCGTTGGTGGCGTCGAGCGTCCACTGTCCGGCGATCGGGTTAGAGGCCGCGTAGGTCAGCGGGTTGCCTGAGTCCCGCACCAGGTGGAAGGCCGCGTCGTAGGCCCCGACCTGGCCGTCGTGGAACTGGTAGACGAACCGTCCGTCGACGATGCCGATGAAGACCAGATCGGCGTTCCGGACCGGCCCATAGGCCAGCGGCTTGAGCAGGCCCTTGATGTCGACGCCGCCCTCGAGCCCGCCGGTACCGAGGTAGACCGGGCGCCACAGCGGCTTCTCGAGCAGGCCCTGCAGGTCGGTGACCCGGATGGTCACCTCGTTGTCGGTGTACTCGGCGGCCTCGGTCAGGCCGTCGAAGATGATGCCGTAGTCGGCGCGCTCGAAGAGCGGGCCGCCGAGCTCGACGCGGATCGACCGGCCAGACCAGCCCCAGCTGCGCATGCCGTCGAGCACGCCGTCGGCGTTCTTCAAGGTCACCGAGCCGAAGCCTGGGATCGACTTCCCGCCGATGCGATCGCCGTTCACCATCGACCGGGTGAACTGGAGCGCGTTCTCGATCCTGGGGTCGTACCAGGTGTTGGCCGGGGACTCGGCCGGCTTGGTCGTCAGCCCGTGCGAGCTGTAGTAGCGGACGACCTCGCCGAACAGCGTGCAGGTATTGCCGGCCGCCTCGGTCGTCAGCGTCAGGCCGGTGACGGTGATGGAGCTGCCGTCGCTGGCGACCTCGGTCACCGTCACCGTGCCGTTGTTGCCGCCGGTCGAGAAGCCGAGGACCTGGAGCTTGTCCAGGTACATGAGGCCCAAGAAGGTCCCCTCCGGCGCCGTGTACTTGTTGCCCGTAGCCGCGGCCGCGATGGTCGTGTCCCGGACGAAGGCGCTCGGCCGCACCGTGACCAGGTACGACTTGTCGGCCTGCATGTTGGCGATAAGGTCGGAGAACGCTGACATGCCGGCCTACCCGTCTCGCTCGCCCGCGAGCCGCCTCTTCTTCGCCCGGTCGTCGACCTGCTTCATCGCCCGCGTGTCGCGCTCATCCTGCTCGCCGCGGTAGGCATCGAAGCTCTCCCGGAGCGCCTGGTTCTCGCGGAGGATCAGCATCAGCGTCGAGTTGACGCCACGGAGCAGCTCGTTCGCCGTCCGCCACTCGTTGTCGTTGGCGGTCGAGCGCACGCCGAGCTGGCCGCCCGACATCCGGGCCAGCGGCAGGATGCCCTCAGGTCCGGCCTCGCCCATGAGCCCCATCCGGCCGCTTCCCTGGCGGAAGAGAGTCGCGCCATTGACGATGCCGCCCATCGCATACTTGTCGAGGTCAGCGACGACGTGGCCGGCGTCCCACCAGCTCCGGAACTTGGGGTACCAGGACGGCGCGACGCCCTGGAGGCTGAGGCTGCGCAGCCCCATCTCGGCTGAGCGATCATCCGGCGCCATCTCGTGCTGACCGCCCTCGCCCTCTTGGTACGGGTTGTCCTTGAGCCACTGACGGTAGGAGGCGGCCATGCCGGTGCCAGCTCCGCCGCCCGAGCTCGCGCCCAGTGTGGCCATCCGGTCGAGGATCTCGTTGATGCCCTGGTCGACGCCGGTGTAGGCCGTGCGCTGGCGGGTGTTGCCATAGAAGCTGGCGAGCAGCGCCTCGAGGGAGCCGGTGCTGCTCTCGCCGGAGATGATCGACTTCCGCTGGCTGACCGCCCACTGCCAGGCGTCGGAGTTGGTGATCTGGGCCTCGGAGAAGCCGGCGCCGGAGGCGGCGCTGTGGAAGGAGACCGCCCGGTTGGCCAGGGTCTGGAACTTCGACATGGTGTCGCCGGCGAGAGGCGTCCGGTCGATCGAGGGCATCGTCGGGTTGCTGCCGCCGCCGCCGCCGATAGTGGCGATGAGTGCTGCGATCTTCAGGCGGAAGTCTTCCAGGGCCTTGAGCAGGCCGACGGTCGGGTCGTTGAGGGAGGCGTGCGCCCCCTCCATCGCGACCTTGAGCAGGTCCATCGCGGTCTTCATGTTCGCGATCGCGCCGTTTCCGTTCGGCGAGGCCATGTTGCTGAAGCTGCCGATCAGGGTGTTGATCGACGGGACCACGATCAGCATCGCGCTGTTGACCGCGGGGATGCCGGTGGTGTCGGAGATCAGCCGGCCGCCGAGCCCGGTGAAGTCAGTTCCGATCCTGTTGAGCTCCGAGGTGGAGAACCTGCCCTCGTGGTTCCGGAGGGTGTTCCCGAGGTTGTTGAAGTCGGTGACCAGCGTGCTGAGGACTGGCTGGGCCGCGACCGTGGTCTCTCCGCCGATCGCGTTGATCAGGTTGGCGACGTCGGTGGCGACCTGGCCGATGTCCACGCCGTTGGTGATGACGGCCGCATCCAGGATGCCCGCGAGCTGGGTGTAGGTGGTGCCCATGGCGGTGACCGCCGCGCTCAGGCTCGAGGCCGACGAAGCCGCCGTCGACATCGCGGCGTTGAGGAGCGTGAAGCCCCGGATCAGCGCGCTGTCGGGCCCGAGCTGGGTCTGCAGGTCGGTGTAGAACCGGAGGCGGAGCGCGTCGAGCGAACCGCGGGAGGTCGCCGCCTCCTCCTCGGAGATCCGGCCGTCGGAGACGGTGCCGCGCAGTTGGCCGAGCTGGGCCTGGAGCGGATCCGTCGTCGGCAGCTTCGTCTTCAGGTCGTCGACGATCGCTTCGTAGATCGTCTTCTCGAACTCGGTCACGGTGCCGGCGACGCCCAGGCGCGAGAGCGAGTCCGTGCTGTCCTGGAGCTTGGCGTTGTCTTCGATGGCCTTCTGGATCGCCTTCAGGATGTCGATCTGGGTGCCCATGAGGGCGACCTGGATGTCGAGCCTGATGGCGATCACGTCCTGCACGATGGCGGCGTCACCGAGCGCCCTCTGCACCTCGTCGTAGATCGACGCGTACTGGGGACCGGAGGCGTAGTTCTGCTGGCCAATCTCGAGATAGCTGCGGGCGAGCTCGTTGAGCTTGCCGGCCGCGCCCTGGTCGCCGGCCATGGCCTTCGTCTTCAGCTCGTCGAACTGCTTCTTGGCCTCGGCCAGCTTGTCGCCCGGGGACAGCGGCGAGAGGTTCGACAGCTTGAGGGCCGCCTGGGTCTGGCGCAGAGACTGCCCCAGCGCCCGGAAGGAGTTGGCCGCGTTCGCGGTGGCGTCGTGGGCGCCCTGCAGCGCGCTGGTCGTCCGGATGATGCCGGCGCTGACCGTCGACATCGCGTCCGCCAGCTTGGCCTGCAGCTGGTCGGCCAGCGGCAGGATGGCCAGGAAGATCTTCCGCTGCTCCTCGCCCAGCGACAGGATGAAGGCGCGGCGCTCGAGGTAGTTCTGGCGCTCGACGGCGACCAGGGATGCCCCCAGCGTGCGGGCGTCGTCCACCCGCTTCTTCTGCGAGTCCATCATCGCCAGGAAGCTGGCGACCGCCGGCGACGACATGCTGAGGATGCTGGAGACCGAGCTCTTTTCGAACTCCTCGGTCAGCTTCTTCCGCTCGCGCACGAAGGCCTCGGTGACCTTGGACATGTCCAGGCCGAGGCGCTTCGCCTGGTCCGTGTACTCGTCGAAGGTCGTCGACAGCGCCTTTAGCGCCTCCTTCATCTGGTCGGCGGCCTTGAAGTCGCGCTCGTACAGCTGCGCGAAGTCCAGGTCCTTGCCCAGGTCCTCGAGCGACTTGGCGGTCGTCTTCTGCAGGACCGTCTTCATCGTGTCGGAGATGCCGGCGATGTCGGCCTTGGCGAGCGCGCGCCGGAGGAAGTCGGCGACGGCCGCGCCCCCGTCCTCGAACTGGTTCTGGTCATAGCGGGCGGTGCCGCCCATGCCCGTGTCGTCGACGAAGTACTTGCCCTTGAAGTGGCCGACCTGGAGGCCGTTCGGCAGTCCGCCGGCGCCGAGCGACCCGCCGATCGAGCGGATCGTCTTCATCAAGGCCTTGATCGACTCGTTGGCCAGCTCGATCGCCGGCCCCTTGTCGCCGCCGTTGTCCGCGCCCGTCGAGGTGATCCCGACGATGCCGTCCATCATGCCGACCGTCGCGTTGGCGTTCGGGCCGACCGACGGCTTCTTCTTCATGAACATGCTGAGCAGGAGCGGCAGCGCGATCGCCAGCACCGGCAGCATCGGCGCCATACCGGCGAGCATGCCGGGGGCCGACCCCATGGCGCCGACGGTGCCCGACATGGCCGCGATCTCGCCCGGCATCATCGCGGCCAGCGTCGCCGGCGCCATCGTGGCAGTCGTTGCAACGCCCGGCCCGAAGATGGACGGGAGCATGCTGCTGAGGAAGTTGTTGCCGCCCGAGAACATGTTCGTGAGCGACGAGAACGGGTTGAATTTGTCGAGGAGGCTGCCGCCGGCCTTCTGGGCCGCACCCTGCCCCAGCAGCGACAGCAGCCCGCCGCCACCAGACGACGCCTGCGTAGGCCCGAAGATGCTCGGCATCGACGGCGTCGGCACGCCCAGCGCCCCGTAGACCATCGGCGCGATCAGCGGCCGGATGATCATGTTCTTGGCGATCTCGCGGAACGTGTCGATCGCCAGCTTGCCGAAGTCCTTGACGGCGTTGCCCGAGGAGGTGAAGCCGTCGACCAGGCGCTCGGTGATGTGGTCGCCGACCTGGCGCCACTGCTCCATTTCCTGGCGCGCGCGCTCGGTCTCGCCCCGGACCTTGCCGACGGCGCCGGCGAGCCGGATCATCTCCTCGGCTTCCTTGCGCTTCTCCGGATCGAGGGTCTTGTCCTCGAGATCGATGCCGCGGCGCTTCAGATCCAGGATGATCCGGAGCTTCTCGATCTCCATCTGCCGCTGCTCGGGCAGGGCCGAGACCAGCTCGAGCTCCTTCTGGGAGAGCGCCAGCTGGTCGCGGTAGCCCTGGTTCTGGCTCTGCAGGTCACCGA
This sequence comes from Alphaproteobacteria bacterium, assembly GCA_964201945.1. Lineage (GTDB taxonomy): Bacteria > Pseudomonadota > Alphaproteobacteria > SHVZ01 > SHVZ01 > SHVZ01. Next base: position 23,327 of record CAXNIC010000019.1, read on the forward strand.
TCGTCTGGGCGTCCCGCCGGGCCTTGTTCAGCCGCTCCTGCTGGTCGGCCAGGTTGGTGAGGGCCTTGGCGGCCTCGCGGTCGCCGATGCCGTCGGCCAGGCCGGCAGCCTGGCGCAGGTCCGAGTTCCGGCGCTGCTCCTGGGCGAGATCGCGGGAAAGGCCGCTGGAGACGCCGGTCCGCTTCGAGATCCGGTTGGCCTCCTCCATGATGGAGACCTCTTCGCGCATCGCATGGTTCGATGCCGCGGTCTGGGTCACCAGCTCGGCCAGGGACTTCCGCAGGTTGTCGTTGGCGCGCGCCTGCTGGTCGCGCTTGTTGATGACGTTGCCGATGACGGCGAGCTCGGCCTCCTGCTCGGCCCTCGCCTTCATGATCTCCGCGGCCGAGCCTTCGTAGGCGTCGACCAGCTTCAGCTGGGAGCTCACCTGCTCGTTGGTCTGGCGGTGAGAGGTTGCGGCCGCGACCGTCCGCTGGTCCTCGGCCTCCTGCAGCTTCTTGGTCGCGTAGGTCCGCTTGTCGATCGATCCCGGCCGGAGCGCCTGCTCGGCAGCCTCCAGCTCGATGCGCATCTTCTCGCCGGCCTGGGCGGACTCGCGCTCGGCGGCCGCCAGGCGCTGGAGCCCGGAGACCCTGAGCGCCAGCTGGCTGGTCGCGTCGCCAGCGGCGGTCTTTTCCTGGAGTCCGACCCGGCCCTTGGCCTGGTGGCCGAGCACGTCAGCATCTGTGTCGGAGGTGCCAGGGACCAGCTTGGCCGCGTCGAAGGCGCTCCAGTAGGCGGCGAGCTGCGCCCGGGTCTTCAGCGGCTCGGCCGCTACCTTCTCGGCCGACTTCATCGCCTCGGTGCCGGCTTGGATCTGCCGGATGATGGCGGTCTCGCCGGCGTAGATGGCCTGCTGGGAGGCGATGATGCCGTCGGCGCGGACCTTCCAACTCTGGCCGTTCCGGTTGAGCTCGGCCTGCTCGGCCTGGAGCTGCGCGGTCGCAGCCCCCTGCTCCGACATCGGCAAGCTGGCGATCGCCCGCTCGCCCTCCAGCCGCTTCTGGTTGCGGTAGAAGGCGTCGGTCCGCCGGAGCTCGAAGTCGCGCCCCTGCATGATCTCGTTCGAGGAGAGCGGATATTCCTCGTTGGTGAGCGCCGCGCCGCTGGCCTCGAGCGACCGGGCGTTCCGCAGCATCAGGTCGAAGGTCTCCTTCCTCCGCTGCTGCTGCTCGGTCCAGGCGCGCATGTTCTTGATCGGCGCGCCGTACTCGTCGATCGTCGACTGGAGGTTCTTCCGGCGGGCCTCGGCCGCGGCCTCCGCCTTGGAGAGCTCGGTGATGAGCCTGATCTGCTCGTCGAGCTCGTCGTTCACCCTGCCGGTCTTCTCGGCGAGATCCTTGGCGGCATCCGCAGCGGTCCGCTCGTACTCGGCCAGGCCCGGCATGATGCTGTTGCCGAAGGCCGAGGCCCTCGACTCCGGCGTCGACAGCGCGCTGGTGGTCCGGTTGAGCCCCTGCCCCGCCAGCACCGCGGCACCGACGGCCGACTCCTTCTTTTTCAGCAGCCCGTCTTCCTCGAGCCGCTTCTGGATGTAGCGGTCGGTGGCGCTGGTGAGGTTGTCGATCTCATAGGAGATCGCGCTGTAGCGGGACTTCAGGTCGCCGAGCACGGCCAGGTAGGCCTGGTCGTTGAGCAGGCCCTTGTCACGCAGCTCGTTGACGCGCTTCAGCTCGTCGGCATAGCCCTTGAGGACGTATTCCTGCTGGCGCAGCGATGCCGTGTACTGGTCAGCCAGCGCCTTGTCGGCTGGCGTGACGACCGGCCGGAGCTTGCCGGGGTCGTAGTTGCCGGCGATGTTGGACGCGGTGTTGCTGATGTACTCGCCCAGGCGGCTGAAGACGCCGCGGCCGGGCGCGCCGAAGGTGGACGCGGTGACGCCGAACGGCGAGTCCGAGCGGTCGGTCGCGCCCTGGTAGATCAGCGCCTGCTTGGCGAGGAAGACGTCGAGGGCGCCGGACGCCTCCTGGATCGCCTTGACGATCGGGCGGAACGGGTTGTTGTCCTCGGCCCGCTTCCCCGCCTCTGCCTGGCGGACGATGAACTCCTGCTGGAGCCGGTTGACGGTCTTGAGGCGCTCTTCCCACTCCTTGTAGCCGGCGGTGGCCTTGAGGATCTCCTCGCGGGTCTGGCCCGTGGTCACCATGATGAGCCGCATCTCGGCGGCCGACGCCTTGAGCGGGGCCACGTCGAAGGAGCCGGTCGCCAGAGTCTTGACGAACCCGCCCATGGCCGCGCCCGCGGCGACAGCCGCCTCGGCGAAGGACTCGAGCGTCTTCTGGGCGGCGCCGGTCGCGACGCTGACGGCGGCCAGGCCGGCGCCGAGCGGGCCGAAGCCGATGGCGAGCGCGCCGAGACCGGCCGCCGCCGAGGCGACCGCGGTGCCGTAGCCGCTCCAGGACGAGGCGCCCTGGCGGACCGCGGCCTCCATCTGCTGCTGCTGCTTGAGCAGCTCCTGCAGCTGCTGAATCTGCTTCGCCTGCGTGGTGATCGTCCGCTGCAGCTCGGCGTTCATCCGCTCGGAAGCGGTCTGCAGGCTCTGCGAGGACTGCTGGGCCCGGGTCGAGGCCGCGGCCATGCCGTCGAGGTTGCGGGTGGCCTCAGCGGCCGGCCTCGAGTCGATGGCGAAGGAGAGGCCGGCGATTTCCATGGCGGCCTCCCCCTGGGGCTGAGGATTGACGTTCGGGCCGCGTGTGCTTAGCTGGGAGGGAACAACCAGGGCTGGAGGCCCAGATGCAGTTCGACCAGATCACCCGCAAGACCCTGCTTCAGGTCGTCGGTGGCGCCGCGATAGTCACCGGCGCCTACATTTTCTTGACCGGCGGGGCCGTGTGGCTCGGCGGTGCCGCGATGCTCGTCATGATCATCGGCCAGGTGGTCGCGTGGGCGCTTCTCCGGGGCGGCTCGCCGGACGATTCGCTGTCGCAGACCGTCGGCCAGATGAGCGCGGGTCAGCGCATCATGTTCCGGGGTGTCAACCTCGTCCTGGCACTTCTCTGGGTTCTGGTGCTGGGCACCACCACCCGGACGATCGACTTCGTGGTCGGGATTGCCGGCCTGGCTCTGAGCGCCGGCCTGGCCTATGCCAGCTTCAAGCTCCGGGCGGCGCCGGCGGCCGCGGCCTGACCGTGCTGTTCCGGCTGCTCGCCATCCTGCTGGTCGGCCTCAGCGTCTCGGCTGAGGCCCGCCAGCCCTCCCAGAACCCCGAGGTCCAGGCCTACCAAGCCTATCGGAAGGACGTGGACCGGGAGACCAAGAGGAACTTCCAGGAGAACCGGGCGGTGATCGACCCGGGCGGGGTCCGCGGCAGGGCCGGCG
>CAXNIC010000020.1:0-25920 GCA_964201945.1 Alphaproteobacteria bacterium
GGTGACCGAGGCGGTGACGGTGGTGAGCGACGACTTCCATTTCGCCGGCCCCTATCGCGGCATGGAGGAATTCGAGAAGAGGGGGACGGAGATCGCCCGCGACGGCGGCAAGCCGGTGCTCACGCCCTATGACGGCTGCGTCCTGATCATGCCGTCCCGGCGCCTGAAGAAGGGCCTGACCGCGGTCCGCCTCGGCCGTTATATCGCCTGAGGGCCGGCGGGTGTCCTCACCGCCGCCCTTCCAGCTCTCCCAGCTCCGCTCCTACGCCCTGTCGCTGGGCCTCGGCGTGATCGGCGGCGCGATCTTCGCCTATTTCCGGCTGCCGCTCGCCTGGATGATCGGCGCCATGTGCCTCAATACCGCCGCGTCGATGATGGGCTGGGACGTCAAGATGCCGCGCCAGCTCCGCGCGCTGATGATCGTCGTACTCGGCGTCCTGCTCGGCTCCAGCTTCACCCCCGACCTGCCCGGACGTGTCGCCAGCTGGTGGCCGACCATGCTGGCGCTCTTCGCCTATGTCGGCCTCGGCACCGGCCTGCTCTTCTTCTACTTCAAGCGCTTCTGCGGCTACGACACCGCGACCGCGTATTTCGCCTCCGCGCCCGGCGGCCTCAACGAGATGGTGGCAGTCGGTGCAGCCATGGGCGGCGACGAGCGGCTGATCGCGCTGACCCATGCCTGCCGCGTGCTGCTGGTGGTGATGCTGATCCCGTTCTATTTCCGCTTTTCCGGCGGCTACACCCCGCCTGAGTCGATGCTGCCGGCGATCGGCGGCGGCGAGATCTCCCTCGACGATGCCGGCATCCTCGTCGTCTGCGGCGTGGTGGGCGTGGTCGTGGCGCGGCTGCTCCGCCTTCCGGCCTACGCCATGCTCGGGCCGATGATCCTGAGCGCCGTCGCCCATATGACCGGATTTTCCGAGGCGAAGCCGCCGGCCCTGCTCGTCGCTGTCGCCCAGGTGGTTCTGGGCTGCGCGATCGGCGCCCGTTTCGCCGGCACCTCGGCACGCCTGGTGCGCGACGCCATGCTGATGTCCGTCGGCGCCACGCTGGCCCTGATGGCGATCACCGTCGTCTTCAGCCTCGCCCTCGGCCGCGCGACCGGCCTCAGCACCGACGACGTCCTCCTCGCCTTCTCGCCCGGCGGCCTCGCCGAGATGAGCCTGGTCGCGATCGCGCTCCACTCGGATGCCGCCTTCGTCGCGACCCACCATATCGCGCGCATCCTCATCGTCATCACCTGCGCACCGCTGGTCTTCAAGCTTGCGCGACCGAGGCCGCCTCCCTCTTGATCGCGGCACCGCGACGGCCGATCCTTGCCTTTAGTCATTCCAAGGAGAGCGCCATGCGGTTCCTGAGCCAGGATGAAATCGACCGCCTGAGCCCGGCCGAGACCTCGGCCTTCCCAGGCCCGATCCCGACCCAGATCGTCTCCAGCGACGAATACCTGCCGACGCCGCAGACGGCGGACCAGCGCCAGGTCGAGGCGCGCCTCAAGGATCTTGGCGGGCGGCTGGCCAAGCACCAGGGCCTGTCGCGCCGCGCCTTCTTCCGCACCGCCGCCGGCATGGCGTCCGCCTTCGTCGCCATGAACGAGGTCTACGGACCGATCTTCCAGGTCTCGAAGGCCGAAGCGGCGATGCCGGACATGGCGGCCCAGCGCGCCCAGGCGCTGAAGGGCCAGTTCGTCATGGACACCCACACCCACTTCCTTCGCGACGACACGCGGCTGACCAACTTCATCGCCGCCCGCGAGGCGGTCGGCCGCTCCGGCTGGAACCCGCAGCTCCAGGGCAAGCCGCAGACCATCGAGGACCTGAAGTTCGGCAACTACTTCAAGGAGATCTATCTCGACAGCGACACCAAGGTGGCGCTGATCTCGGGCTCGCCGTCCGAGGTCGCCGAGGACTGGTTCCTCACCAACGAGATGGCCGCCGAGGCGCGGGACAAGGTCAACCGCGAGGCCGGGACCAAGCGCCTGCTGGCGCATGCGATGTTCACGCCGGGCTATCCCAACTGGCTCGAGAACCTCGACCGGGCGCTCGAGCTCAAGCCGGATTCGATGAAGGGCTACACGGTAGGCGACAACACCCACAAGGAGACCAGCCGCTATCCCTGGCGGATGGACGACGAGAAGCTCACCTACGCGGCCTACGAGAAATTCGTGAAGGCCGGCATCAAGAACGTCTGCGTCCACAAGGGTCTGTTCTCAGACGCGACCGAGAAGCGCTTCCCCCATCTTAGGCCCTACGCCGACGTCCGCGACGTCGGCAAGGCGGCGAAGGACTGGCCGCAGCTCAACTTCATCATTTATCACGGCGCCTACCGCCATGTCGGCGGCGACCCGGCGCAGGCGATGGCCGAGTTCGACACCACCGGTCGCAGCTCCTGGGTCAGCGACATGGCCGACATCCCGGCGCAATACGGCGTGACCAACGTCTATGCCGATCTCGGCCAACTCTTCGCGCATTCGACGGTGTCGCAGCCCCGGCTCTGCGCGGCGCTGATGGGGATCATGATCAAGGGCATGGGCGCCGATCACGTGATCTGGGGCACCGACGCAGTGTGGACCGGTTCGCCGCAATGGCAGATCGAGGGGCTCCGGCGTCTCGAGATCCCCGAGGACATGCAGAAGAAGCACGGCTTCGCCCCGCTGGGTGCGGCCGACGGCCCGGTCAAGACCGCGATCTTCGGCGAGAACGTCGCCAGGCTCTACGGCTACCAGCGGACCGCCAGCCTCGACCGCTTCGACCGCCTGAAGGCAGAGTACGACGAACGCGGCGCCCGGCCCAGCAACCGCCGCTACGGCTTCGTCACCGCCGGATGACGCGGTGAGGCTGGATACGCCGCGGACAACGCTGCGCTGCTGGCAGGAAGCCGATCGGGACGCGTTCGCGGCTCTGCACGCCGACCCCGAAGTCATGTGGGACGCGCCCGACCCGCTCGACCGGGCGGGGAGCGACACCAAGTTCGAGCGCTATGCCGCGGCGTTCGGCCGGCACGGCTTCACCCGCTGGGCGCTCGAGAGCCGGGAGGGGGTATTTCTCGGCTATTGCGGGATCCTGCCGTCGCGGCCGGCGCATCCGCTCGGCCCGCATGCCGATATCGGCTGGCGGCTGGTCCGATCCACCTGGGGAAACGGCTATGCCACCGAGGCCGCGGCGGCGGCGCTGCAGGATGCCTTCAGCCGCTGCGGCCTGAGGGAGGTTCTCGCCTACACCGCCGCCGATAACCTCAGGTCGCAGGCGGTCATGACGCGGCTCGGCTTGCGACGAGAGCCGTCGCGCGACTACAGCGAGCCCTGCGGGCCTGGCCTGTGGCATGGACTCGTGTGGGTGGCGACGCCGTCTTCAAACCCTCTCCCACCGGGAGAGGGTGCGAGCGTAGGCGAGCGGGTGAGGGGCCGCCCCTCCACCTCGCGATGAAATCAACACCCGAGCACCGGAGAGGAGGCCCCTCACCCGCTCGGCTTCGCCTCGCACCCTCTCCCGGTGGGAGAGGGTTCACGAGAGCGGCTCCCGCATCCAGCCTGCGGCGCCCTGCCGCAGGCTGTGCCCGACTTCCCTTACCTCCCACGTAATCGACCCGCTGCATGGAGAAGCAGACCATCTGGCCATGCACCGAAGGGTGCTCAAAACAACCGATGGAGACCTCTCATGTCGATCGCCCCCTCCCTCTTCCTCCGCCGCGCGCTCCTCGCCGATGCCGTCGCCAGCGCCGCGACCGGCCTGCTGATGGCAACGGGCGCCGGGTTCCTCGACAGCCTGCTCGGCCTGCCGACCCTGCTGCTGCGCGAGGCCGGCATCCTGCTGCTGCCTTACGCCGCCCTGGTCGGCTGGCTCGGCACCCGCGCCCGCCTGCCGGAAGGCGCGGTCTGGGCGGTGATCATCGGCAACATCGCCTGGACCGCTGCCAGCCTCGGCCTCTTCGTCCTCGTCCAGCCGACTGCGCTCGGATACGCCTTCGTCACCGCCCAGGCGGTCGTCGTCGGCCTCTTCGCCGAGCTGCAATACATCGGCCTCAAGCGCCCGATCGAAGCGGTCGCCTAGACCCCAAGGTCACGTCCCGGCGAGGCGGAGCCATGGCTTCGCCTCGCCGGCTATTCCTGGCACACTCGCCGCCCCGAACTGTGTTGCAGAGGCCGACGGCGAATGGCGCGGAAAGAGCTGGACTTCGACCTACTCCTGAAACAGGCACTCGCCGCTTTTCAGAAAGGCAACCTGACCGAGGCCGAGCGCTGCTGCGGCGTCATCCTGATGGCCAAGCGCACGCACTTCGAAGCCCTCCACCTCATGGGCATCATTTCCGGCCGGCGCGGCCGGTTCGGCGAGGCCGAGCGCCTGCTCGGCGAAGCGATCAAGACCAACGGCCGCTCGGCAGGCGCGCATTCCGATCGCGGCATCGCTCTCCTGCACCTCGGCCGCGCCGGTGACGCCATCGAGAGTTACGACCGGGCTATCGCGCTCAAGCCCGACTTCGCCGACGCCCACTACAACCGCGGTAACGCGCTCTTGGGCCTCGCGCGTTTCGAAGAGGCCCTGGCGAGCTACGACACCGCGATCGGCATCAATCCGCGTGCCGCCAACGCACTTGCCAATCGCGGCAACGCGCTGCGCGAGCTCGGGCGCTTCGAGGAGGCGCTGGCAAGCTATGACCAGTCGCTGGCGATCCGGCCGGACAACATCATCGCGTTGACCAACCGCGGCAATGTCCTGAACGACCTGAAGCGACCGCTCGACGCGTTGGCCAGCTACGACAAGGCACTCTCCTTCCAGGCGAACGACACCAAGGCGCTCGGCCTTCGCGGCAACACGCTGAAACAGCTGCAACGCTTCGAGGAGGCCTTCGCCAGCTACGACAAGGCGCTGAAGATCAACCCGGCCGATCCGGAGATCCTCTGCAACCGCGGCGTCGCGCTGATGGACAGCAGGCAGTACGAGCTGGCCGCGGCCGACTTCGCCGCCAGCGCCAGGATCGACCCCGAGCGCGCCTATGTGCTCGGCCAGTGGAACCATTGCCTTCGCCATTGCTGCGACTGGCGGGCGAGCGGCGAGGTCGCGGAGAAGATCACGGCGGCCATCCGCGCCGGGAAACGGGCCGACTTCCCGTTCTCGTTCCTGTCGGTCTCCGATACCGCCTCGGACCAGCGGCTCTGCGCCGAGATCTATGTCCGCGACAAGGTTCCCGGGCCTTTCGCGCCGCTCTGGCAGGGCGAGGCCTACGGGCACGACCGCATCCGGCTCGTCTACATGTCCTCCGACTTCCGAGAGCACGCCATCGCCCAGCTCACCGCCGGGCTGTTCGAGAGCCACGACCGCTCGCGCTTCGAGACCTACGCGATCTCGCTCTCGCCGGACGAGCCCAGCGACATCCGCGCCCGCGTCCTCGCCGCCTTCGATCACGTCATCGCCGGCCACGACAAGAGCGACGCGGAGGTCGCCCGCCTGATCCGCGAGATCGAGACGGATGTGCTGATCGACCTGAACGGCCACACCGACGGCGGCCGTCCCGCGATCCTGGCGCGGCGCCCGGCGCCGGTGCAGGTCAGCTATATCGGGCTTGCCGGCACCATGGGCGCCGGCTTCGTCGACTACGTCATCGCCGATCCGGTCCTGGTCGAACCGGGCGAGGAACGGCATTTCGTCGAGGCGGTGGTGCGTATGCCCGAAACCTATCTGGTCAACGACGACAGGCGCCCGATCCCATCCGCAACACCGACGCGCGCCGAGGCGGGCTTGCCGGAGACGGGCTTCGTCTTCTGCTCCTTCAACAACGCCTACAAGATCACGCCCGAGGTCTTCAGTGCCTGGATGCGGCTGCTCGCCAAGGTCGAGGGCAGCGTGCTCTGGCTGCTTTCGGCCAACGCGGCGGCGGTCCGCAATCTCCGGCGCGAAGCGGAAGCGGCCGGCGTCGATCCGGACCGGCTGGTGTTCGCGCCGCGGGCGAAGCCGGAGGACCACCTCGCCCGCCATCGCCTGGCCGACCTGTTTCTGGATACGCTCCCCTACAACGCCCACACGACGGCAAGCGACGCGCTGTGGGCAGGGCTTCCGGTCGTCACCCGCCGCGGCGGCGCCTTCGCCGGCCGCGTCGCCGCCAGCCTGCTGGGAGCGATCGGCCTGCCGGAGCTGGTGACGCACACGCTCGCCGACTACGAGGCGCTGGCGCTGAAGCTGGCAACGGACAAGGATGCGCTGGCGGCGATCCGAGACAAACTGGCGCGGAACCGCGACACGCAGCCGCTGTTCGACACGAAGCGGACGGCGCGGCTTCTCGAAAGCGCGTTCGTCACCATGACCGAGCGCGTTCGTCGCGGCGAAGGTCCCAAGAGCTTCGCCGTGCCGCCGCTGCCGTCCGGAAAGACCGCCTCATGACCGATCCCCGCCCCACCCTCGGCGCGCCGGACGACGATCCCTATCTCTGGCTGGAAGAGATCGACGGAACCGCCGCGACCGCCTGGGCCGATGCGGAGAGCGCGAAGACGCTGGCCCGCTTCTCCAATCCCATCTTCGTCGCCGACCGCGACGCGCTGGCCGCCATCCTCAACCGTTCGGACAACATCCCGCTCGTCACCCGGCGCCGCGGCCTGCTGCAGAATTTCTGGAAGGATGCCGCCAACCCGCGCGGCCTCTGGCGGCAGACGACGCTTGAGAGCTACCGCACCGACCAGCCGGTGTGGGAAACGCTGCTCGATCTCGATGCGCTGGCGGCGGCGGAAGGCGAGGACTGGATCTGGGGCGGCGCCTCCACCCTTCCCGGCACCCATGACCGCGCCATCCTGCGGCTGTCGCGCGGCGGCGGCGACGCCACGGTGCTGCGCGAGTTCGACCTGACGACGCGGCGCTTCGTCGCCGACGGCTTCGTCCTGCCGGAAGCCAAGGGCGGCACGGAATGGCTCGACCGCGACACCCTGCTGCTCTCCTCCTCCTTCGGTCCCGACAAGGCGACGCGCGCGGGCTATGGCCGGACGATCCGCCTGTGGCCGCGCGGCACCGATCCGCTCAAGGCCCCGGTCATCTTCGAGATCAAGCCCGCGTCCAACAGCAGCTGGGGCGGCAAGGACCCGGAGGCCGTGCCCGAGCGGCTGTACTTCGTCGAGAATGTCGAGACCTTCGAGCAGCTCGTCTGGATCGGCGACCGCAGCGGCGCCAAGACGCGCCTCGACCTGCCGACGCATGTCCGGATCGACTGGCATCGCGACTGGATCGCGATCAAGCCGCGGAAGCCCTGGACCGTCGGCGGCGAGACCTACGCGCCGGACACGCTGCTCGGCATCTCGTTCTCGGCCTTCCTCGCCGGCGACCGCCGCTTCACCCGGCTCTTCGAGCCCGGCCCCAGGCGGGCGCTGCAGGGATTCTTCTGGTCGCTGGACCGGCTCATCCTGTCGATCCTGGACGACCTCGATCCGCTCTTCGAGGCGCTGACGCCGTCACCGGGCGCGTGGACGCGCGAACGCATCGCGGGCCTGCCGGACAAGGGCGTCGCCCATGTCTGGCGGCTCGACACCGAGGAGAAGGAGTCCAACGGCGACCTTCTGGCCAGCGCGCAGACCCCGCTGATGCCGGCCTCGCTGTTCCTGCTCGGCCTCGGCAAGGCGCCGGTGCTGCTGAAGCAGGCGCCCGTCACCTTCGATGCCGGCGGCCTCGTCGTCACCCGCCACGAGGCAGTGTCGGTCGACGGCGAGCGCATCCCCTATACCCAGGTCGGCCGTCCCGATGCGTCGGGCGAGACGCCGGTGCATCTCTACGGCTATGGCGGATTCAACATCTCGCAGCTCCCCTACTACAACTCGGCCATCGGCAAGCTGTGGCTGGAGCGCGGCGGCACCAGCGTCGTCGCCAGTATCCGCGGCGGCGGCGAGTTCGGCACGCCCTGGCACCGGGCCGGCATGCGCGAAGGCAAGCGCCTCAGCCACGACGACTTCGCCGCGGTCGCCGCCGATCTGGTGACGCGCGGCGTGACGAGGCCGGGACGCATCGCCGCCGAAGGCGGATCCAATGGCGGCATTCTCATCACCAACATGCTGACGCGATATCCGGAACGTTTCGGTGCCCTCTTCTGCACCATCCCGCTGATCGACATGCGCCGCTTCAACAAGCTGCTGGCGGGGGCCTCCTGGGTCGGCGAGTACGGCGACCCCGATAAGCCGGAAGACTGGGCCTTTCTCGCGCCCATGTCCGCCTACCACGTGGCGGCAGCCGGCAAACCCTATCCGCCGATCCTGATCGCGACGCTGCGCCGCGACGACCGCGTTCATCCGGGACATGCGCGGAAGATGGCGGCGAAGCTGAAAGCGCTCGGCTACCCCGCCTGGTTCTACGAACCCGCCGCCGGCGGCCATGGCTACGGCAAGGACAACACCGAACGCGCGGCTTTCACCGCTCTGGGATACGCCTTCCTTCGCGACGCCATCGGCTGGACGCCAGTTTAGAGCGTACAGCGTCGTACCCCCTCCCTCGTGCGAAGCGCGGGGGAGGGTACCGAAAGCGCGCGTTAGCGAAGTTCAAACGCGGCGACCGTCTCCCAGTCCTCGATCGGCACATCGTCGCCCGAGCGCACGATCTCGACACGGTCGAAGGTGACCGTCCTCCCCGCGAGCGCGGCCCGGATCTCGGCAGCCGCAGCCGCCTTCGGCTTAGGCGCGACCGCGCCGTAGAGCAGCGACACATGCGGCATGAACTGGCCGGGGTCTGAACCCGGCACCGCGACATTGACCTGTCGGCGGAGATCGCCGAGCCCGCCCTCGACGCCGAACAGCGCATAGAAGGAGCGGAAGACGGCCTCGCCGGTGATGACATCGAGGATCGGGCGGGAGAGCGGTGCTGCGCCCGTCACCGCCGGAGCGAGGCGGCGCTTCAGATCCTCGCGGTCGAAGGGCTGTCCGCCGATCAGGGTCAGATGCGGCCGGAAGCGCGGCGTCGAGAAGCGGGACGCGAGATCATCGACGATCGCCTGGAACTCGCGTCCCCAGGCCGCATCCGGCATCAGCCAGACCGAATAACACTCGGCCTTCATCATCCCCATACCTGGCGCGCGATGCGGAGATAGTTGCCGCCGAGGAACTTGGCGACATCGGCCTCGGTGTATTGGCGGGCCAGCATCGTCTCGACCAGCTCGGTGAGCTGATCCAAGCGGGCATAGCGGAATCCGGGCCAGGCGGGGTCGCGCGCCTGCGGCCATTCGTCGGCGCGGCTGCGGGCGAAGTTGCTGACGGCTTCCGCGTCGAACACCAGGTCGAGGCCGAGGCCGACATGGTCGATGCCGACCAGCTGCACAATGTGGTCGAGATGGCGGAAGAGCGAGGCGGTCGAAGCGGTGGCGTCGCCGAGATAGTCGCTGGAGCCGGAGATGCCGACCAGCCCGCCGGTCGCGGCGCAGGCCCTGATCTGCTCGTCGGTCAGGTTGCGGTAATGCGGCGTCACCGCTGCGGCGTTGGAGTGGGTGAACAGCACCGGCCGGGTCGCGATCTCCATCGCCTCCAGGCTGGTGCGGGCGCCAGTATGGCTCAGGTCCAGCATCATGCCGACCCGCTCCATCTCGCGCACCAGGCGGCGGCCGAACTGGGTCAGCCCGCCATCGCCCTCCTCGGCACAGCCGCCACCGGCGGAATTCGCCGCATTGAAGGCGATCAGCGTGTGGCGGACGCCGAGGCGAAAGAACGGCTCGATGACGTCGAGGTTACGCTCGAAGCAGCGCGTGCCTTCGAAATGCAGCGTGACCGCCAGCTTCCCCGCGGCCTTGGCGGCGAGGATATCGTCGACCGTCTCCACCAGCACGTAGCGCTCGGGCTCGGAGAGCAGGCGCTTTCGGGCCGCGGCGACACGGGTGAACGCCTGGCCGATGTTGTGGTCGTCGCCGGCGATGGTCAGCGACAACAGATTCCAGCCGGCAGCGGCGAAGACCGGCAGCTTGTCCCAGTCATTGCCGGCCCAGGGCTCCAGCGGCCAGACATTGTCCCAGACCAGGGTCGAGCGGACGAGATCGGCGGCGCGGGACATCGTTTCCTCTCAAGGCGCGAGGGAGAGTGTGACTCTCCCGCCCTATGGCACACTCCGGATACCCAATCCACGCGAGCACGAAACCATGACCCTTCCCGCCTTCGATCCCGCCCGGCCGATCGCCGTCATCGGCTGCGGCGTCATGGGCGCCAAGGTCGCCTGGGCCTGCGCCCGGAAGGGCATTCCGACCCGGGCCTACGACACCTCGGCAGAGCAGCTGGAACGTTCGCTGGCGCTAGTGCGGAGCTGGAGCGAAGGCGCGGAGCGGAAGACGCTCGATGCCTGCCTCACGTCGACACGCGACCTCGATGAGGCGCTGGCCGGCGCCCAGCTCGCGTTCGAGAACGTACCGGAAGTGATGGAGCTGAAGCAGCGCCTCCATGCCGATATCGGCAAGCGGCTCGGCGCTGACGCCTATATGGGCTCCAACACATCCTCGATGCTGTGCACGCCGCTGGCGGAATCCTCGGGCCGGCCGGAGCGCTTCTTCAACATGAACTTCACCGACCCCCGGCATCAGGGGCTGGTCGAGATCATGGGCGGCTCGAAGACGGCACCGGAGACGATCGGGTTTGCTCTCGCCTGGGCCAAGGCGATCGGCATGGTGCCGCTGCTCACCCGGAAGGAGATCATGGGCTACTCCTTCAATCGCCTCTGGCGGGCGATCAAGAAGGAGGTCCTGCACCAGGTCGACAAGGGCTACGCCGATCCGCATGACATCGACCGCGCCTGGATGCTGACCTTCGGCACGCCCTACGGGCCTTTCGGCCTGATGGACCAGATCGGGCTGCCGACCATCCTGAAGATCGAGGAGACCTACCACGCCGCGTCCGGCGACGAGACCGACCGGCCGCCGGCGATGCTTAAGGCGATGATCCAGGATGGCCGCACCGGGCTTGCCAGCGGCCGCGGCTTCTACACCTATCCCGATCCCGCCTTCGAGAAACCGGAGTTCCTGAAAGGGACCGGCTGAGGCAGGATGCGAGCCACCTAGAGGGGAACCCGTTCATGCCCGCTTCGGCCTTCCTCGCCGCCCGCGACTTCCTGTTCCGCGAGCGCGAGAATTACGAGACCGCCTATCGCGACTTCCGCTGGCCGAAGCTGGAGCGCTTCAACTGGGCGCTCGACTACTTCGACGCGATGGCGAAAGACAACCCGCGTCCGGCGGTGTGGCAGGTCGACGAAGGCGGCGCCGAGACCAAGATTTCCTTCGCCGAGATGTCCCGGCGGTCCAATCAAGTCGCCAACTATTTCCGCTCGCTCGGCGTCAAGCGCGGCGACCGCGTGCTGCTGATGCTGGGCAACGTGATCCCGCTCTGGGAGAGCCTGCTGGCGGCGATGAAGCTGGGGGCGGTGATCGTGCCGGCGACGACGCTGCTGACCCGCGACGACCTGCAGGACCGCTTCTCCCGCGGCCGCGTGCGCCACGTCATCACCGGGGCGGCGAACGCATCCAAGTTCGACGAGCTTCCCGGCGACTATACCCGCATCCTGGTCGGCGGCAGCGCGCCGGGCTGGCATCCCTACGAAGCTGCGGATTCGGCACCCGCGAGCTTCATGCCCGACGGCATCACCAACGCAACCGATCCGCTGCTGCTCTATTTCACCTCGGGCACCACCAGCAAGCCGAAGCTGGTGCTGCACAGCCACCAGAGCTATCCGGTCGGCCATCTCTCGACCATGTACTGGCTCGGCCTCCGCCCCGGCGACGTGCATCTCAACATCTCCTCGCCCGGCTGGGCCAAGCACGCCTGGAGCTGCATCTTCGCGCCGTGGAACGCAGGCGCCACCGTGTTCCTGTTCAACCAGCCGCGCTTCGCGGCGAAGCCGCTGCTGGACACGCTGGTCCGCTGCGGCGTCACCACCTTCTGCGCGCCGCCGACGGTGTGGCGCATGCTGATCCAGGAGGATCTGGCCGCCTGGAAGGTGAAGCTGACAGAGGTGATCGGCGCCGGCGAGCCACTGAACCCCGAGGTGATCGAGCGCGTGCGCGATGCCTGGGGCCTCACCATCCGCGACGGCTACGGCCAGACCGAGACCACCGCCCAGGTCGGCAACAGCCCCGGCCAGAAAGTGAAGGCCGGATCGATGGGCCGGCCGCTGCCGGGATATCGCGTCGAGCTTCGCGACGCCGACGGCAAGGCGCAGGAGGAGGCCGAGATCTGCCTGCCGCTGGCCGACCGGCCGCTGGGACTGATGCAGGGCTACCAGGACGATGCCGGACGCATCGCCGCCCTTCCCGGCGAGGTCTACCGCACCGGCGACGTCGCCATGCGCGATGCCGAGGGGTACCTCACCTATGTCGGCCGCGCCGACGACGTGTTCAAGGCGTCCGACTACCGCATCAGCCCGTTCGAGCTGGAGAGCGCAATGATCGAGCACGCGGCCGTGGTCGAGGCCGCCGTGGTGCCCTCACCCGATCCGCTGCGCCTCGCGGTCCCTAAGGCCTTCATCGTGCTGGCCCAGGGCCACAAGCCCGACCGCTCGACCGCGCTCGCCCTCTTCCAGCACGCCCGCGCGCATCTCTCGCCGTTCAAGCGCGTGCGGCGGATCGAGTTCTCCGACCTGCCGAAGACCATCTCCGGCAAGATCCGCCGGGTCGAGCTGCGCCGGAACGAGGCGGCGCAGCGCGGCAATAATGTACGCGGCGTCACCGAGTTCTGGGAGGAGGATTTCCCGGAACTGGCGTGAGCGCTCCTTAAGGCCCGGGGCTGCGACCCAAACGGTCGGGACGACGGTTCCGGCTCGGGTCTTGCATTGTTTTGGCCTGGATCCGTCCGGAGCCTGCCAGTGCCCCCTCGCCTCGTCCGTATGTTCGCCGTCCTGTTGCTTTTCGTACCGGCAGTCGTCTCCGCCCAGCCATACGCCTATTACAACCTGGACGCTCTCGGCGTCCCGAAATTCGTCAATAGCGTCTACATCGACCTTTCGACGATAAAGCAGATCTCCAAATTCCGCTCGGGCGCCGGGCACGACTATCACGACGATCTCGAGCGATGCCGGTCGATGAAGCACTACTTCATCCGGCCCGGCACCTCGGCGACGGTTTCGGCTCCGGTAGCGGGAACCGTCTCGAGACTGAGAGCCGACACCGACGGAACCCAGATCCACATCACGTCGGATCTCCAGCCCGCCTTCGTCTTCATCCTCTTCCACGTCAACCTGGCGAAACCGCTGACCATCGGCGAGCACGTCGCCGACGGCCAGCGCCTCGGCAATCACGCGAGCGCGGCGACGTATTCCGACATCGCCGTCGGCGTCAATACGCCCGCCGGCTACCGGCTGGTCTCCTATTTCGACACCCTCACCGACGAGGCGTTCCAGCCCTTCACCGCCCGTGGCGTCGCCTCCCGAAGCCAGCTCATCTACACCAAAGAGCAGCGGGACGCCGACCCGTACCGGTGCGTCGAGCACGGCAGCTTCACGAACCTCAGGACGTCTCCGGACCTCGACTACGTCACCCTGACCGGCGATCCGGCGACGACGACGCCTCAGGCCGGCTGGTGGTGGAATCCCGCGGAACCCGGACGCGGCTTCGCGATCGACTACAGCCCCGCCAACAAGATGATCTTTCTCGGCGCCTTCATGTATGACGGCAGCGGCACGCCGGTCTGGTATTCGGCGGCGCTGGCCGAGCACAATCCGGATCTCTACTACGGCTACCTTGTCCGCTATCAGGGCGGCCAGGCGGCGTCCACGAGCCAGGTCGCCTGGGTGCGATTGACGCTGACATCGACGGCATCGGCCCTGCTCTCGATCAGCGGCGCGGGCCTCGATCCGACGAGCATCGCCATCGAGCGGTTCGCCTTTGTCTCCGGCGGGCCGGGTCTCGACACCCGGCCGACGCAGCCCGGGACCGGCTGGTGGTGGAACCCGACCGCCGGCTGGCGCGGCTGCTTCATCGAGGTCCAGGGCGACTCGATGTTCCTGGTCAACTTCACCTACGACGCCGGCGGCAGGCCGGTCTGGAGCGCGAGCCAGTCCCGTCTCGTCGACGACACGGCGTTCCAGGGGATGCTCACCTGGCATACCCGCGGACAGACGCTGGGCGGCCGCTACGCGCCGCCCGGCCTGGCAGGCCCGATCGGCACGGTCTCGGTCGGCTTCGCCTCGCCGGTCACCGGCACGCTCGCGCTCCCGGACGGCACGACGATGCCGATCCAGAAGATCAACTACTAGGAAACCGGCGTCGTCTGCCGTCGCGGCGTGCCGACACGCGGTCCCGCGGATGTGGGCACGGCAGTAGAGCTTCGGGAACCCTCTCCCGCGCAGCGGGGGAGGGCAGGGTGGGGGCCGAGCGAAGCGAGGGATTTTCTTGAGGCGCGCGCGAGTTCCTCGTCAACGGCCGAACCTCGCTTCGCTCGGCCCCCACCCCCGCCCTCCCCCGCGCTGCGCACGGGAGAGGGAGTCGAAGGGGGAGAGGGTTTGAAGAGCGCCTCAGTTCGACAGGAACTCGTTCGTGTAGAACGCCGTCGCCGGCATGGTGGTCTCGACCTCGCGGTACTTCTTCATCAGGTCGAGAGTGAGCTGCCAGTCGGAGTCCTCGGCGAGGCCGACGCGCTTGCCCTTCGGGATGCCGGCCGCGGTCACCAGGTTCGATTCCTCGACCGTCTTGATCAGCGTTTCCATCGGCAGATCCTTGTTCATGCGGTTGACCGCCGCCGCCGCTTCCTTGGGCTCGGCGATCATCGCCTCGTAGGACTTCTGGCTGGCGCGGACGAAGCGCTTCACCAGGTCGGGCTTGTTCTTGATGGTGTCGTTATGCGCGATCACCGTCATGCCGATGGTGTTGACGCCGTAGTCGGCGAAGGCGAGCACGGTCGAGTCCACGCCCTTGGCCTTGAACAGGGTCGGGAATTCGGTGATGCCGCCCAGCACCGCGTCGACCTGCTTGTCGAGGAACGAGGTGGTCTTGGCGGTCGCGTCCATCATCACCAGGCGGACCTTGTCGCCGTCCAGCTTGTTGACCGCCACCACCGCCGGCCAGAGCTGGGTCAACCCGTCGCCGGCGGTGACCGCGAGGCGCTTTCCTTCCAGGTCCTTCATCGTCTTGATGCCGAGATCGGCGCGCGCGATGACGCCGTAGGTCGAGCGGTTGACCACCGACATCACCGACTTGGCGGGGATGCCCTTGGACGCGCCGGCGATCAGGCTACCGGCATCCGCCATGGCGAAGTCGTCATCCTTGGAGCCGATCTGCTGGACCGAGCGGGCGGAGCCGCGGCCCTCGTTCAGCGTGAGGTCGATGCCCTCGGCCTTGTAGTAGCCCCGTTCCTTCCCCAGCACGAAGGCGCCATGGGAGCCGCTCAAGAGCCAGTTGAGGCGAAGGCTGGCCTTGTCCTGGGCCAAGGCCGGGCCGGCGATCAGCAGTGACGCCGCGACGACGAATGTTCCGAACCGCATGGTTTCCTCCGGGTGATGTAAGGGCCGGTTGATGCGGCCTCTTTCCGATCGTCAAATCCTCGGCGATGTTAGGGGGACGATCCGGTTCAGCACAAGAGTATCCGCATGCCCCCTCGCGTTGCCTTCCTCGGCGTCGCCCACTGGCACGCCCCGATCTATGCGGGAA
The DNA here is from genome assembly GCA_964201945.1 of Alphaproteobacteria bacterium. Classification (GTDB taxonomy): domain Bacteria; phylum Pseudomonadota; class Alphaproteobacteria; order SHVZ01; family SHVZ01; genus SHVZ01. The sequence goes on from CAXNIC010000020.1 coordinate 15,568, forward strand.
TCCTGAAGACGCTCGGCGTACCCGTGGTGGGCGCCAGCGACCTCGATGCCGCCGACGGCGCCGCGGCAGCGGCGAAGCTCGGAATTCCCTTCGATACGGACGCCGGCGCGATGCTGGCGACGACCGGGGCGGATTTCGTCTTCGTCACGCCGCGCCACGACCGGGTAATGGCGACCCTGGCCCCTGCCCTCGACCGCCGGTTGCCGCTGCTGATCGAGAAGCCGATGGGACTCGACGGTATCCAGGCCCGCGCCGCCGCCCGGGCGATCGAGGGGGCCGGCGTCTGGGCCACCGCCGCGCTGCCGCTCCGGCACAACATGATCTGGAGCCATGTCGCCCGCCTGCGTGAGGCCGGCCGCTTCGGCACCCTCATGCATGCGCATTTCCGCATCATCAACGGCCCGCCCCGGCGCTACCCCGACTGGGGCGTCGGCTGGATGCTGGAGCCGGACAAGTCCGGCGGCGGCGCGTTGCGCAATCTCGGCATCCACGGAGCCGACGCCTTCCTCGGCCTCGCCGGCCCGGACGTCGAAGTCCGCGCCGCCGCCATCGGCCACCACGCCTATGCCCTCCCCGTCGAGGAATTCGCCACCGCCCTGCTGCAATCGCCCAGCGGCCCTGCCTGCACCATCGAAGCCGGCTATTCCTATGCGTCGGGCGGCGGTGATCTCGAATGGCGGGTCGCCTCGACCGGCGCCTATTTCCTCGAGACCGCGACCGAGCTCACCATCCGCCACGCCGACGGCCAGCTCGAGACCCACGCGACGCCGAAGATCCCGATCCAGCAGCCGATGGTGGAAACCGCCTTCGCCGACTTCGCCGCCGGGCGGACGCCGGCCTGCCCGGTCAGCGAATGCGCCGAGGCGGTAGCGCTGTGTGATCAGATCTACGAACGGGCTGCCAATCACGCATGACGAGACTAGCGACACGCCCCCGTCTTCTCTCCCGCCTCGACGAAGCGGATCAGGCAGGCGGCGTAGCGGTTGGTGAAGGCGGAGCTGCTGGCAGCCGAGTGGCCGTTGCGCTCTCCGTCCCTGAGCGGGACGATGTCGTCGCCGTCCTCGTAGATGACGGCGTTCCTGATGCCCTTGTCCGAGAGCGCGTCGCGGGCGGTCTTCGCCTCACTCGCTGCCTCGGGCACGTAGGGGTCGGAGCCGAAGAATACCGTGGCGAAGACAAAGGATTTCGGCTGGATGGCCTCCATCAGCCGGCGCCAGTCCGCGGGTGCTCTCAGGCGCGCGCCTTCGGTGTTCTCGCCATGCCTCGCCGGCGAGAAGGCGAGCACGCCGTCGACCAGCTCGGTCAGCTGGCCCTGGGCCAGGAACTCGACCGACTGCCAAGCGCCCCGCGACTGGCCGGCCAGCACGATCTTCTTGTATCCGGCCTGGCGCAGCTTCGGCACCGAGGCGACCAGCTGCGAGTGGATCCAGGCGAGATCACCGTCGAGGCAGGGATCGCGATCGAAGCGCAGCACGTCCCAGCCGGCGACGTTGAAGCGCGAGATCACCGACCAGGCCGCGTTCTTCCGCGCCTCGATGCAGCGGCGGTTGTAGCCGTGCTGCCAGACGATCACGCCCTTCGCCCGCTTAGGTCCGAGGAAGACGTATTCGTTCCGGAAAGTGAAGTCGCCGATGGCGATGTTCAGCGACGGCAGCGCGAACTCGTGGCCCGGATAGACGATGCGCGTGTTCACCGCATAGAGCCGGCAGGCCTCGCTCGACTTCGCCTGCTTCACCCGGTCGGCGCAAAAGCGCATCGCCGCCTCGATCGCCTCCTCCTCGGTCGGATAGCCTTGCGAGATCCCACGGACGCCCTTCGGTGTCACGGCCATGGCGCGGTTGAACCGGTTGCCAAGGAACGTATCCCGCCACGCTGTCTGCGCGTCGCCGCTCACCGGGCCGGTGTATGTCTGGAAGCGCTCGACGTCGGCGGGCGTGTGAACCGGGCCGGCGTACTGCGCGTGAGCCGAGCCGACGAGCGCCAGGGCGAAGAGCAGAGACGCCAGGATCAGGCTTGTGCGACATCGTCTCAGAAGGCTTCGGATCGCATCAGCCATTCTCCCCCCCAAGGGACGTCTGCGAAAGACGTTCATGGACCGCCTCACCCTTCGACAAGCTCAGGATGAGGCTATTGAGATACCGAAGTAGGTCCTCATGCTGAGCCTGTCGAAGCGTGAGGCCGTTGATGGCTGGCCGTCCTGTAACCCTTTCACGCAAACCTGGCCGTGATCCCTCCGTCCACCACCAGCTCGGCCGCCGTCACGTATTTCGCCTCGTCGGAGGCCAGGAACAGCGCGGCGTGGGCCACGTCCCAGGCGTCGCCCATATGGCCCATCGGGCATTGGGCGTCGCGGCGGCGGACCATCTCGTCGGTATCGGCGGTGGCCGAATAGGCCGACTGCAGGCCGGCATGCACCATCGGCGTGTTCATCAGCCCGGGCAGCACGCAGTTCGCGCGGATGCCCTTCTTCGCGTATTGCAGCGCGATGGTGCGGGTGAAGGCCAGGATCGCGCCCTTGCTGGTCGAATAGGTGATGTAGGGCACGCCGGAATCGCGGATGCCGGCGATCGAGGCGATGTTGACGATGGCGCCCTTCGACTGGCGCACCATCTCGGGCAGCACGCGCCGGCAGGTGAGCATGATGCTCTTCAGGTTGATCGACATCACCCGATCCCACTCGGCCTCGGTGATCTCCTCGATCGGCACCAGCTTGGCGATGCCGACATTGTTGTGCAGCACATCGATGCGGCCGTAGCGCTTCACCGCCTCGGAGACGACGCGGTCCACATCATCGGCCGAGGCGACGTCGCATTTGAGCGCGATCGCCTCGCCGCCCTCCGCCTGGATGATGCCGGCGGTCTCCTCCGCCGCCTCAAGGTTGAGATCTGCGCAGACGATCTTCGCCCCTTCGCGCGCGAACAGGACCGACGTCGCCTTGCCGTTGCCCCAGCCCGGGCCGATCGAGCCGGCGCCGGTGACCAGCGCCACCTTATCCTTGAGCCTGTCCGCCATCGCCGCCTCCCGTCTCCTCGATGAACCCGTCGAAGGCCCGCCAGAAGCGGGCCCGGATCTCGTCCCGCTCCTGCAGGATCTCGTGCAGCGCCTCCTCGATCACCAGGAAGCGCCCGCGCGGCAGGCGGCGCATCAGCGCCTTGGCCGCCTCCGTGTCCACCAGCGCGTCGCGGCCGGCGCCGATCACCAGGGTCGGTGAGAACACGCCCTCGACATATCCGGACTGCCTGACCTCGTCGATCGAGCGGAACGCCGCACGGGTCCAGCCGATGGTGGGCGCGCCGATGCCGAGCTGGCGGTTGGCGCGCACCTGCGCCACGGTGCGATCGAAGCGCGCGCGATCGGACGTCAGGATGTTGCCCTCGAAGGTCTCGCGCCAGAGGCCGTAGTCCTGGCCGCCCGGCACGTAGTGATCGTCGAAGCCGAACCAGGAGAGGCCGAGGGTGGCGATCTGGGCGAGGCCGTGGGTCCCCATCGGCAGTACCAGGTCGATCATCGGCGCGATCAGCACCAGGCGCGCGATCCGGGCCGGACGGTCATGGGCGAGGCGAAGCGCCAGGTGCCCGCCCATCGAGTGCCCGACCAGCGTGATCGGCGCATGCGGCACCACCTCGGCCAGCACCAGGTCGAGATCGGCGAGGAAGCGATCGAAATCGGCGATGTGGCCCTTGTCGCGATTCTCCAGCGGGCGGTCGGAAAGCCCCTGCCCGCGCCAGTCCATGGTCCAGACGGCGAAGCCGCGCTTCTGCCAGTCGGCGATCGACTCCAGATGCTTCTCGATGAACTCGCTGAAGCCGGTGAGGAAGAACAGCCGGCCCTGGTTGTTCGCCTTTCCTTTCGGTCCCTTGGGCGGGAAGGCGGCGGTCCGGAGCTTGGTGCCGTCGTCGGCCTCCAACCAGCGGATCGTGCCGCCCTGGCTTTCGATGGTCGGCACTGTCATCGGGCGTGTTCCTGCTTGCGGCCGAGCAGCCAGACGGCCGACAGCACGGCGATGGCGCCGACGCCGACCATGAGGGTGGCGAGCGCGTTGATCTGCGGATTGAGGCCGAGGCGTGCGGACGAGAAGACCACCATCGGCAAGGTAGTGGCGCCGGGGCCGGAGACGAAGCTGGCCAGCACCACGTCGTCGAGCGAGATCATGAAGGAGATCAGCCAGCCGCCGCCCAGCGCCGGCAGGATCAGCGGCAGGGTTACGGTCGCGAACACCATGGCCGGCGTGGCGCCGAGATCGAGCGCCGCCTCCTCCAGAGAACGGTCAAAGTCGGCAAGGCGCGCCTGCACCACCAGCGCGACATAGGCCATGCCTAAGGTCGCATGCGCGGCGACGATGGTGGCCGCGCCGCGCCCGGGCCAGCCCGGCAGGTCGTCGAGGGCGACGAAGGCGAGAAGCTGCGCCAGTCCTAAGATCACTTCCGGCAAGGTCAGCACGGCACCGAGCGCGCCGGCGAAGAGGAGACGGCCCTTGAACTTTCCGAGGCGCGCCAGCGCGAAACCCGACAGCGCGCCGAGCACTGTCGCGAGCGTGGCGGAGACGGCAGCGATCACCAGGCTCAAGCCGGCGGCATCGACCAGGCGGTCGTTCCGCATCAGCTCGCCATACCACTTGGTCGAGAAGCCCGACCACAGCGTCACCAGCCTTCCCTCGTTGAAGGAGAAGACCACGATCCAGAGGATCGGCCCGTAGAGGAAGGCGAAGACGAATCCTAAGATCAGGAGGCGCAGGCTCACGAGAGCCCCCGCGCCGTCGTCGCCTCGGCGCGCTGCGCCCGGGAAATCGGATATGCGAGCAGGATCAGCAACACGACGGCGAGGGCGGAGGCCAGCGGCCAGTCGCGGTTGTTGAAGAACTCCTGCCAGATCACCTTGCCGATCATCGGCGTGCCGGGACCGCCCAGCAGCTCCGGCACCACGAACTCGCCGACCGAGGGCACGAAGACGAACAGCGATCCGGCCAGCACGCCCGGCAGCGACAGCGGCAGCGTGATCGACCAGAAGACCCGGCCCGGCCGGGCGCCGAGATCGGCGGCGGCAAAGGCATAGGCCGGGTCGATCTTCTCCAGGCTGGCGTAGATCGGCAGCACCATGAACGGCAGGTAGGTGTAGGTCATGCCGAGCGCGACCGCGAAGTCGCTCGGCATCAGCGCCAGCGGCCCGTCGATCAGCCCGAGGTATTGCAGCGCCTCGTTGACGAGACCGGTCGGGCGCAGGAGCCCGATCCAGGCATAGACCCGGATCAGGAAGGAGGTGGCGAAGGGCAGCGCCACCAGCGCCAGCAGCGGCGCCCGCCAGCGCTTAGCCGTGCCGGCGATGGCCCAGGCCATCGGATAGCCCAGGAGGAGACAGGCCACGGTCGAGGTGACGGCGAGGCGGAGCGAGGCGAGGATGGCATCGAAATAAAGGTCGTCCTCGACCAGGAGCGCGAAGTTGGCGAGGCTGCCCTGGAAGGCGCCATCCTGGAACAGCGGCGTGAACGGCGGCTGCGCCACCACGGCTTGAGACAGCGCCACCTTCAGGATGAAGGCGAAGGGCAGACCGAAGAACACCAGCAGCCAGAGGGCAGGCACCGCGACCAGCAGGCGCCGCACGAGGCCGTTCATTTCGGGAACACCAGCGCGGCCGCTTCCGGCCAGGAGACGCCGACGCTCTCGCCCGCTTCCGCCTGCTGACCGGAACGGTTCTGCCGGCTCGCCTGGATCTCGATGCCGCCCGGCAGCGCCAGGCGATAGACCGACTGGTCGCCGTGATAAGCCACGTCCGTGACCGTCGCCGGGAAGCCGACGGCGCCGATGTCGATCTTCTCGGGCCGAAGGCCGACGACCACCTCGGTGCCGATCGGCAGACGCGCCGGCGCGCGGATCGCGCCGAGGCCGGGGATCTCGACGGTGCCGCCGTCGCTGGTGCGGCCTTCGATCAGGTTGATGCGGCCGACGAAGCGGGCGACGGCGAGCGAGGCCGGGCGCTCGTAGAGATCCTCAGGGCTACCGTCCTGGGCGAGACGGCCGCGATCGAGCAGCGCCACCCGGTCGGCCAGCGCCAGGGCCTCCTCCTGGTCATGGGTCACCAGCACGAAGGTGGTGCCGAGCTCACGATGCAGGCGCTTCAGCTCGTTCCGCGTGTGCTCGCGGAGGCCCCGGTCGAGGGCGGCCATCGGCTCGTCCAGCAGCAGCAGCTTCGGCCGCTTCGCCAGCGCGCGCGCCAGCGCGACCCGCTGCGCCTGGCCGCCGGAGAGCTGGCGGGGCTTCCGGTCGCCGAGCCCGTCGAGGCGCACCATCGCCAGCGCGTCGCCGACCCGGCGCGTCACCTCGTCGGCCGCCATGCCCTCGCGCCTGAGGCCGTAGCCGATGTTGTCGGCGACACTCATATGCGGGAACAGCGCGTAGGACTGGAAGACCAGGTTGACCGGCCGCTGGTAGGGCGGGATGCCGTCGAGGTCGGCACCATCCAGCAGGATGCGCCCGCCATCCGGCGCCTCGAATCCCGCGATCAGGCGAAGCAGCGTGGTCTTGCCCGAGCCCGAGGCGCCGAGCAATGCCACGAAGCTGCCGCCGGCGATCGAGAGGCTGAGGCCGTCGAGGACGGCCGTCCCCCCGAAGCGCTTTTCGACCCCCTCGACCGACAGCGCCCCCAGCGTCACCCTATTTTCCGGCTTTGACGCGGGTGAAGGCCCGGGTGAAGGCGCGGTCAACGTCCGAGTTCAGCGTCTTGTCGGCGAACAGCCGCTGCTTCACCTGGGCGTTGGGATAGACGGAAGAGTCGTTCTTCAGCTCCTCGTCGACGAACTCGAGCGCTTTGGCGTTCGGGCTGGCATAGGAGACGGCGTTGGAGATGGCGCCCGCGACCTCGGGCGTCAGGATGTAGTTGATGTAGGCATGCGCGTTCTGCGGATGCGGCGCATCGGCCGGGATCGCCATCATGTCGAACCACACCATCGCGCCTTCCTTGGGGATGACGTAGCCGACCTCGACCTTCTTGCCGGCGTCGGCGGCGCGGTTGCGGGCCTGGACGATGTCGCCCGAATAGCCCAGCACCAGGCAGATGTCGCCGGCGGCGAGATCGTTGATGTATTTCGAGGAGTGGAAGTAGGTGACGAAGGGCCGGATCTTCAGGAGATGGGCCTCCGCCGCCTTCACGTCCTCGGGCTTGGTGGTGTTCGGATCGCGGCCGAGATAGCGCAGCGTCGACTTGATGACGTCCGACGGCGTGTCCAGCATGGCGACGCCGCAGTCCTTGAACTTCGCGACCACGGCCGGATCGAAGATCAGCCGCCAGGAGTCGACCGGCGCGTTGGGCAGGCGCTCCTTGATCTTCTCGATGTTGTAGCCGATGCCGGTGGTGCCCCAGAGATAGGGCACGCCATAGGCATTGCCCGGATCGTGGTTGGCGACGATCCGCATCAGCGACTTGTCGAGATTGTTCAGGTTCGGGAGCTTCGCCTTGTCGACCTTGCGGAACAGGCCGGCGCTGATCTGGCGCTGCATGAACGACGCGGTCGGCACGACGATGTCATAGCCGCTCTTGCCGGCCATCAGCTTGGCCTCGAGCACCTCGTTCGAGTCGAAGGTGTCGTAGACGACCTTGATCCCGGTCGCCTCTTCGGAGATGTAGTCCGACCAGTTGAAGATATGGAGGATCTTCTGCTCCTGGGCCGTGGCCGGCCAGGCAAGCAGCAGAAGGGCAAGGGTCCAGCGTGCGATCACGGTCATAGTCCGAGCGCCTCCTCGGCGGGCGTGTGTTTCATGCGGAAGACATCGGCGACGGCCTTGTAGGTGACGCGGCCGCCCATGACGTTGAGGCCGGCGCGGAGATGCGTGTCGTCGGCCAGCGCCTTGCGGTAGCCCTTGTCGGCGAGCGCCAGGACGAAGGGCAGCGTCGCGTTGTTGAGCGCGTGAGTCGAGGTGCGGGCAACCGCCCCCGGCATATTGGCGACGCAGTAGTGGACGACGCCGTCGACCACGTAGGTCGGGTCCGCATGCGTGGTCGGCCGCGAGGTCTCGAAGCAGCCGCCCTGGTCAATCGAGATATCCACCAGCACCGAGCCCTTCTTCATGCGACGGACCATGTCGCGGGTCACCAGCTTCGGCGCCGCCGCGCCAGGCACCAGCACGGCGCCGACGACGAGGTCGGCAGTAAGCACATGGCTCTCGATCATGTCGATGGTCGAGAAAGCCGTCTGTATCCGGCCGCCGAATTGAAGGTCGAGGGAGTAGAGCCGCTCGACCGCCTTGTCGATGACGACGACCTGCGCTTCCAGGCCCATTGCCATGCGAGCGGCGTTGGTGCCGGAGACGCCGCCGCCGAGGATCACCACCTTGGCCGCAGGCACGCCGGGAACGCCGCCGAGCAGCAGGCCGATGCCGCCCTGCTCCTTCTCCAGGCAATGCGCGCCGACCTGGATCGCCATGCGGCCGGCGACCTCGCTCATCGGCGCCAACAAAGGCAGGCCGCCGCGCGGGCTGGTCACCGTCTCGTAGGCGATGCAGATCGCATTGGACTTCATCAGCCCCTTGGTCTGGTCGGGGTCGGCGGCGAGATGCAGATAGGTGAACAGCACCTGACCCGGGCGGAGCATCTTGATCTCGCCCGGCTGCGGCTCCTTCACCTTCACGATCATCTCGGCCTTGGCGAAGATCTCCTTCGCGTTGGCGGCGATCTTCGCGCCGGCCGCCTTGTAGTCGGCATCGTCGAAGCCGATCCCGAGTCCAGCGCCCTTTTCGACCAGCACCTTGTGGCCGCGATGGACCAGTTCGCGCACGCTCGATGGCACCAGGCCGACACGGTATTCCTGGACCTTGATCTCCTTCGGTACGCCGACCAGCATGGCGCTCACCCCTTCTTCAGACGACCGACCAGCGCTCTCGCCGCGGCATCGACGATCGCCTCTGCGTCGATGCCGTGGACCCGGAACAGGTCCGGGATGTCCGCCGACTGGCCGAAGCGGTCGACGCCGAGCGGATAGATCGCGCGTGCGCCGGCACCACCGAGCCAGGACAGCGTCGCCGGGTGGCCGTCGATAACGGTCACCAGCGGCGCATCCGGCGCCAGGTCGGCAAACAGCCGGTCGAGATGCGACGGCTTGCCGGCGAGCTGAGCTTCCCGCCAGTCGGCATAGAGCCGGGATGGCGAGGTCACCGCCAGCACGCCGAGGCCGGGGATGTCCTCGGCCAGGATCGCGGCCGCTTCCATCGCCTCGGGCGCGACCGCGCCGATATAGACCAGCGCCAGCTCGGCGCCCGGCGCCGGCGGCTTCGCCCAATAGGCCCCCTGCAGGACGTCGGCCTCGATCATCGGCCGCTTGATCTGCTGCAGCTGGCGCGTGGTCAGGCGGAGATAGACCGAGCCGCCGTCGCGGTCTTGCAGGTGATTGAAGCTCCAGCGGAGGATCGCCTCCAGCTCATCCACATAGGCCGGCTCGAAATAACTCAAGCCCGGCTGGCCGAGCCCGATCAGCGGCGTCGTCACCGACTGGTGCGCGCCGCCCTCCGGCGCCAGCGTGATGCCCGACGGCGTCGAGACCAGGATGAAGCGCGCGCCCTGGTAGAGCGCGTAGGTCAGCGCATCCAGGCCGCGGGCGATGAACGGGTCGTAGAGCGTGCCGATCGGCATCAGCCGCGTGCCGAACAGCTCGTGGCTCAACCCCATCGAGGCCAGCATCAGGAACAGGTTGTTCTCGGCGATGCCGAGCTCGATGTGCTGGCCCTGGCGATGCATCTGCCATTTCTGGGCCGAGACCACCTTCTCCTCGCGGAACGCATCGTCGCGAACGGTGCGGGCGAAGATGCCGCGCTGGTTGACCCAGGGGCCGAGATTGGTCGAGACGGTGACGTCGGGCGAGGTCGTGACGATGGCGCGCGACAGCTCGGTGTCGTTGCGGCCGAGCTCGTTCAGCACATGGCCGAAGGCGAGCTGGGTCGACATGTTTTCGGACATGCGGAACTCGAGCTTCGCCGGCACCGCGACATCCGGCGCCGTGCGCACGCGGGAGTCGTCCTGGCGGAACGGCACCTGGCTCAGGAATTCGCGCGCCGTCTCCTCCGCGATTTCGAGTCCGGCGAAGGGATCCCATTCCTTGCCGTCGGGAATGCCCATCGCCTGCTTGAAGCCGGCCATCTGGTCGACGGTCATCAGCCCGGCGTGGTTGTCCTTGTGGCCGGCGAGCGGCGTGCCGTGCCCCTTGATGGTGTAGGCGATGAAGCATTGCGGGGTGTCGTCGGTGACGCCGCGGAAGGCTTCCCGGACCGCGTCCATGTCGTGGCCGGCGAGATTGGTCATCAGCTCGTGGAGCCGCTGGTCGTCATGATCGGCCAGGATCTCGGCGATGCCCGGCACGTCCTTCAGGTCGAC
>CAXNIC010000021.1:0-25551 GCA_964201945.1 Alphaproteobacteria bacterium
GGAGGCCGTTCCTATGACGCTTTAGTTAGCATGTTTCGCACCCGCAAACAACGCGGGAGCGGGCTAGGAGAGGAGTCCGCGAAGGATGCCGATCGCAGCCGAAATCAACAGGATAAAGGTCGGAGCGACGGTCAGGATGAACCCCGGCCCGCGCTTCCCGGCCTCGGCGTAGTACGCATGCGCATAAACGAGTCGGCCGGCGACCCAGACCACCCCGGCAAGCGCCGCCCAGCGGTCGGAGAAAACCGTCGCCGAAAGCCACAAGGCAGGGAGGAAGAGAACCAGCTGCTCGAGGGTGTTCATCTGCACGCGGAACACCCGCTCGAAGCCGGGATCGCCAGAGGTCGCCGGCGCGCGGATGCCGAACTGGCGCCGTGCCCGCCCGACCATGACCCCGGTCCACACGAAGAGCAGCAGGGCGGCGATGGTGACCAGCCCGGCCCAGGGATAGGCGAAGGTCATTTGCGAAGCGCCATGCGGCGGTCGAGGTCGGCGACATGGGCCGCCTCGCCCCGTTCCTGGGCGGCGGTCTTCTGCTGGGGCAGCGGCAGGTCGAGGCTGACGAAGACCTTGCCCTCGCGGTCGGCGCGGCCATAGGTCTCGGCGAAAGCCGCCTCGGCGATGCCGTAGATGTCGTCGCCGTTCTTGACCATGACGCCGCCGGCATCGATCCGCTGCTGCTCGCCCCAGGGGGCCTTGAAGGTCACCCGCTCGGTCAGCAGCACCGCCAGCACCGTCCCCTTGGAGCGGAATTCGCCGGGCCGCGAGGGATCGGGCTCGTAGAGCCGGTCGAAGCGGTTGCCGGCGATGACGTAGCGCTCGCCGAGCGGGCCGGTGACGATGTAGTCACCCGGCTTGGCGGTGTTCCGGGTCTCCGGCTTGCCGGCGATGACGGTCACCACCTCCTGCTCGGCCTTGGCGACCTCGATCTTGTCCTGGGCCAGCCGGGCGGTTTTCCGGAACACCGCGGCGCCGGAGAAATCGACGATCTTCGTGTCGATCTCCTTGTAGGCGACCTGGGCATCGGCCGCCGCTCCGGCCAGCCAGCCGAGAAGGAAGAGCGAAAGGATCGCCGTACGCGCCATGACCGTCTCCCGGCTCAGAACGGAATCTCGTCGTCGAGGTCGCTCGGACCGCCCTTGCGGGGCGGCGGCGACGAGGGGCCTCCGCCGGTGTCGGCCGAGAAATCGGCGGTCTGGCCGGAGCCTCCGCCCTCACCGCGCCCGTCGAGCATGGTGAGCTCGCCGCGGTAGCGCTGCAGCACGATCTCCGTCGTGTACTTCTCGGCGCCGGACTGGTCCTGCCACTTCCGGGTCTGAAGCTGGCCCTCGATGAAGACCTTGGCCCCTTTTTTCAGGTATTTCTCGGCGACCTCCGCCAAGTTCTCGTTGAAAATCACCACCCGGTGCCACTCGGTCTTCTCCTTGCGCTCACCGCTTTGGCGGTCGCGCCAGGATTCCGAGGTCGCAAGGGAGAGGTTGACCACCTTGCGGCCGTCCTGCGTGTTCCTGACCTCGGGATCGCGCCCGAGATTTCCAACCAGAATGACCTTGTTGACGCTACCGGCCATGTCGTCCCTTCCTCGTCGGCTGCGCGGCTTTCAGCGACCGATCGTCCTGACCAAGCTCGTCCCGACCGTCGTCCGGTCGGCGAGCCGCCGCGGCGAGGCAAGAATATGCTCGCCGCCCTAGTAACGGAACAGATAGATTTCAAACTGGCGTACCCCTGGCACTCAGTACCGATGTTCGAACTCCCAAAGTTCAAGCTCTTCGAGAAGACTCGCGCGCGCTTCAAGCGGAAGAAGAAGCAGGCGCCATCGCGCCCCAAAAAGCCGATGTCGCCGAAGGTACGCTTCTGGGTGCTGGTTCTGGTCGACACGGCGATCGGCCTCCTCATGCGGTCGCTCACCTGGGGCCTGATCCTCTTCATTGCCGTCCTCGACATCATGGCCGTCGGCGTGACCCTGATCATCGCCTACCAGGACGTCCTGCCGGAGGCCCTCGTCGACTTCGTCAAGGAGTACGTGTTCTCGAGCCAGAAGCACATCCGGCTGACGTTGCAGATGCTCAACCTCGGCGGCATCGCCGATCTCATGCGCGACGGGCTGAAGGCGCTCGGATTCCTCTGGCTGACGGTGACGCTGCTCACCCTAGGAGCCACCTTCCTCACCCGCTTCGTCTGGAACCGAAGGACCCGGAAGAAGATGGAGGCAAGCGGCAAGCTCGGCGGAAAGCTCGCTCCAGGCGAGGTCCTGATCCCGCTGCACGACCCGCTGACGCTGCAGATGGACGACGAGTTCAGCCGCTTCGTCCATCTCTACGCCTTCTATCTCGATCTCCGCTGCCGGAGCCCGGAAGACGCGTCCCGCGTCGCCCAGACCATGGACGCGCTCAAGGCGGCGCTCTCGCAGGAGCTGGTCAAGCTGGCGGAAGGCCGCGTCGTCCAGGTCAAGCGCGACGACGCGATCACCGCCCTCTCCGATGCGGCGCGACTGACCACCGAGGGCGGGATCGTCGGCGTCATCCTGCGCACCTCCGACTATCACCGTCTGAAGAAGCCTGAATCCGCGATCGTCAAGTCCGCCGATCCGAACGCCAAGCCGAAGATGAAGATGTCGACCTCGTGGGGAACCAAACCCTACCAGGATCTCGCCGCCGCCTCCGCAGCCGATGCGCCCGCGGCCCCGCCGCCGACCTCCGGTCCGCTTGCTCCGGCGCCGCCCGAGGTCGCAGAGCCGCCTGCCGAGGAACCGCCGAAGCAGATGATCGACGCCGCGTCGCTGGTCGCCCAGAAGGCCCGCAACGTCCTCGACGGCCTTCGCGGCTAGGAGCCTCTCTGAGTCATAGCCACGGCTGAGGCCATGGCTATGACTCAGACACGCTCCTAGCTCAGATCACCGTCGCCTTGTAGCGTTCCAGCCTGAGCATCAGCTCGAGGTCGATGTCGCCGCTGGTCCAGCCCTCCAGCGCCCTGACCTGGCGGCGCATGGACACGGACATGTCGTTCCACTTCTGCGCCTGGTGCGACTTGACCTCGCTCTGCGGCACCAGCGGCAGCAGGCGGACCATCTCGGTCACTGCCTCCTTCTGGCGGTGATGCGATTCCTTCTGGGCCGCGTCCCAGATCTTCAGCACATGGTCCCAGCCGTCGAAGAACCAGGCGATCCGGAACATCGCGCCCTTGATCTGGAGCGAGGTATCCTCCCAGGGAAGGATGTACCGGCCGACATTGTCGAGCAGACCGTCCAGTTCGACGATCGGCGCCGCCGATACCCGGTTGGTCTCCTCGGCGACGTCGGCGATCAACGTCGCATCCGACTTGGCGTCATCGACCCAGTCGCTGGTCGACCAGTCGCGGAGCGCGCGCGAGAGCGCCGTCAACTGCTGCCAGATTCGACGCATCGGCCCGACGGCGGCGGTGCCGGCGATGCCGAGCGGCGCGACCAGGACCCCCCACTCCTCCAGGCGGTCGAGCAGGGGCTGCAGTTCGATGCCGAGCTTCTCGCCGGCGGCCGTGAGCTCTTCGCGCGCCCGGTTCTTGCCCTTCTCGGTCATCAGGTCGGTGACGGCGAACTTCTCCTGGCTCTTCGACAGCTGCTCGAGCGCCTTGATGACGACGAACAGGCGGGTGACCAGCTCCTGATTCTCGCTCGCGCTCAAAATCGCCTTGGCGGCCGTCGCCGCCTCCGAACCGGCAAGGCCGGTGCTCGCGACCTTCAGGGTTGCGATGCGGATGTCGTAGGGGCTGGTCGCGACCTTCACCTCCATCTCTTCGAGGAGGGCACGGTCGTGGACGGTGAGCTTGAACATCTCCGGGATGGCCTTCGCCGGGATGACGTAGGTGCCTTTGGATCCCGAGAGTCCCGGGATCAGGTATTCGACCTTCTCAGGCCCGAGCGAACGCAGCCGTGCCGCCGCCAGGACCGGCGTGGTGAAAGGGACAGTGGCGCCGCGGTCGGCAAAGGTCGCCGGCCAGAAGCGCTCGCTGGAGGTAGCTGCGGTGCTCATGGATCGCCGGGGTCCGGCACAGCCTTGCTGATGGGAGAGCTAATCAATCGGCTCGCGTCTCCGGATGCAAGGTGACAATTATACTCAATCTTAATCTTTAATTTACGATTTGGCCAAAGCACTGCTTTTGCCGAAGAAAGGGTCGAAATGGGGCGAGCGACCGGGCTTGAACCGGCGACCTCCAGATCCACAATCTGGCGTTCTAACCAACTGAACTACGCCCGCCGCCGGCGCCATACCTAGTGGGGGTCGCCGCCTCCGTCAAGTCGAGGGGTGGCAACGGGTAGAATCGTCCGCCTCGGCGTCAAGATCCTGGCTGCCCCCCACCTGCCTCTTCGCCTGCTGCGCGCAGAACGATACTCGTCAGCGCCTTCACCGGGTATCCTCGTCCGCATAGGACGCAAACCGTGGATGGCGGCTTCCTTCGCCCGTTTAAAGCGCGTGCACGAAAAAAGCCTTCTCCTGCTGCGCATGTCGAGGTGGCGCCAGAAATTCCGCCCACCGGTTGCCGAGGACGTTCGGAGCGCGCGTCCAAGTCAGCCGCTCGGGAGACCAGCCGCCCAATCCGGCGATCACCAGCGAGACGCTCGACGCTCCGTCGCCGATGAAATAATCGCAGAGGCTGGCCGTCGCGATGTCACGTACGAGCTCGGCAGCCAAACCGAAGTTGCCGGTGGGTGCCCCGAGACCAAGTTGCCGCAATCCGGCACTCTGCTCATCGAGTCGTGCCACGGGGCGTGAAATCACTCGACCGGGGTATCGTCTATCCAGGTCCTCGATATAGGGCTGATAGTCAGTCATCACGAAAATGCGCCCGGCTCGATACCGATCGACGAAACGGTCCAAAGCCTTCAATGCGCTGCCGTGGTTGGGCCGAGCCTGCTCGAGGGATTCGAACGCCTTCTCGTTCGATGAAAGGCGCATGTGAACGCCAATGACCGGCTCGCCTTCTCGATGCTGATCCAGCCAATCTTGCGCTTCCGCAATGATATCGGGCCGAAGTCGGACCGAACGGGAGAGCTCTGACCAGAAGACGTCGATCGGCGATTGGTTCTTCACCGGATGATCGTCGGGCAGCATGAAAAGCAGCTCGGTAACGAGATTGAAGCGCTCGACCACCGCAATCTCTTCGTCTCGGCCGATGATCTCCAGGGCAGATGCGCCGCTCTCGTTTTGGAACCAGGGCCGATTGTTCGACCAACGCAAGTTGGCGGTCGTGAAGGGCGGAGGAACGCAGCGGAGAGCCTTGTCTTCTAGGTCGGACAAGGAGACCGTTCCGACAGGCTCGAAAAACGCGTCCCAGACGTTGTCGATGGCCGGGTCGGCGTATGCGGATTCCTGCCCCCAATAGACCAGGGGATGCCTGCCGCATGCGCGGGCCACGACCAATTGGACCGCCACATGCGCGACGTCGGCGCAAAAGCCGGAGGAATGCGAACGGATGATCAGAAAACGCTCCCCCTCTCCGCCACGGAAATTTCCCGGGTGAATGTGGAGGTCGGTGGTAACCATCTCCTTCAGCCGCGACAGATCGGACGCCACCAGCCGTCGGTGGGATGGTCCGCCGTAGCGCGGGTCCAACGAGACCAGGAACCGGATCGTCTCCTGAAGGTTCGCCCGCGCGTACGCGGTCAACGCCTTCCGCCACCAGCGAACCTCCCGCTCCTCCTCATGCGTGTCGAAGACCCGAAAGTTTGGCGCGAACACCATTTGTCGAGCGACATCGCGATAACGACGCAGTACCTGCGCGGTGTCGTGCAGAATCCAAGTGAGGTCGCCGTCCGGCGACGAGGCCGGCGCGCGCGCGATGGCCGCTTCCAGCCGCTGCAACGCCACGTCCGGCCGACCCGTCTGACAGAGCATCAGACTGAGGTACTCGATGGTTCGTGCGTTGCCCGGATCGAGCGCCGTCACCCGCTCGAGCCAGAGAACCGCCTTATCGAAGGCATTCGACTGCAGGTGCAACTGCACGAGCAGGGCCATCGCACCGACGTGTGCAGGGACCAGGGCCATGGCGATGGAGAGCAATGCCGACGTCCGGGCACGGTCGTCCACGGCGAGCGCATTTCCGGCTTCGACCAGGAAAAAGTCGGCACTGTCTCTTCGGAGATCCGTCATCGCGTGATGGCGAACGCCGGAGCGCCGTCAGAAGGCCTCGGCCGGCATTTCCATCAGGGTACGGCGGCCGGCCAGCACGGTGCGGAACAGCGTATCGGTCTCCGGCAGCACGCGTTCGACGAAGAAGCGCGCGGTCATCACCTTGGCGGCATAGAAGCCGTCGCTGTCGCCGCCGGCGGCCATCTTCGCCTGGGCCAGCTTCGCCATCCGGCACCAGAGGAAGCCCATGACCACATGGCCGAAGAGACGGAGGTAGTCGGTGGCACCGGACACGGCGTCTTCGGGGTCCTTCAGACCCCGCTCAGCCAATTGCGCGGTCGCCTGCTGCAGCTTGGCGAAGGCCTTCGCCAGCGGCATGACGAACTCGGTGAGCTTCGGATCGCTGGCATTCGCCTGGATGAAGGCGTCGACCGGATGGAAGAAGCGCCGGAGCAGGCGGCCCATGTTCTGCGGCAGCTTGCGTCCGACCAGGTCCAGCGCCTGGATGCCGTTGGTGCCCTCGTAGATCTGGGCGATGCGGGCATCGCGCACGAACTGCTCGACCCCGTGCTCGCGGATGTAGCCGTGGCCGCCATAGACCTGCTGGGCGGTCACCGTCGAGGCGAAGCCCTGGTCGGTCAAGTAGGCCTTCACCACCGGCGTCAGCAGCTGCACGAGCTCATCGGCGGCCACGCGCCGGTCGGCATCCGGATGCTTCTCGGCCTCGTCCAGCAGGCGCCCGACCCAATAGGCCATGGCGCGCGCGCCCTCGGTGAAGGAGCGGATCAACAGCAGGTTCCGGCGCACGTCCGGATGGACGATGATCGGATCGGCGGTCTTCGCGGCGTCCTTGGTGCCGGCGACCGAACGCCCCTGGGTCCGCTCCTTGGCGTAGTCACGGGCGTTCTGGTAGGCGACCTCGGCGAGGCCGAGACCCTGCACGCCGACCGAGAGACGCGCCTCGTTCATCATCGTGAACATGCAGCGCATGCCGCGGTGCTGGCCGCCTACCAGCCAGCCGACCGAGTTCTCGAAGTTGAGCACGCAGGTCGGCGACGCCTTGATCCCCATCTTGTGCTCGAGCGCGCCGGTGGTGACGCCGTTGTGCACGCCGGGCTTGCCGTCGGCCATCGGCAGGCGCTTCGGCACCAGGAACAGGCTGATGCCGCGGATGCCTTCCGGGGCATCCGGCAGCTTGGCCAGCACCAGATGCACGATGTTCTCGGTGAAGTCGTGGTCGCCGCAGGAGATGAAGATCTTGGTGCCGGTGATGGCGTAGCTGCCGTCGCCCTTCGGCACCGCCTTGGTGCGGATGAGGCCGAGGTCGGTGCCGCATTGGGGCTCGGTCAGGCACATGGTGCCGGTCCATTCGCCGGTCGCCAGTTTCGGCAGGTAGGCGCGTTTCAGCGTCTCCTCGGCATGGTGGCGGATCGCGACATAGGCGCCGTTGGAGAGGCCGGGGAACATGCCGAAGGCGAGGTTCGACGAGCAGAACATCTCCTTCACCACATTGTGGAGAAGACGCGGCATCGCCTGCCCGCCATCTTCCACCGCGCACGGCATGCCGACCCATCCGCCTTCGCGGAAGGCTTCGTAGGCTTCCTTGAAGCCTTTCGGCGTCCGCACCACGCCATTCTCCAGCACCGAGCCTTCCTCGTCGCCCGAGCGGTTGAGGGGCTGCAGCACTTCCTCGCAGATCTGCGCGGCGGCATCGAGCACGGTGTCGATAGTCTCGGGGTCGAACTCCTGATCGCCCGGCAGCGGGTCGGACTCGGCCAGTACCTCGTTCAGCACGAAGCGGATGTCGCGGAGCGGCGCCTTGTACGTTGCCATCGTCAGTTCCTCAGCGGCTTGCCGGTCGTCAGCATGTGCTCCATGCGCTGGAGCGTGCCCTCGGTCTTGACCAGGCGCATGAAGGCCTGGCGTTCGAGGGCGTAGAGCTTGTCCTCGCTGGTCGGGTCGATGTGATCGCCGTCGTCGCCGCCGGTGACGACTTTCGCCAGCTCGGCGATCACGGTCTGGTCGTGCCTGGTCACCTTGCCCTGCAAGGTCAGGCCCTCGACCTGAAGCGAAATCGCGGCGACGCCGGTCGGGCCGGGCAGCTTGAGCACCGGGGGTTCCGGCGCCGTGTAGCGCTTGGTCAGCTTGAGCGCCGCCGCCTTGGCGTCTGCCAGCAGGCGGTCGCGGTTCATGGTGATGCCGTCGGTGGGCCTGAGGAATCCCAGCTCGCGCGACTCGTGCGCGGACTTGCCGACCTTGGCCATCGCCACCGTCTCGAAGGCTTTCGCCACCGGAGGCATGGGGCCTTTGGGCATGCCGGGCATCGTCGCCCAGCGCGTCAGCAGCTCCTTGGTGCCGCCCCAGCCCGGCACCAGTCCCACGCCGCATTCGACCAGGCCGATATAGGTCTCGGCATGCGCCTGGATCGCCGAGCAATGCAGCAGCACCTCGCAGCCGCCGCCGAGCGCCATGCCCGAGGGCGCGGCGACCGAGGGGAACGGCGCGTATTTGAGCGCCTTGAACGTCTTCTGCCCCTGGTCGACGAGCTGTTCGATGGGTGGCCAGAGGGCGACGTTGGCGGCGAAGAGCGCCAGGCCGAGATTGGCGCCGACCGAGAAGTTGTCAGACTCGTTGTGGATGACCAGCGCCTTGTAGCTCTTGGTCACCGTGTCGATCGCCTTCTTCACCATGCCCATCAGATCGGCATCGAAGGCGTTCATCTTGGTGTGGAACTCGAGGCAGGCGACGCCGTCGCCGAGATCCCAGAGGCTGGCTGCCTTGTTGCCGACGATCGGCTGCGCTGCCCGCTTGACGTCGGAAAGCAGCAGCACGCCCGGCCGGCGGACGATCGGGTGATAGGCGCCGTCGGTGCCGAGATACTCGACCGTCGCACCTTGGGTGCGGTAGAAGCCGCCGGCCGTGACCGCCGTCTGCAGCAGCGGCGGTACCGCCCTGCCCTCGGCCGCCAGCCTGTCGGCGAACCATTTGGCGCCGAGCTGGTCGATCATCTCGAACGGCCCGCGCTTCCAGGCGTAGCCCAGGCGCATCGCCTCATCGACCGCGGTCACCTGGTCGGCGATGTCGGGCACCAGCGCTGCCGCATAGCCCAGCGTGTCGCGCAGCACGGCCCAGGCGTATTTGCCGCCCTTGTCCGGGTGCTCGGCCAGGACCTTGAGGCCCTTCCGCGCCGCCTCGACGGACTCCAGGCGCGGCTTGCCGGCGACGTGATAGTCGCCCGTGTTGAGGTCGATCGCCTCCTTCACCCGCGAGCCGTCGGCGCCCTTGGCCAGGCGATAGAAGCCGCCCTTGCCCTTCCGCCCCGTATAGCCGTCGGCGATCATCTTCTCGAACAGAGCCTGCAGCCGGTAGATGCGGCGGTAGTCGTCGCCTTCCGGCAGCGTGGCCAGCAGGCTCTTCGACACATGCGGCATCAGGTCGAGGCCGACCAGGTCGAGCAGCCCGAAGATCCCGGTCTTGGGCACGCCCATCGGCCGGCCGGCGACGGCGTCGGCTTCCTCGACCGAAAGGCCGAGGTCGATCGCGTGGTTGATCGCCGCCTGGATCCAGTAGGTGCCGATGCGGTTGGCGATGAAGCCCGGCGTGTCCTTGCAGTCGACCACGCCTTTGCCGAGAGCGTGGTCGCAGAAGTCGCGGATGATCTCGACCGCCTTCGGCTTGGTGGCCGGGCCGGCGACGATCTCCAGCAGCCGCATGTAGCGCGGCGGGTTGAAGAAATGCGTGATGAGGAAGTCTTTGGCGAAGCTCTTCGGCAGCCCTTTGGTCAGGAGGCCCAAGGGAATGGTCGAGGTGTTGGAGGAGATGATCGAGCCCGGCTTCCGGTGCGCGTCGATCTTCTTGTAGACCTCCTGTTTGATCGTCAGGTTCTCGGCCACGACCTCGACGATCCAGTCGCATTCCGCGAGGCGATCAAGATGGTCCTCGATGTTGCCGGGCGTCACCAGGCGCGCGGCGCCGGCATGCATGAAGGGGGCGGGATCGGTCTTCAGCAGGCGCTGGATCGCGCCCTCGGCGACCGCGTTCCGGTTGGCGCCGTCCTTCGGCACGATGTCCAGCAGATGCACCGGAATGCCGGCATTGGCGACGTGGGCGGCGATGCCGCCGCCCATCACGCCTGAGCCGATGACGCCGACCCGGGCGATCTTGAGTTTGGGCGCGGCCATGAGATCAGACCGCTTCCAGGATGGTGGCGATCCCCTGCCCGCCGCCGATGCATTGCGTCGCCAGCGCCAGCGACTTGCCTTCGCGCTTCAGGAGCGCCGCCGCCTTGCCGGTGATGCGGGCGCCGGTGGCGCCGAGAGGGTGGCCGATGGCGATGCCGCCGCCGTCCAGGTTCGCCTTCTCGGCCGGGATCTCGAGATCGCGCATGCTGGCAATCGCCTGAGAGGCAAAGGCCTCGTTGATCTCGACGATGTCGAGGTCCTTCGCCGTGACTCCGGCGCGCTTCATCGCCTTCCTTGTCGCGCCGATGGGGCCGAGGCCCATCACGTCGGGCGAGCAGCCGGCGACGGCGATCGAGCGGATCCGCGCGAGCGGCGTCAGACCGTGAGCCTTTGCATACTCCTCGGACGTCACCAGCACGGCAGATGCGCCGTCGGTCAGCGGCGAGGAGGTTCCGGCGGTGACGGTGCCGGTCTCCAGGAACGCGGGCTTCAGGCCGGCCAGCGCTTCCTTGCTGGTGCCGGGACGGATGCAGCCATCCTTGGTCACGCCGTTGATCGCCACGATCTCGGCGTCAAACTTGCCGGCGGCCTGCGCGGCCGCCGCTTTGGCGTGGCTGGAGACGGCCAGCTCCTCCTGCTCGGCGCGGGTGATCTGATAGCGCTGGGCGACGTTCTCAGCCGTCTGGCCCATCGACATGTAGGCGGCCGGCATCTCCTTCATCAGGAGTGGGCTCGGCATGGGGTTGTATCCGCCCATCGGTATCCGCGACATCGACTCGATGCCGCCGCAGATGAAGGCGTCGCCGGCGTTCATGTGGATGGCGCCGGCAGCCATGTGGATCGCCTGCATCGAGGAGCCGCAGAAGCGGTTGATGGTGGCACCGCCGGCCGAGATCGGCAGGTGTGCGAGCAGCCCGATCAGGCGGCCGACATTGAAACCCTGCTCGCCTTCAGGAAAGGCGCAGCCGACGATCACGTCCTCGATGTCCTCGGCCGGAACGCCGGTCCGCTGGATCAGCGCCTCTATGACCTTCGCCGCCATCTCGTCCGGCCGGACCTTGCGGAGCTCGCCCTTGTGGGCGAAGTGAAACGGCGAACGGGCATAGCCCGCAATCACCACGTTGCGCATGGGGCGTCTCCAGGTCTCTTTGAGGCGGATACTACCGCGCGCCCCGCATCAAAGCGAACGGGGTCTCTGGCGAGCCGGCGTCAGCGCGAACGGGCGTGAGCGGGGTCCCAGTTGTCTTCCGCCCGCACCATGCAGAGCGAGGTCGAGCCGTGATAGAAGTAGTAGACCTTCGTCGTGTCGGCGAGCTTCTTCGGGTCGACGAGGCCGAGGCCGTGGCCGAAGGCGGCGCCCAGGGTCGCATCCTTGGTGACCGCGATCATCTTGCTGGGCTTCAGCTCACGGAAGACGCCGAGCTGGCAGGCCTCGCTCAGGCCCTTGTCGAGCTTGCCGAGCTTCGTCATGCCGTCGGGAATGCGACGGACCAGGATGGCGGAGGGGTGCTCGTCTGGCCGGAACATCGGCGGCACCACCGCCTGCTCGAGCGGCATCTTGAGAGACGGCGCCTGGTGCAGGGGCGAGGTCCGCCACAGCGCGTCCCGCTTGCTGTCGGCCAGGGCCGGCACCGAGACCAGCAGCATCGTCAGGAGGCTGAGCGCGATCCGGCGCATGGCCATCAGTCCCTGAGACCCTGGGGACGCACACGGCCGCCGGCGGGAATCACCGCCGTCGCCTCGATCTCCACCTTGGCCCGGTCCTCGAGCAATGCCTTCACCTCTACCAGCGACATCGCGGGGTAATGCTCACCAACGATATCCCGGTAAGCGTTACCAATCTCTTTAGCGGCCGCCCGGTACTCCCGCTTGTCGGTCACGTACCAGGTCATCCGGGCGATATGGTGGGGCTTGGCCCCCGCCTCGGCTATGACGGCCATCACATTCTGAAGGGCCTGGCGGACCTGTCCG
Source organism: Alphaproteobacteria bacterium (assembly GCA_964201945.1). Taxonomy (GTDB): domain Bacteria; phylum Pseudomonadota; class Alphaproteobacteria; order SHVZ01; family SHVZ01; genus SHVZ01. The sequence continues at coordinate 12,257 of CAXNIC010000021.1, forward strand.
GCGAGGTCGTCGGTCTCGAACTCCTCGCGGGCGTTCCAGCCGATCTGGCCGGCGACGAAGACCAGCCGCCCCTGGGCCTCGATTCCGTTGGCATAGCCCTTGGGGCGTTTCCAGCCCTGGGGAAGCAGGGTTTTCACTATTTCTTGGCCGTGGTCGCCGCCTGGTAGTTGGCGGCCTTGACCCGCAACTCGGGCGGGATTCCGACGCTCTTGCCGGCCGAATCGATGGTGACCACCACCTGCTGGATCGACAGGCGCTCGACGTTGTCGGCGGTCGCGAGAAGCTTGAGCCGGATCGAGGAGCGCCCGAGGGCCTCCACGTAGAGCGACCAGGTCAGCACCTCGCCGAGTCGACTCGGGCGGTTGAAATCGACGGTCAGGTGGACGGTCGGGACCGCGATCTTCCGCACGTTCAGAAGCTCGGCGAAGGACATGCCCATGCTCTGGGCGAACCAGTCCTCGACGACGGTCTGCGCCATGACGAAGTAGTTGGGATAATAGACAATTCCGGCTGGATCGCAGTCGGAGAAGCGGATCGTCTTGCGGGTCGAGAACAAGGCCATGTCAGACACCGAGATAGCGTGCGGAGACCGTGGGATCGGCGGCGAGCCGGGCGCTGTCGCCGGACCACACCACGCGCCCCTTTTCGATGATGACGTGGCGTGTGGCAAGGGCGATGAGGGCCTGCAGGTTCTTGTCGATCACCAGGATCGATTGCCCCTCGCCCTTGAGCCCGCCGAGGCAGCGCCAGATCTCGGCACGGATCAGCGGCGCCAGCCCCTCGGTCGCCTCGTCCAGGATCAGGAGTCGGGGGTTGGTCATCAGGGCACGTCCGATCGCCAGCATCTGCTGCTCGCCACCCGAGAGCTGGGATCCGAGGTTGCGCCGGCGGTCGGCGAGCCGGGGAAACAGCTCCCAGATCCGCGTCAGCGTCCAGGGCCGCGCGCCCCGGCGGATCGCGGTCGCGGTCAGGTTCTCCTCGACTGACAGGGTCGGGAACACCTGGCGGCCCTCAGGAACCAGCCCTAGGCCCGCCCGTGCCGCCGCATAGGCCGGCCGGCCGGCAAGACCCCGCCCCTCGAAGTCGATCGTCCCCGCCCGGGGGGCCAGGATGCCCATGATCGACTTGACCGCCGTGGTCTTGCCCATGCCGTTCCGGCCCATCAGCGTCACCACCTCGCCGGCGCCGACCTCGATCGAGAAACCGAACAGCACCTGGCTCGGGCCGTAGAAGGTGTCGATGCCGGTGACCGAGAGCATCAGCCCTCCTCGCCGAGATAGGCGCGGCGGACCTCGGGATCGGCACGCACGTCCTCGGGCCGGCCGCTGGCGATGACCTTGCCGTAGACCAGGACCGAGACGCGGTCGGCGAGCCGGAAGACGGCGTCCATGTCGTGTTCGACCAGGAGGATGGAGACGTGGCCCTTCAGCCCCTCCAGCAGCCCGACCATGCGCGCGGCATCCGCCGGCCCCATCCCGGCCATCGGCTCGTCCAGCAGCAGGAGGCGTGGTTCCAGCGCCAGGGCGAGGCCGATCTCGAGCGCCCGCTGTTCGCCATGGGCGAGCTCGCCGACCGGGATGTCGGCGCGGTCCTCAAGCCCGACCCGTGCCAGCACGCCCCGGGCCGGATCGCGGAGCGAGGAATCGCGGCGTGCATCCCGCCAGAAGCGGAAGCTGTGGCCCTGATGCGCCTGGAGCGCCAGCGAGGCGTTTTCGAGCGCGGTGAAGCTCGGGATCAGGCAGGTGATCTGGAAGGAGCGTGCGAGGCCGAGCCGGGGGCGCCGGGGCGCCGGCTCCTTCGTGATGTCCTTGCCGTCGAAGACGATGCGGCCCGCATCGGGGCTGAGCTCACCCGCGATCTCGGCGATCAGCGTGGTCTTGCCCGCACCGTTCGGGCCGATCAGCGCATGGCATTCCCCGGTGGCGACGGCGAGGTCGACGCCGTCCGAAGCGGCGATGCCGCCGAACCGCTTCACCACGCCGGTAACCTCGAGAAGCGGCTCAACCATGGCGCCCGACGATCCAGCCCCAGAGCCCGCGGCGGGCGAAGAGGACGACGAGGACGAGGATAGGCCCGAGGATCAGCATCCAGTGGATGGTGAGCTTGGCCAGGATCTCTTCCAGGATCAGCAGCACGACGGCGCCGATCACCGGCCCGGTAAGCGTCGAGATACCGCCCAGAACGACCATGACGATGATCTCGCCCGAGCGCGTCCAGGCCATGTAGGACGGGCTGACGAAGGTGGTAAGCGTCGCCAGGAGCGCACCCGCGAGGCCGCAGACCGTGCCCGACAGCACGAAGGCGACCAGGCGATAGCGATAGGGTGCGATGCCGAGCGCGATCGTGCGCCGCTCGTTCCACTTCGCCCCTTCCAGCACACGGCCGAAGCGCGAGCGCACCACGCGATGGCCGAGATAAAGGAAGAGCGCGAGGAAGCCTAAGATCAGATAGTAGAGCTGGACGTTGCTGGCGAGATTGATCGGCCCCAGCGATCCGCGCTTGAGGATCGGCAAGCCGTCGTCGCCGCCATAGGCCTTCAGGCTGACCGCCAGGTAGTAGAGCATCTGGGCGAAGGCCAGCGTGATCATGATGAAATACATGCCGGACGTGCGCAGCGAGATCGCGCCGACGAACAGCGCGACCAGCGCGGATGCCAGGATCGCGACGCCCCACTGCACCAGGGCGCTGTCGACGCCGTGATAGGCCAGGATTCCGACCGCATAGGCGCCGACGCCGAGATATGCGGCATGCCCGAAGCTGACCATGCCGCCGAAGCCCAGCACGAGATCGAGGCTGATGGCGGCGAGCGCGAAGATCATCACGCGGGCGAAGAGCGAGAGATAGAAGGGCTGCTGGAAGGCGACGGCGTAGACCGGCACCAATGCCAGCAGGCCGAAGACGACGAGGACGGCGATAAGCGGCCGGTCGAGTCTCGCCATCGCCTCAGCCGTTCCGGACCGAGAACAGGCCGCGCGGCCTGAATGCCAGGATTGCCGCCATCAGCAGGTAGATCAGCATGGAGGCTAGTGCCGGGCCAGCGGCATTGGCGACGCTGCGATTGAAGATCTCGCGAAGCAGGATCGGCAGAAAGGCGCGGCCGACGGTGTCGACGACGCCGACCAGGACGGCGGCGACGAAGGCGCCCCGGATCGAGCCGACGCCCCCGATGACGATGACGACGAAGGTGAGGATGAGGACGCCGTCGCCCATGCCGGACTCGACGGAAAGCAATGGTGCCGCCATCGCGCCGGCGAGACCGGCGAGCGCCGCGCCGAGACCGAAGACCAGGGTGAACAGGAGCCCGATGTCGATGCCGAGGGCGGCGACCATCGTGCGGTTGGCCGCCCCGGCCCGGATCAGGGCGCCGGTCCGCGTGCGGGTCACCAGCCAGGAGAGGAAGCCCGCGACCGCGAGGCCGACGACGATGATCGCCAGGCGATAGATCGGATAGGGGGCGCCGGGAACGATCACCACCGTTCCCTCGAGCGCCTTCGGGATCGAGACGAACAGCGCCGCCGGCCCCCAGATCACCCGCACCAGCTCGTTGAAGAAGAGGATGAGGCCGAAGGTGGCGAGCACCTGGTCCAGGTGATCCCGGTCATATAGGCGGCGGAGCACGATCAGCTCGACCAGGACGCCGACCACGAGCGTCGCCGGAACCGCCAGCAGCAACCCCAGAACGAACGACCCGGTCCAGCCCTGGAAGGCGGCCATCAGATAGGCCCCGACCATGTAGAGCGAGCCATGGGCGAGGTTGACCAGGTTCATGATGCCGAAGACGAGCGTCAGCCCTGCCGCCAGCAGGAACAGCATGATGCCGAGCTGCAGGCCGTTCAGGGCCTGAGTCAGGAAAAGCAGGGGATCCATTTTCGCCGATACAGCTCGCGTCTCACCCCCACCCTACCCTCCCCCATCGAGGGGGAGGGTTTACGATCGGGTTCGAGTGGGGGCGCCGACGCGCCTACTTCATCGGGCAGTCCTTGGCGTAGACGTCGCCGTAGTCGGCGAGCACGACGCCGCGGTTGGAGGAGACCAGCTTGCCGTCGGCGCCCTTCGCCGTCTCCAGCAGGTAGTAACTCTGGATCGGGAAGTTGTTGGTGTTGAGCTTGAGCTGGCCGCCGCGGACGGAATCGACCTTGGCGGTCTTCATCGCCGCCATCAGCGCCTTCTTGTCGGCGACCTTGCCGCCGTTCGCCTTGATCGCGGCGTCGATCAGGAGAGCCGCGTCATAGGCCTGGGCCGAGTAGGTTGACGGCATGTACTTGAACTTCGCCTGGAAGCCGGAGACGAACTTGTCGTTCACCGGGTTCTTGAGGTCGAAGGCCCAGAAGGCGGTCTGGAAGGTACCGATCGCGGCATCGCCCTGCGCATCCAGCGTGGTCGCGTCGATGGTGAAGGCCGAGAACAGCGGCACGTCCTTGATCAGGCCGGCCTGGGCATACTGCTTCACGAAGTTGACGCCCATGCCGCCCGGGTAGAAGACGAAGACCGCGTCCGGCTTGGCGGCGCGGAGCTGGGCGATCTCGGCCGAATAGTCGAGCTGGTTGACGGTGGTGTAGACCTCGTCGGCGACCTTGCCCTTGTAGAAGCGCTTGAAGCCGGTGAGCGAGTCCTTGCCCGCCTGATAGTTGGGCGCCATCAGGTAGACGTTCTTGAAGCCCTTGTCCTGGACGTGCTTGCCCATCGCCTCGTGCGGCCCGTCGTTCTGCCACGAGGTGTTGACGAACATCGGCGAGCATTGCGCGCCGGCGATCGGGGACGGCCCGGCATTGGCGCTGACGATCGGAACGCCGGCATCGATCGTCGGCTTGTAGATCGCCATCATCACGTTGGAGAAGACGATGCCGGAGATGATGTCGACCTTGTCGCGCTCGACCAGCGACTTGGCGACCTGCAACCCGACATCGGGCTTCAGCTGGTCGTCCTCCTTCACCACCTCGGTGGCGAGGCCGCCGAGCTTACCGCCGACATGGTCGACGCCCAGCATGAAGCCGTCATAGAGGTGCTGGCCGAGCACGCCGCCGGGCCCGGAGAAGGTGGCGATGAACCCCACCTTGACCTTGTCCTGCGCCATCGCCGGCTGGGCCAGAAGCCCGGCTGCGAGTCCGAGAGCGAGAATCCGTCCGATCATTCCTAGCCTCCCTTGCGGTGCCTTGGGGCACCGGTTCTTCGATCATGCTACCGGCCGGAACCGCCGGAGAAAACCATTCTCATTTCTTGCCCGAGACCAGCCGGCGGAAATCGGCCACCAGCTGCTTCAGGGACGGCTCGTGCACGTACATCATGTGCCCAGCCTCGTAATAGGTCATGTCGATGCGGCCGGCGTCGATGCCGTTGCCGGCGATGGTGGTCTCGACTGCGAAGAACGGCGTCGCCAAGTCATAGAGGCCGTTGGCCATCAGCACCTTCAAGGCCGGGTTCTCGCGCTGCACCCGGCCGAGCTCGGGCGCCACGTTGACATAGCCCGGCCACCTCGGCTGCGCCTTGTCCTTAGGCCCATACCAGTCCCAGGTCCGGAGCGCCTCCATGTTGAAGACGGTATAGGGCCGGTCCATGTCGACCGCGAGAGTCCGCGTCAGGTAGTCGTTCATCGCCGCGGTATAGGCGCCGCCGATGGCGTGCCCGGCGGGATCGGATTCCGGGAACTCGCCGGCATCGTCGTAGTCGTCACCGAGGTAGCGCGTATCCAGGCGGCCGATTGTCTTGCCGCGGTCGCGCAGCAGCTCCTTCCGAAAGCGCGTCGGCTCGACCCGGAGGTTGGTCCGCTCCAGCCATGCTTCGGAGAGGCCGGTGTAGCGCGCGAGCTTCGTCAGCACGCGCTTTCGCTTGGCCGGGTCGAGGCGGGTGCCGAGCAGCATCGCCGGCAGGTACTCCTCGATGGCGAAGACCCGCACCTCTTCCAGGAACTTGTCGCGCTCGGCCGGCTTCACCTTGATCACGCCGTGATAGATGGCGGCGGCCGCACAGGTCGGAAGGAAGCAGGCATCCGGCAGCGGATTGCCCTTCTCGAAGCGCGCAGTGTGGAAGTCGATGATGACCGAGATCAAGGCCAGGCCGTTGAGGACGACGTTGGAGAGCCCGCCATGCAGCTTGCCGGCGACCGCGACCGCGCGCGTGGTGCCGTAGCTCTCCCCGGAGAGGTAGAGCGGCGAGGCCCAGCGCTTGTTGTCGGTGAGCCATTGCCGGATGAAGTCGGCCATGGCGGTGGCATCCACATCGAGGCCCCAGAACTCCTCGGATTTGGCTTCGCCGATGGCACGGCTGTAGCCGGTACCGACCGGATCGATGAAGACGAGATCGGTGAGATCGAGCGCGCAGAGCGGGTTGTCGATCAGCGGGAACGGCGCGACGCCGGCGCTGCCGCCGTCTGACGGCACGGCGAGGCGCTTCGGCCCGAAGACGCCGAGATGCAGCCAGAGCGAGGCTGAGCCTGGGCCGCCGTTGAAGAGGAAGGTGACCGGGCGCCTGGTCGGATCGCCGGGACCATCCTTGACGTAGGCAACCGAGAAGATGGCGGCGCGCGGCTTGCCGGCACCGTCCTTCAGATGGGTCTCACCCGCCGTCGCCGTGTAGGCGACCTTCGCGCCGTGGAACGTGCCTTTGTGCGTGGTGACGAAGCGCTTCGGCGGCGCCGGCGGCTCGGGCTTGGCCTCTGCCGGCTTGGCCGCGTCCTTCTTCGCCTCCGTGCCATCGAAGCCATGCGGAGGGAACGCGGTGTCGTCAGGCACAACCATCATCGGGGAGTCTCCGGAGAAGACGTCAGGCGGGCGGCGGGCGGAGCTTGAAGCGCTGGAGCTTGCCGGATTCCGTGCGGGGCAGCGAGTCCAGGAACTCGACCTGGCGCGGGTATTTGTAGGGGGCGATGCGGGCCTTGACGAAGTCCTGCAGATCCTTCGCCTCGACTGCCGCCCCCTCCTTCAGCACGACGAAGGCCTTGACCACGGTGCCGCGCTCGGCGTCCGGCGATCCGACGACGGCGCATTCGCGCACCGCCGGATGCTCCATCAAGGTCTCTTCGATCTCAGGCCCGGAGATGTTGTAGCCGGCCGAGACGATCATGTCGTCGGAGCGCGCCTGGTACCAGAAATAGCCATCGGCATCGCGAATGTAGGAGTCCCCGGTCAGGTTCCAGCCCTGCTTCACATAGGTGAGCTGGCGCTCATCATCGAGATAACGGCAGCCGGTCGGCCCGCGCACCGCCAGCCGCCCGACGCTGCCGTCAGGCACGTCGTTCATGTTGTCGTCGACGATACGCGCCTCGTAGCCTGGCAGTACCCGGCCGGTGGCACCGGGACGGATGTCGCCGCCCTCGGCCGAGATGAAGATGTGAAGCATCTCGGTTGCGCCGAGGCCGTCGATGATCTTGATCCCCGTCGCCTTCGCCCACGCCTCCCAGGTCGTCTTCGGCAGGTGCTCGCCGGCGGAGACGCACGTACGCAGGCTGGAGGCATCGTACTTGCCCATCAATCCCAGCATGGCTCGATAGGCCGTCGGTGCGGTGAAGCAGACGGTGGCCTTGTGCTCCTGGATCCCCTGGAGAAGCTGCTCCGGTCCCGCCTTCTCCAGCATCAGCGTCGCCGCCCCCACCTTGAACGGGAAGATCACGAGGCCGCCGAGGCCGAAGGTGAAGGCGAGCGGCGGGCTGCCGCAGAAAATGTCATCCGGAACCGGCTTCACCAGATACTTCGGGATGAGGTCGGCCGCCACCATCACGTCGCGGTGGAAATGCATGGTGCCCTTCGGCCCGCCAGTGGTGCCGGAGGTGAAGGCGATCAGCGCGGTGTCGGTCGCGGCCGTATTGGCGTTGATGAAGGTGCCGTCCTTCCGCTCCATGCGGGCCTCGAGGCCGGTCTTGTCCGCCCGGTTCCAGTGGAAGACGCGGCCTTTCAGCGCCGGATTCCCCGGCACCGCCTCATCCAGCTCGGCGGCGAGCGCCTGGTCGCAGAGCGCGGCATTGACCTGAGCCCGGTCGATGATGACGCGAAGCTCACGGGCGCGGAGCAGCGGCATGGTGGCGACCGCGATGGCGCCGGCCTTCATCACCGCGAACCACGCCGCGACCAGCATCGGGCTGTTGAATGAACGCAGCAGCACGCGGCTCCCCGGCACCACGCCCATGTCCTCGGCCAGCACGCGGGCGATGCGGTTGGCCTTGTCCAGGAGCTCGGCATAAGTCCAGCGGATGCCCGGCCCCAGCAGCGCCACGCGGTCGCCCCGTCCCTCCTGGACATGGCGGTCGAGCAGCTCGGCGCCGCAGTTCAGCCACTCCGGATAAACCAGTTCCGGCAAGGTGAAGGTGAGGTCCGGCCAGTCGGAGGCCGGCGGCAGGCTACGGCGGGCGAAGGGATCGAGATGTCCGGTCGTCATTGAGCTATCTACTCATGATCTGACGGGCGATGACCAGCTTCTGCACCTCGCTGGCGCCTTCATAGATGCGGAGCGCCCGCACCTCGCGGTAGAGCCGCTCGACCACATTGCCGGCAATCACGCCCTGGCCGCCGAAGAGTTGGACGGCGCCGTCGACCACGCGCTGCGCCGCCTCGGTCGCGAACAGCTTGGCCATCGCCGCCTCGCGCGTCGTCCGAGCGGCCCCGGAGTCCCTGAGCCAGGCGGCCCGGTAGACCAGCAGCGCCGCCGCATCGACGTCGAGCGCCATCTCCGCCAGCCGCGCCTGGGTCAGCTGCAGGTCGCCAAGCGTGCCGCCGAACATTTTTCGCGAGCCGGCGCGGGCGAGGCCCTCGTCGAGGGCCCGGCGGGCGAAGCCCAGCGCCGCGGCGCCGACCGAGGGCCGGAACAGGTCGAGCGTCGCCATGACGATCTTGAAGCCGTCGCCGGGCTTGCCGATCATCGCCGACGCCGGGACCTTGCAATGATTGAAGCGAAGGCGGCCGAGCGGATGGGGCGCGATCACCTTGTAGCGCTCGGCGACCCAGAAGCCGGGCGTCTCGAAGTCGACGACGAAGGCCGACAGACCCTTGGCTCCCGGCGCCTCCCCGGTCCGTGCCAGCACGACATAATGGTCGGCGATGCCGCCATTCGAGATCATCGCCTTGTGGCCGTTGAGGATGTAGCTGTCGCCGTCGCGATCTGCGGTGGTGATGATCGCCGCCGCATCGGAGCCGGCCTCCGTCTCGGTCATGGCGAAGGCGGCGATCTTCCTGCCCGCGGCGACGTCGGGCAGGTAGCGCTGCTTCATCTCCTCGCTGCCGAACAGCGAGATCGGGCCGGTGCCGAGCCCCTGCATGGCGAAGGCGAAGTCGGCGAGGCCGTCCTTTCGCGCCAGGATGTCGCGGATCAGGCAGAGCTCGCGCGCCTCGATCGCCTGATGCACGCCGTCATAGGCCGCCGGCACCGCATGGCGCAGCCAGCCGGCCTGGCCGAGGTCGCGCACCAGCTTCCGGCAAGCGCCATCGACATCGACCTCGTGATCTCCCTCGTCCACATGCGTCGCCGCCCAGGCCGTGAGCCGGTTAGCGAGGTCGCGGTGCCGCGCCTCGAAGAACGGCCAGCCGAGCCAGTCAGCGTCCATGTCGCTCAGCGCCCTTCGAAGGCGGGCTTCGCCTTGGCGACGAAGGCGTCATAGGCGCGGCGGAAGTCGCCGGTGGCCATGCAGAGGGCCTGGGCCTCGGCCTCGGCGTCGATCGCCATGTCCACCGGCATGTCCCATTCCATGTGAAGCTGACGCTTGGTGATGCCGTGGGCGAAGGTCGGGCCGGCGGCCAGGCTCTCGGCGAAGGCCGTCGCCTCGCCCAGCACGGCGTCCGGCTGGACCAGGCGGTTGTAGAAGCCCCAGCGCTCGGCCTCGGCTCCATCCATCAGGCGGCCGGTGTAGAGCAGCTCGGAGGCCCGCCCCTGGCCGATGATCCGGGGCAGGATGGCGCAGGCGCCCATGTCGCAGCCGGCAAGCCCGACACGGACGAAGAGGAAGCCCACCTTGCTGCGCGCCGTGCCGAGGCGGATGTCGGAGGCCATGGCCAAGATCGCGCCGGCGCCGACGCAGATGCCGTCGATGCCGGCCACGATCGGCTGCGGGCAGGCACGCATCGCCTTCACCAGGTCGCCGGTCATGGTGGTGAAGCGGAGCAGGCCCGGCATGTCCAGCTTGGTCAGCGGGCCGATGATGTCGTGGACGTCGCCGCCGGAGCAGAAATTGCCGCCGGAGCCGGTCAACACGATCACCTTGATGTCGTCCGCGTGCCTCAGTGCCCCGAACAGGTCGCGCAGCTCGGCATAGCTCTCGAAGGTCAGCGGGTTCTTCCGCTCGGGCCGGTCGAGGGTGATGGTCGCGACCTTGCCCTTCGCCTCCCAGCGGAAATGCGTCGCCTTGTAGTCCGCGAGTTGGCTCACATGATCTCCCCGCCGGACAGCGAGATCGCCTGCCCGGTCACGCTTTCACTCCCCGGCCGAACCAGCCAGAGCACGGTCGCCGCCACCTCTTCCGGTTTGATCAGGCGACCTTGCGGATTGTACTGGGTCAGCGAGGCTTCAGCGAAGGCCTCGTCCTTGCCGGTCTTGGCGACGATCGCCTTCACGGCCTCGGTCACGATGTCGGTCTCGGTGTAGCCCGGGCAGACCGCGTTCACGGTGACGCCCGCCTTCACCACCTCCATCGCCAGCGAGCGGGTGAGCCCGAGAAGCCCATGCTTGGAGGCGGCATAGGCCGCCACATACGCGTAGCCCTTCTGGCTGGTGGTCGAGCCGATGTTGACGATCCGGCCCCATTTCCGCTGGGTCATGCCCGGCACCGTGGCCTTGCACCAGAGGAAGGCGCCGGTGAGGTTCACCCTGAGCAGCCGCTCCCACATGTCGAGTGAGGTCTTGGTCACCAGCGCCGTCTCGACAATGCCGGCATTGTTGACCAGCACGTCGACAGGCCCGTTCCGCTCGACCGCCTCGGCATGCGCGCGCTCGACCGCTCGGGCGTCGGCGACGTCGGCGGCGATGGCATGCGCCTTCAAAGGTTTCGCCGCCGCTTCCAGGCGCGCGAGATCGCGCCCGACCAGGGTGAGGCGCATCCCCTCGCCCGCAAGCGACTGTGCGATGGCAAGTCCGATGCCGCGACCGCCGCCAGTGACAAGAGCATGACGGACGTCAGCCATCGAGGGTTTCCATGTCCCTCCTCACGCGCTCGCCGCCGTCTCGGCGGCCATCTCGGCGGCGCGGCGGAGGTTGCGTTCGAACTGGTCCTTGCCGGCGGCGTATTGGACCGGCCAGGTCTGGTCGGAGGCCGCCTGTCTCACCGCCTCGTGCAGGGTCCAGTAGGGATCGGCCAGATGCGGGCGGGCCAGCGCTACCAGGTCGGCACGGCCGGAGGCGACGATCGAGTTGACGTGGTCCGCCTCGAAGATGTTGCCGACGGCCATGGTGGCGATGCCGACCTCGTTCCGGATGCGGTCGGCGAAGGGCGTCTGGAACATGCGGCCGTAGACCGGCCTCGCGGCGACCGAAGTCTGGCCGGCGGAGACGTCGATCAGGTCGGCGCCGGCCTCCTTGAAGGCGCGGGCCATCTGGACCGCGTCGTCGCCGTCATTGCCGCCCTCGACCCAGTCGGTCGCCGAGATGCGGACCGACATCGGGCGGTTGCTGGGCCAGATCTTCCGCATGGCCGAGAACACCTCCAAGGGATAGCGCAGCCGATTGGCGAGCGGCCCGCCATAGTCGTCGTTCCGGCGGTTCATCAGCGGGGTGAGGAAGCTCGACAGCAGATAGCCATGGGCGGCGTGCAGCTCGATCATGTCGAAGCCGGCGGCCAGCGCCCGCTCGGTCGCCAGCACGAACTCGTGGCGCACCCGGTCCATGTCGTCGCGGTCCATCGCCTTCGGGATCTGGTTCGCCGGCGCCCAGGGAATGGCGGATGCGGCGATCAGCGGCCACGCCCCCTTCTCCAGCGGCTCGTTGTCCCCCTCCCAGGAGAGCTTGGTCGCGCCCTTCGGTCCGGCATGGCCGAGCTGGAGGCAGATCCTGGCGCCCGAGCCGGCATGGACGAAGTCGGCGATCCGCTTCCAGGCGGCGACGTGCTGGTCCTTGTACATGCCGGCGCAGCCGGGCGAGATCCGGCCGTCGCGGGCAACGTCGGTCATCTCGGTGAAGACCAGGCCGGCGCCTCCCTGGGCGCGCGAGCCCAGATGCACCAGATGGAAGTCGCCCGGCGTCCCGTCCTCGGCCGAGTACATGCACATCGGCGAGACCACGACGCGGTTCTTGAGCCAGAGGCCGCGGAGCTTGAAGGGCATGAACATCGGCGGGCCGGACTTCTCCGTTCCCGTTGCCGAGCGCGCCACCCAACGCTCGACCTTGTCGACGAAGCGGCGGTCGCGGAGCTTCAGGTTCTCGTGGCCGATGCGCTGGCTTCGGGTCAGCAGGCTGTAGGCGAACTGCATCGGCTCGAGGCGGGCGTATCGCCGCACGTTCTCGAACCACTCGGTCGAGTTGCGGGCCGCACTCTGCAGGCGCGCCACCTCGATCCGCCGCTCGGTCTCGTAGGCGATCAGCGCCGCATTCAGGTCATGCGATCCGCGCAGGTACTTCGCCAGCGAGATCGCATCCTCCAGCGCCAGCTTGGTGCCCGAGCCGATGGAGAAATGTGCCGTGTGCGCCGCATCGCCCATCAGCACCAGGTTGTCGTGGCTCCAGCGGGCGTTGCTGACGCGGATGAAGTTGATCCAGGGCGACGCCATATGGCGGGCGTTGCTCAAGAGCTTGTGGCCACCCAGCCACTTGCCGAACAGCGCCTCGCCGAAGGCGCAGGTGGCGTCGGCATCGGCCCCGTCCAGGCCGGACTTGGCCCAGGTGTCCTCGTCGGTCTCGATGATGAAGGTCGAGGTCTGGTCGTCGAAGCGATAGCAATGCGCCTGGAACCAGCCGTGCTCGGTCTCCTGGAAGAGGAAGATGAAGGCGTCGAACAGCTTCTTGGTGCCGAGCCAGACGTATTTGCAGCGGCGCTTCTCGAGATCGGGCTGGAACGCCTCGGCATGGGCCTGGCGGATGCGGCTGTTGGCGCCATCGGCGGCCACGATCAGGTCGGCGTTCACCCAGGGTGAGAGGTCGGCGACGTCGGTCTCGAAGCGGATCTCGACGCCGAGCTCGATCGCGCGCGCCTGCAGGATGTCGAGGAGGCGGCGGCGTCCGATGCCGCAGAAGCCGTGGCCGGTCGAGGTCACCACCTCGCCCTTGAAATGGACGTCGATGTCGTCCCAATGGGCGAAGGTGTCGGTGATCGCCCGCCAGCTCGGCTCGTCGGCCGCCTTCAGATGCGCCTGGGTCTGGTCGGAGAAGACCACGCCCCAGCCGAAGGT
>CAXNIC010000022.1:0-25251 GCA_964201945.1 Alphaproteobacteria bacterium
CCCCAACTCGCATTTGACCATGACGAAGATCGTCTTCATGGCCGCAACCGTGCCACGGATCAGCCGCGGACGCTACCGGCCGCCTTGACGGTGCGGAGCAGGAACGCCGGCACGTGATCGCCGAGGCCGACGACCGGCGTGCGGTCCTCGCGGTCCTCGTGACGGCCGCGCTCGTCGCGGCGCGGCGGCCGCTGGCGGAAGGGCGTGACGTTGGCGACGGGAGCGGCCGACGGGATGGGGGCGGCGGCATCCAGCGGGATTGGCGCCTCTTCGGTTTCGGCGGGAGCGCGCGAGCGCGGGGCGGCGCGGGGGCGCGGCTCGGCCTTCGGCCGGGGCTCGCGCTTCGGCGCCTCGTCCTTCGGGCCGGCATCCTTCGGCGCGGCACCACGGCGACGGCGGCGGCCGTCGTCAGCGGAAAGCTCACCGCCGGAATGGCCTTCGACCTGGATCCGCGGAATCTCGCGGCCGAGCAGCCGGTCGATCGCCGCGACGAACTTGCCGTCCTCGGGCGTCGCCAGGGTGTAGGCGGTGCCGGAACGTCCGGCACGGCCGGTGCGGCCGATGCGGTGGATGTAGTCCTCGGCGTGGATCGGCACGTCGAAGTTGAAGACGTGCGACATGTCGTCGATGTCGAGGCCGCGGGCGGCGACGTCGGAGCAGACCAAGAGGGTGATCTCGCCCGCCTTGAACTTCTCGAGCGTCTCGGTACGTACGCTCTGGTGCATGTCGCCATGCAGCGAGCCGGCATTGAAGCCGTGGCGTGCCAGCGACTTGTGCAGCACGCTGACGTCGCGTTTGCGATTGCAGAAGATCAGCGCGTTCTTCACCGGCTCGCGGCGCAGCAGCGCGCGCAGAGCCTCACGCTTGGCCTCGGCGGCGGGAACGATGATCAGCCCCTGGGTGACGCTTTCGGCCGCCGGCTTCGAGGCGGGCGCGACTGAAATCTGCTTCGGGTTGATCAGGAAGGTCTCGGTCAGGCGCCGGATTTCCGGCGGCATCGTGGCCGAGAAGAAAAGGGTCTGGCGGATCTTGGGCAGGAAGCCGACGATCTTCTCGATATCGGGAATGAAGCCCATGTCGAGCATGCGGTCGGCTTCGTCGATGACCAGCAGTTTGACGTCGTTCAGCAACACCTTGCCGCGCTCGAACTGGTCCATCAGGCGGCCGGGGGTGGCGATCAGCACGTCGACGCCGCGATCCAGGATCTGCTCCTGGTCGGAGAAGCTGACGCCGCCGATCAGCAGCGCCTTGGTGAGCTTGGTGTACTTGCCGTAGGTATCGAAGTTCTCCGCCACCTGGGCGGCGAGTTCACGGGTCGGCTCCAAGATCAGCGAGCGCGGCATCCGCGCCTTCGCCCGCCCCGCTGAAAGGATGTCGATCATCGGCAGCGTGAAGGAGGCCGTCTTGCCGGTGCCGGTCTGGGCGATACCCAGAACGTCCCGGCCCATCAGCACATACGGGATGGCCTGGGCCTGGATCGGGGTGGGGGTCGTGTAGCCGGCGTCGGTGACGGCCTTGAGGACCTGCTCGCTCAGGCCGAGATCCGAAAAAGACATCGCTATTTTGCTTCTTTCAATCGTTTCGAAGTTGCGCTGTAGATTGTGGATAAACCCCGAAATGTCAAACGCGGGGGCGTGACAAGTCACCGATTTCCCGAACGCGTGGCGGATCGGTCCCTGTTTGGATAGGTTGCAGTATGCTCATAGAACGTGACCGTTCCATGCTTCTGGTCGTCGACGTCCAGGAGCGACTTATGCCTGCGATCGCTCAGATGCGGTCGGTTCTTGGAAGAATCTTGCTTCTGATGAAGGCGGCGAAGCGGCTCGGCGTCCCGATGCTGGCGACCGAGCACTGGCCCGAGAACATCGGACCCATCGCCACAGCGGTCAAAGCCCAGCTCGGCGGGGCCGAGATCTTTGTTAAGCGGCATTTCGACGCAACGGCGGAGCAGGGCTTCGTCCAGCGCCTGGACAAGGGCCGCCCGCAGGTCGTGGTCTGCGGCACCGAGGCCCATGTCTGCGTGCTCCAGACCGCGCTCGGCCTGCTCGCGGCCGGGATGGCGCCGGTGGTGGTGGCCGACGGGGTCGGCTCTCGTGAGCCCGCCGACAGGGAGATCGCGCTCAACCGCTTCCGCGATGCCGGCGTGGTCGTCGCCTCGGCCGAGATGGTGGTGTTCGAGTGGCTGCAGCAGGCGGGCACGCCGGAATTCCGCGACCTCATCACCCTGATCAAGTGATGGCGGGCCGGCCGCCGCTGCTCCTGCTGCCAGGCCTGCTTTGTGACGAGTCGCTGTGGGCGCCGCAAATCGACGCGCTTGCAGAGCAGGCGGACATGCGGGTCGCCGACCTGACCCGGGACGACTCCGTGGCGGCGATGGCGAAGCGCGCGCTCGACGCCGCGCCCGGGCGCTTCGCCCTCGCCGGCCTCTCGATGGGAGGTTACGTCGCGCTCGAGATCGTGGCGACGGCGCCAGAGCGGGTCGAACGCCTGGCGCTGCTCGACACTTCGGGCCGGGCCGATACGCCCGAGCAGCTTCGTCGGCGTCAGGGCCTGATCGCGCTCGCCGGCCGGGGCGAGTTCAAGGGGGTGACGCCGCGCCTGCTGCCGATGCTGATCCATCCGGCCCGGATCCAGGACCATGCGCTGACCGGGATCGTCACGGGCATGGCCGAGCGCGTCGGCAAGGATGCCTTCCTCCGCCAGCAGCAGGCGATCATGGGTCGACCCGACCGCCGGCCATTGCTGTCGAAGATCCAGGTTCCGACGCTGGTCCTCTGCGGCAGCGAGGACGCGCTGACGCCGGTCGAGCTCAGTCGCGAGATGGCGGCTGGGATCGCCAACAGCCGGCTCACCCTCGTGCCCGACTGTGGCCATCTCTCCACCCTGGAACGACCGGAGGCGGTGAACGTGGCGCTCCGGCGCTGGCTCGCCGAAGAAGCTTAGCGCGCCTTCATCTCGCGCTTCGCCTCGTCGAAGGTGCTGGCAAGCGTGGCGGCAAGATCCCGGGTCTGGGCGCCCGACTTGAGCGCAGCTTCCAGGGCTTCGGCAGCACGGGCGACCCGGGCGGCGCCGGAACTCCGGGCGGCGCCCTTGATCGAATGCGCAAGTTCCTTCGCCGCATCGGTGTCGCTCTCGAGCGCGGTCGTCAGGTCGGCCAGGTTCTGCGCGACCGTGCGGGCGAAAAGGTCGATCAGGTTCTGGCGCTCCTCGCTCGAATCCTCGAACAGCTCGTCCAGGATCTCGCGGTCGAAGATCGGAACATCCGTTAACGCCGGTATCGCTACCGCAGGCGCAGCCGCCGCGCCCAATGTCCATTTGCGCAAGACCGAGGATAGCTGGGCCAGGGCCGCGGGCTTGGCGATGTAGTCGTCCATGCCGGCCGCAAGGCACTTCTCGGCCTCGCCCTGGAGCGCGTTCGCGGTCAGCGCCACGATCGGCACGTGCCGGCCGCTCTTCTTCTCCGCCTCGCGGAGAGCCTGGGTCAGCGCGAAGCCATCCATCACCGTTATGTGACAGTCGGTGAGCACCAGCGCGTGGCGGCCTGGGTCATAGGCATCGAGCGCGGTGCGGCCGTCGGGGAAGATCTCGTGGCGGTAGCCCAGCTTCTTCAGCTGTTTGGCGATCACGGCGCGGTTGGTCGGGTTGTCCTCTGCGACCAGGATCAGGGCATCGGGCGGCGGTGACTCGATCCGCTCGGCCTTGGCCTGGATTTCCTTGTCGAGGGCAGGGACCAGGGCCGAGAGCAGCAACGAGCGCCGGATCGGTTTGGTCAGGTAGGCGGAGAAGCCCTGGGCCAGTGCATCGCGGCGATGCTCAGGCTCGTCGAAGGCGGTCAGGAGGACGAGCCGGGTCTGGGCAAGGGCCTCGGTCCCCCGGATGTCGCGGGCGAGTGCCCAGCCGTCCCGGTCGGGAAGGCGGATGTCGAGGATCGCCGCCTGGTAGGGTGTGCCCGCCGTGGCGGCACGTTGCAGCTCCTTCATCGCGTCGACGGCGTTGGAGGCGACGCCGGTCTCGGCTCCCGCCTCGGTCGCATAGCGGCGGACCAGATCCAACACCATGTCGCTGTCGTCGACCACCAGGAGGCGCTGGCCCTGGAGCGGCCGGCGGGTGGGCGCCGGCTTGGCGGGACGGCGGGCGAGGCGGATGGTGAAGGCGAAGGTCGAGCCCTTGCCGGGCTCGCTCGCTACGCCGATCTCGCCACCCATCAGTTCGACCAGCCGCTTGGAGATCGAGAGGCCGAGGCCGGTGCCGCCAAAGCGCCTCGTGGTCGAGCTGTCTGCCTGCATGAACGGCTGGAACAGGCGGTCGATCTGCTCGTCGTCGAGGCCGATGCCCGTGTCCCGGACCTCGAAGCGCAGCGTCACCGAGGACTCGTCCTCGCTCGCTATCCTGGCCGAGACCGAGACCTCGCCTTGCTGGGTGAACTTGATGGCGTTGCCGACCAGGTTGAACAACACCTGCCGAAGGCGGACGGCATCGCCGGCGAGCGGGTCGGGAACCGCGGGGTCGACGAAGGTGAGAACGGCGATCTCCTTCCGCCGGGCTTCGGCCGCCAAGGTCTCGGCGACACCTTCGACCACCTGCAGCGGCGAGAGCTCGATCTGCTCGATCTCGATCTTGCCGGCCTCGATCTTCGAGAAGTCGAGGATGTCGTCGATGATCTTGAGCAGCGAGTTGGCGGACTCGCGGACGACCCCCACCATCTCCGACTGTTCGGCATCGAGCCTTGTCGCCTTCAGGAGTTCGATCATGCCCAGCACGCCGTTCATCGGCGTCCGGATCTCGTGGCTCATGGCGGCGAGGAACTGCGACTTGGCCTGGTTGGCGTGTTCGGCGTCCTGGCGGGCCCTGACCGCCTGGCGTTCGGAATCCTTCTGCTTGCTGATGTCGACGATCACCACCATGCGTCCGCCTTCGGGAAGCGCGGCGACGACCTGGAGCATCATCACCGGGGGAATGCGGAACGCAATTTCGCGTGGAGCGAAATCGTCGCCGAAGATCCGCTTCACCCAGATGGCGGTGAAATCGGAAAGCGACATCGACTGCAGCTCGGGATACTTTTTGTAGATGTGCCGGCAAAGCTGATCGAGGTTGGTCGAGGCCTCATAGAAAGACTCGTCGGTACCCGTAAGCTCGCAGAACTTGCGGTTCCAGTAGCGGAGATTGGCTTCGCGGTCGAAGACGACGACGCCGATCGGCAGATGATTGAGAATGGCCCGGAGTTGCGCTTGGATCGCCTCGGCGCGGCTGCCCGCCTCGAGTGCTTCGCGCTGGGCATTCTTCTGCTGGGTGATGTCGACGATGACGTTGACGGCGCCGCCTGCCCGCAACGGGGCGATGATGTACTGGATATCGTAGCGGGGCGTCATGAACGCGACCTCGCGAACCGAAGGCCCGTCGATGAATATCCGCTTCATCCGTTCCTCGATGAAGGTCTCGATCGGCACGTCCTGGTGGTGAGTGAAGTTCTCCCAGATGTAGCGCGAGTTCGCCTCGATGGTGCGGTGCTGGGCGAGGGCCTCGGCCGGCATGCCGGTATAGGTGGTGTAGGCCTCGTTCCACATCTCGATGCCGCGGTCTGAATCCATCACCAGGACGCCGACCGGAAGCGACGACAGGATGTCGCGGAGCTTCGCCTCGGTCTCTTCGGCGGCTGCCAGGGCCTTGCGCAGGCCTTCCTCGCCCTGCTTCCTTTCCGTGATGTTGGTGACGACGCGGATGAAGCCGCCATCCGGCAGCGGATTGGAGAACACCTCGATCGTGTTGCCGTCCGGCCGGGACCGTTCGTAGGTGTAGGCCTTCGTCGGCGGCGGCGCGCGCTCCATCCAGTAGTCGATCGCCGCTTCCAGATCGTCGGGCAGGTTGAAGCCCGCGGGCACTTCCATTTCGTGATTGCTGATCTGGTTGCGCACGAGCTCGCGGAAGCTCGGCTGGGTCGCCAGGTACTCGGGCGAGAGATGCATCAGCTCGGCGAAGCGGCGGTTGAACGCGACCAGCCGGTGCGACGCATCGAAGACCGAGATGGTCTGGATGGTGTTGTCGAGCGTGGCGGCGAGGATCTCCGTCTTCCTGGCAAGCTCGGCCTCGCGCCGACGGAGAACCTCGGTCGCCTCGACCCTGGCGACGGCGACGCCGATCAGGCCGGCGGCCGCGCGCAGCGCCTCGATCTCGGCATCCGACCAGATCCGTTCCTCGACGCAGTCGTCGAAGCCGATGGTCCCCCACCACTTGCCGGAGACGAACACCGGCAGCCTGACCAGCGCCTTCATGTCCTGGAGCTCGAGCCAGGCGCGCTTCTCACCTTCGAGGTCGGAGACGATCACCTGCAGCGTCTCGCCGCGGGCGCGCGCCTCGCGCCAGTCCTGGAAGGCGTCGTCCTTGACCTTCATGGTGGTGAGGCCGGGCTTGTCCCAGAACGAGCTGATCCCCGGCTGCCGCCACTGGTAGAGCTCTTCCTGCTTGTACTTCCCGGCAGCGTCCTGGGTGTCGCGGGCGAGGTAGACGCGGCTGGCCTCGGTGATCTCGCCGAGTGCCGCCAGCAAGGCTTCGACCGGCCCCCGCCAGTCGTCGGAGCCCAAGATCGCATTGGCGGCGACGTTGAGGGCGGAGACGACGGCGTCGCGCTGACGCATCATCCGCTCGGCCCGCGAGCGCCGGGTGATATCGGTGTACGTGGAGACGAAGCCGCCGGCCGGAAGCGGCGAGGAGCGCACCTCGAACACGCGGCCCAGCGGCAGGTACAGCTCGAAGATGCGCTGGTCTTCCAGCCGCGCATCGCTGGCATAGGTTTCGAGCGCGAGTTCCGGCGTCACGTGCTTGCCGTAGTCGCCGCGCTCGGCCAGGTGGCGGACCATGCGCCGGAATCCCTCGGGATTGCTCAGCACCTCCGCCTCGATGCCGAACAGGTCGAGCAGGCGGTCGTTGAACGCCTTCACGTCGAAGCCGGCATCCACCACCAGGATGCCCTGGGCCATGTTGTCGAGGGTAGCGCGCAGGATCGACTGATCCTGAGCAAGGCGGCGCTGGCTCGCCCGCAGCGCCTCGACCGTGCGCTCGAGGTCGCGTTCGCGCTTCTGAAGCTTTTCGGCGCGCTCGGTGACGTCGGTGAAGGTGAAGGCATAGCCGCCATTTGTCAGCGCGTGTCCGGTCAGCGCGATCATGGTGCCGTTGGGGAGGCGGCGATCGGCCGTGAAGTCCTTGCGGCCGGCGAGATGGGCAAGGCGCTCGGCGATCTGCTTGTCGGGATCGCTGCCGGTGATCTTGCCGCGCTCGACCATCATCCGGAGATGCTCGGCGAAGGGGATGCCCGGCCGGATCGTCGCCTCGTCGACCCGGTAGAGCTCGAGGAAGCGGCGGTTGCCCCGCACCATGCAGCCGTCCGGACCGACGATCAGCACGCCCTGGCCGATGCCGTCCAGGGCGTCGGCGATCAGGGCGCTGGCGTCGGGTTGCTGGCCATCAGCGGCCATTGAGGAGCTCCGGGGCGGGGATACCGCCGGCAATTTAGCAAAATTGCCGGCTCTGGTATCCGCCTACGCGGCCCCCTGCCGGAAGCGCAGGACCCGCCCGGGAAGCGCACCGGTCGCCGCGCCCTGCTCCAGCGTCACCTGGCCGTTGGCGACCACCCAGTCGATGCCGCGGGCATAGCGGTAGGGATCGCCGAAATCGTTGGTTTCGGCCACCCGCTCCGGATCGATGACGCAGATGTCGGCGAAGGTGCCGGGCGAAATCACGCCGCGGCCGGACAGCCGGAAGCGGCTGGCCGGATGCCCGGTCAGCTTGTGGATCGCCTGCTCCCAGGAGAGCTTGCCGTCCTCGCGGACGAAGCGGCGGAGGAATCGGGCGAAGGCGCCGTAGGAGCGGGGGTGGTGGCGGCCGCGGGAGAGGGGGCCTTCCGGGTGGAGCGAGAAGCCGTCGGAGACGACGCCGCCGACCGCATGGCGGGCGATGTCGAGGAAGTCCTCCTCCGAGACGTCCTCGGCCAGCATCCAGGGCTTGCCTTCCTCCTCGATCAGGATGTCGAGGAGCGCGTCATACGGATCCTGGCCGCGGGCCTTGGCGATGGTGCGGAAGTCCTGGCCGACCAGGTTGGCGTTGCGGGTGCCGCTGGCGAGCCAGATCTTGTGCCAGTCGCCGTTCTTGCAGAGCGTGCGCTTGCGGCTGCCGCCGGACTCGGCGCCATGGGTGTTGGTGTCGTCGATGATGCGTTTCCGCGTCGCCGGGTCCTTGAGGCGCTGGATCATCGCCGCGTCGCCGCCGTCGCAGGCCCAGGGCGGCAGCAGCGACTTCAGGGTGGTCGAGCCGATGGTGTAGGGGATCGCATCGCAGCTCGCGTCGAGACCGCTCCGGCGCTCGTCGTCGATCAGCGCCAGCAGCTCGTGCGCGCAGCCGAGCCGCGGTGCGCCGGGCTGCATATGCGAGACATGGGCGGGGATGCCGGCCTGGCGGCCGACGTCGAGGCATTCGCGGACCGAGGCGACGATGCTCTCGGTCTGGTTGCGGATATGCGAGGCATAGAGGCCGCCGTGCCGGGCGACGACGCGGGCGAGCCGCACGATCTCCTCGGACTTCGCATAGCTGCCGGGGATGTATGCCAAGCCCGTGGTCATGCCGATGGCGCCGTCCCGCATCGCCTCCTCGGTCAGCTCCTCCATCCGCGTCATCTCGGCGTCAGTCGGCGCGCGGTCGTCATAGCCCATGGCCGAGGCGCGGACATTGCCGTGGCCGACGAAGCTGGCGACGTTGGTGGCGACGCCCTGGCGCTCGAGGCGCTCGAAATACCCGGCGAAACCGGTCCAGTCGCAGCCGAGCCCGTCGGTCAGCGTCGGGTCGAGCGGGCCGTAATAGGGCTTGCCGTCGATGGTCGGCGCCGCCGAGACCCCGCAATTGCCGGCGACCTGGGTGGTGACGCCCTGGGTCACCGCCGACGACGCGCGGGGTTCGATCGCGATCGTCAGGTCGGAATGGGTGTGGGCGTCGATCAGGCCGGGCGTGACCAGCCGGTCCTTGGCGTCGACCGTCCGCTTCGCAGCGATGCCGTCGAGGCGCCCGACCGCGGCGATGCGGTCGCCCTCGATGCCGACATCCGCCCGGAACCACGGCGCGCCGGTCCCGTCGACGACGCGGCCGCCCTTGATCACCAGGTCGAGCATCGGTTTCCCCTTATCAACGATGGACGGATGCCATCGTGCGGAGGATGGAGCCCCCCATCAAGGAGGTTCGTGCGCCGCCGGATCAGTCTTCGTCGGCGACGGCCCGGTAGGTGAACGCGCCCAGCGCGGCGCCGACGATCGGCGCGATCCAGAAGAGCCAGAGCTGAGCCACCGCCCAGTCGCCGACGAACACCGCGACGCCGGTGCTGCGCGCGGGGTTCACCGACGTGTTGGTCACCGGGATGCTGACGAGATGGATCAGGGCGAGGGTGAGCCCGATAGCGATCGGCGCGAAGCCGGCAGGGGCACGCTTATCGGTCGAGCCCATGATCACGAACAGGAAGAAGGCGGTCATGACGATCTCGCAGACCGCCGCCGCCGCCAGGGAGTATCCGCCGGGAGAATGCGCTCCGTAGCCGTTCGAGGCGAAACCCTTCGACACATCGAAGCCCGGCGCGCCGCTGGCGATCACGTAGAGGATCGCGCCGGCGGCGATCGCTCCCAGCACCTGTGCCACGATGTAGGGCGGAAGCTCGCGGGCCGGAAAGCGTCCGCCGACGCAGAGGCCGATCGAGACGGCGGGGTTCAAATGGCAGCCGGAGATGTGCCCGATCGCGAAGGCCATCGTCAGCACCGTGAGGCCGAAGGCGATCGACACGCCATGCAGGCCGATGCCGACGCCGGGGAAAGCGGCGGCAAGCACGGCGCTGCCGCAGCCGCCGAGAACCAGCCAGAACGTTCCGAGGAATTCAGCGCCATACTTCTTCATGGCTCGTCCCCCTTGTCTGATCGGCTCGAACGCCTCGAGCGGGCGCGGCGCGCGGCGCCACGGCACAGCCTGCGACGCTGCCCCCGCAATCGCAAGTGGTGCTATCCCGCGGCGGTCAGGGCGGCCTTGGCGATGTCGCCGATGATCTGCTCGCCGGTCAGCGGATCGACCGGCTTCTCGCAGTAGATGCTGAGGACCAGCGGACCCTTCGCGGTCATGATGAATCCCACGTCGTTGACGACGCCCGGCAGCGACCCGGTCTTGGTGCCCCAGCGCGGACCGTCCTTCTTCGGCAGGTGACGGGCGATGCGGCGGTCGTTCTGCTGCTTCTCCAGGAGCGCGATCATCTCGGCGCAAGAGGAGGCGGAGGCGGCGCGGTTGCCGAGAAGCGCCTCGATGGCGATGGCGTATTCGTTGGGAACGGCCCAGTTCTCCTGCTCGTCCGCCAGCACCGGGCGGCCGCGCATCTTCCGGCCCAGCACCGAGTTCGCCATGCCGAGGCTCCGCATCGCCGCATTCACCTCGGCCATGCCGGTGTAGTCGATCAGCACGTTGGTCGCGGTGTTGTCGCTGATGCTCATCATCAGATAGACGAGGTCGCCCAGCGTGAACTCGATGCCGTCGTGAAGATGCAGGATGACGCCGCCGCCGGTCGACTTGTCTGCGGGCAGGAGCTTGTGGCGCTGGTCCAGCGACAGCTTCCCGGCGTCGATCTTGCGGAACAGCTCGATCATGATCGAGATCTTGACCGTGCTGGCGGCAACGAAGCGGCGGTCGCCGTTATGGGCGAACCGGTCGCCGGACGGCGAGATCGCGGCAAAGCCGATGGTGGCGCCGGTCGCCTCCGCGCGGGCGATGGTCTCGGTGACGCCGGTCCAGTTCGTGCCTGCAGCCATGGTCATTTCTCTCCTCTCGGGGTGACCGACTGTCTAGCACAGCCCGCGAGGTGCGGCGGCGGGTCGCCGCCGACACGAGGAACGATCGGTTCCCGGCGGAATTAATTAAACGGTCGAGAAGGCACCCTCTACCAGCGACCGGAGGTGGCGAACATGAACAAGCTCAAACCGCTTTTGCTCGCGAGCGCGCTTGCCGCGCTGGCGCTCACGATACCTCTGGCGCAGGCGCAGACCGGCGGCGTCGTTCCCCAGGCGGCGGAAGGATCCAAGACGCCGCCGCCGCCCGGGCAGCAGCCGGGCGCCGTCACCGGCTCGGCCGCGGACGCGCCGGCGGTTGCCGGGCAAGCCGACAGTCAGCCAGTGATCACTCCGGCCCAGAACCAGCAGCCAAGCCAGGCGCAAGCGGTTCCGGTTCCGGCGCCGTCCTCACCGCCCAAGCCGTCGGCCAACACCCTGGAGATGCCCGAGAGCCCGACGCGGCGGACGCCCGAGCCCTCGACTCTCCGGTAGTCGTCCGGGCGAGGGGAACGATGCGCTCGCCCGGCGGTTAGGTCGGGGACGGATGCCGTTCCGGCGTTCCCGTCGGAGCTTCGCGCTCCGGGTGACCGAAGGGTTGGAAACATGATCAGGTTCAAGTCGGTTCTGCTCGCGGGTTTGATTCCGTTGGCGGTGAGCGCGGCTGCCGCGGCGGAACCGCCGCGCGCCCAGCTGGCGCAGACCCAGGCCCAGCCGGGTCAGGCCTTGCCCGGTATCGCACCGGCCCCTTCGGCGACCCCGGACGAGATCCGGGAGCGTGATCGCAGGCGCGGCGATCGCCGCGACCGGCGTTCCGATACGCGCCCGGATGCCCCGGCGAACCCGCCGGCGGTAGCGACCACCCCGCCGGGGGCGCCGGCCGCCCAGCCCGCTCCGGCTGCGAATGCCGCTCCTCAGACGCCGCCGCTGCAGCGCTTCGAGCGCGGCCGCGGTCCGATGCCAGGGCAGCCGAGCCAGGCGCAGGCACCGGCCACGGTCCCACCGACGCCTCCGACTGCGCCCGTACCGCAGCCGCCCGCCGCGGCGTCCGCGGCACCCACGCCTCCGACCGCTGCGGCACCGCCGGCTCCGACGCAGCCGCCGGGTACCCGCACCTTCACGCGCCGCCCGGGAGAGCCGGCTCCGCCCGCTCCAGCCGCCGCCGCTGCAGCGCCGCCGCCTCCCGCGCCCGCTGCTGCGAGCCCTTCACCCTCCCGGCCTGCCGTCGCCGCAGCGCCGACTCCGCCGCCACCCGCAGCCGCTGCCCCGGCCGTCACCGCTACGCCCGTCCCGGCGACCGATGCGAATGCCCGCCGCATGGAGGACATCCGCGGCAGCCGGCGGCAGTCGCAGGAGGGCGGCCGCACGGTGATCCGCGAGTCCGGGCGGACCATCACCCGCGAAGGCGGGCGGAACACCATCCGCTATGACGAGAACGAGCGCATGCGCTCCAACGCCCGCGACGTCTCCGTGCAGCAGCGTGGCCGCGAGACCGTGACCACCGTGGTGCGTCCCGACGGCTCGCGTATCGTCACCGTCGTCGATGACAACCAGCGCCTGATGCGCCGCAGCCGCGTCGATGGCGGCGGTCGCGAGGTCCTGATCATCGACAACACGCGCCGGCCCATGGCGGCCGGGGCGCGTCCGTTCGTCCGCCTGGCCCCGCCGAAGCATCGCATCCCGCGCGACCGCTACATTGTGGCGGCGGCGATGGTGGCCGCACCAATCATCATCGAGACCCTGCAGGCTCCGCCGGTCGTGCATATCGAGCGGCCGTATGCGCTGGATGAGATCCGCAACAGCGTCAGCGTCCGCGACCGCATGCGGCGCATCGACATCGACACCATCACCTTCGAGACCGGGTCCTGGGAGGTTCTGCCCGACCAGGTCGCCGCGCTGGAAGGCATTGCCCAGGCCATGCGCCGGGTGATCGAGCGCAACCCCGCCGAGGTGTTCATGATCGAAGGCCACACCGATGCGGTCGGGCCGGACATCGACAACCTCTCGCTGTCCGACCGGCGCGCCGAGTCCGTCGCCCTCGTGCTCTCCGAGCGCTACGGCGTCCCGGCAGAGAACCTGACGACCCAGGGCTATGGCGAGGAGTTCCTCAAGGTCGCGACCACCGGCGCCTCCCGCGAGAACCGCCGCGTCGCCGTCCGACGGATCACGCCGCTGCTCTCAGGCAACGACAGTGCGGGCTGAGCCGATCTCGGCGAACAGGTAGCGGTCGAACCAGCCGGGAAAGGCGCGGGCGAGGGGCTTCGGCCCCTCGATCGCCAAGCCCATTTTCTGCGCCGCGGCGAAGCCGACGTCGCCTCGCCACCAGGCGACCAGCGCCGGCAGCCGCGAGCGGACGCAGAGCGGCTCGGGGAAGCCGGGGTTCTGCGTGCAAAGCGAAGCCTCCGAGGTCTTAAGCAGCATGAAGTGCGGCTGACGGCGTCCGTCGACTTCGAAGCGGATGACCAGCGGATCTTCAGGCAGGGCGTCGAAGCGGACGCGTCGCTGCATGTCGACGAGCAGGGGCTCCAGGTCGAGATCCTCGTCCTCGGCGTGCCGCGGCAGCCATCGCTGCCCCCAGGTCGCGAGCGCACCCACCAGCGCCATCAATTCCGACCCGGCCTCGGTCAGCGCGTATTCGGGACCATGTGGGCCTTCGCTGCGGGCGACGGCGCCAACCGCGACCAGCGCCTGCAGCCGCTCGGAGAGCATCGTGCGCGAGATCCGCGGGATGCCGCGCCTGATGTCATTGAAGCGCCGGCTGCCGCAGAGGAGCTCACGCACGACCAGCAGCGTCCAGCGTCCGCCCAGCGCTTCATGCGCGCGCGCCACCGAACAGAATTGACCGTAGCCCGTCATGTCGAAACCCTAGCATGGAGCGGTCGACGCAGGCGGTCCGGATTCCGGACCTGACAAGCCGGCGCCCGGGGCCTAAGTGCTTGGCCCAGACGCCAGACAGGGAGATCCGTCTCATGGGCGAGCAGCCTCGGACCATCCTCGATCGCATCGGCAACACCTCTCTGCTGGCTTTGCGCAACGTTGCGCCGAAGACCGGAGCCCGTGTGCTGCTGAAGCTCGAGAGCGAGAACCCGACCGGAAGCATGAAGGACCGGATGGCGCTGGCGATGATCGAGGCGGCGGAGGCGGACGGTCGCCTCAAGCCGGGCGGCTCGGTCGTCGAATACACCGGCGGGAGCACCGGGGTGTCGCTGTCGCTGGTCTGCGCGGTGAAGGGCTATCCGCTGCACATCGTCACCTCGGACGCCTTCGCCAGGGAGAAGCTCGATCACATGCGTATTCTGGGGGCGAAGCTCCGGATCGTGCCGAGCGAGAGCGGCCGCATGACGAAGAAGCTGACCCAGGACATGATCGAGACCGCCCGCGTCATCGCCGTCGAGACCGGAAGCTTCTGGACCGACCAGATGAAGAACCATGACCAGGTCGCCGCATATCAAAAGCTGGCGGACGAGATCTGGACCCAGACCGGCGGGCGGATCGACGGCTTCGTCCAGAGCGTCGGCACCGCGGCCTCGCTTCGCGGGACGGCGGAGGGGCTGCGACGTCACGGCGGCCGCGTGAAGATCGTCGCGGTCGAGCCGTCGGAGTCCGCGGTCCTGTCGGGCGGCCCCTCAGGCGCCCACAAGATCGACGGAGTCGGAGCCGGCTATGTCGTGCCGCTCTGGCAGGAGGGCATCGCCGACGGGATCGAGCCGGTCTCGACCGAGGAGGCGATGGCGATGGCGCTCCGGTTGGCGCGGGAGGAGGGCCTGTTCGCCGGCACCTCGACGGGTGCCAATGTCGTCGCCGCTCTCCGGCTGGCCGAGAAGCTTGGGCCGGAGGCGACCGTGGTCACCCTCATGTGCGACACCGGAATGAAGTATCTCCGGACCTTCGGCGAGCGCCTCTAGGGCAACGCGGCGTCGATGGCGTCGAAGAACTTGTCGACGTCGACCGGCTTGGTCAGGTAGGCGGCGAAGCCGGCCTCGCGCCCGCGGCCAATGTCGCTGCTGAGCGCGCTGGCGCTGAGAGCAAGGACGGGCGTCGCCGCCAGCTCGGGTATTCCTCTGATCCGCCGGAGGACCTCGTAGCCGTCGAGGTCGGGCAGATCGACATCGAGAACGATCAGGTCGGGCCGCTGCTGCGTCGCCAGCGCGAGGCCGGTCTCGCCGTCGACCGCCTCGATCAGCCTCACGTCCTGAAGCGTGGCCAGGATGTTGCGCACGAGCGCGAGGTTCGCGGGATTGTCCTCGACATAGAGGACCGAGAAGCCGGACTTGTGCGTGGTGAGGCCGCGCCGGAGCGGAGCGGCTTCGGCTTCCCGGCTCGAGCCGACATGGACGGGCACGTCGACCCAGAAGCGGCTGCCTTTCGCAGGCGTGCTTGAGAAGCCGATGGTTCCGCCCATGAGCTCGATCAGGCGCCGGCTGAGGGCGAGGCCGATGCCGGTTCCTTCGATCGCCTTGTGCTCGGCGCCGAGGCGGTTGAACGGCTGGAACAGCTCGGCCTGCCGGCTTTCGGGGATCCCGTCGCCGGTATCGGTGACCGCGATGCGGACCTTGTGGTCGCCCTTCAGCTCGTAGGAGAAGGTGACGGTGCCGCCCGCCCGGTTGTACTTGATGGCGTTCGAGCCGAGATTGATCAGCACCTGGGCGAGCCGGACCCGGTCGGCGAGGATCTTCGGCAGTCCGAGGCCGAAATCGCCGGGATTGAGGATGATGCCCGTCTTCTCCGCCGATTGGGCCAACGTCGCCATGACGGACTTCATCAGCGGACCGAGATCGACGCGTTCGATCGAGACGCTCAGCTTGCCGGCATCGACCTTGCTGAGGTCGAGGACGTCGTTGATGAGGTCGAGCAGGTGGTGACCGCCGCCGAGGATGTGCCCGACGAACTCCTTCTGCTTGGCGCTGAGCGTGCCGTAATAGGATCCGTCCAAAAGCTGGGCGAAGCCGAGGATCCCGTTCATCGGGGTCCGGAGCTCGTGGCTCATCAGCGCCAGGAATTCCGACTTGGCGCGGTTGGCGTCGTCGGCAGCCTGCTTCTCGATGAGCATGCGGCGTTCGCTCAGTTCGGCGAGGTCGCGCTCCCGCGCGCGTATCGATGAGCTCTGCGGCTTTCGCGAGCGCCTGTCCCAGCTCATTCACCTCCTTGATCTCGACTGCAGGAATCTCGACCCTCTCGCGCGAGCCGAGTGCAAGCGCCGGCGCGGCAAGCGCCTGCAGCGAACGCGTCACGCGTCCGCCGATGGCGTGAGCCAGCACAACGCCCACCATCAGTACCAAAGTCGACAGCACGACATTGACGATCAGCGCCTGCTGCAGGCTGGTCGTCACCACGCTCGTCGGGACCTCGAAGGCGATCGTCCATCCGGTGCGGGGCGACCGGCTGAATCCGCCGAAGAAGGAGACTCCCTCCGGCGAGACGACCTCGTAGGTGCCCTCCGCGGCGGCGGCGGCTCGCTGCATGAGCTCCGGCATCGCCTTCTTGCCGACGAACTGGTCAGGGTTCTCGGTGCGGGCGCCGATCGTTCCCTGGCGATCGAGAATGGAGACGATCCAGCCGGGTGGGATGTTCTGGCGCCGAAGCACTTCGGTCAGGCGGTCGGAGAACATGCCCATGCCGACGAGATACCGGGCCTGGCCCTCGATGATGACCGGCACAGTGTTGCCAAGGACCAGCCGGCCGGTCGCCGGCCCGACGAACAGGTCGGAGACCACGGGCTTCCCGGTCTCGAGCGCGCGGGCGATCATCGGGTTGTTGGCCTCGCGCGGCAGCGCTGCGCCGAAGGGGCGGATGGTGTTGATCAGCTGCTGGCCGGTGGGGTCGTGGACGACGATGTTGCTGCCGACCTGGCTCGGCAGCAGCGTCTGCGCTTCGGTGTAGAAGGCCGCAAGGTTGCCGGAGCGGAGTAGGGTCGATGCGGCCAGCACCTGCAGGACCGAGTGGACGCCGTTGATGTCGGCGTCGACCGTCTGCATCAGCGCGCGGGCGGTGGCGACCATGTCGCGCTCGGCGCTGGCGCGCTCGCGCCGGTAGGATTCGAGGATCAGGAACCCCGCCATCAGCGCCGCCGGCACGATGCAGGCGATCACCAGCCAGCGCAGCCAGAACTGGAGCGTGCGCGGGCGCGTGCGAATGGAGGGCTGGGCAGGCGATATCATGCGGCAGGGTTGGCGAGGGAAGCGCTCGTCCGTTTCGTCAGAAGATCCGAGTAACAACAGGATACGCGGTCGCTACGTGCGATGCCCTACCCACGACGCTATGGGGAGAAAGTAAAGAATGTATTAACAAAAATTTCCTAAAATTATTCTTATTTATAGTCCGATCACTGGGAGCCGTCCGGAAAGGCCAGTCCGTTCAGCGACGTTGGCACTTGCCTCCAGGTTCCCTGGTCAGCCCAATGAACCCTTCCTCCGCCTGACATGCGCGCGTCCATGACCAGACCGAATATCCTGCTCATCACCTCCGATCAGCATCGCGGCGACTGCTACGGCTTCGAAGGCCGGCGGGTGAAGACGCCGCATCTCGACCGGATGGCGGCGGAGGGGACCCGGTTCGCTGCCTGCATCACCCCCAACGTTGTCTGCCAGCCATCCCGCGCCTCGATCCTCACCGGCCTCCTGCCGCGCACTCATGGCGCCTGGGACAACGGCATCGACCTCGACGAGGGCGTCGGCGCGGGCGGGTTCGCCGGGACCTTCGCCAAGGCCGGATGGAAGACCGGCTTCATCGGCAAGGCGCATCTCTCCACCGTCCATACCTTTCAGCCGACCGGCCGGCCGGAGTGCCGTCTGAGCTCGGTCAATTTCGGGCCGGAATGGACCGGCCCCTACATGGGCTTCGAGCATGTCGAGATCGTGCTCACCGGCCATAATTCCTTCCTGCCGCAGGAGCCGCCGGCCGGGTTGCACTACGAGCACTGGTATCATCAGGGCGGACGCGGCGAGCGGCTGAACGAGCTCTATGCGAGGCGGCTGCCGCCCGACGTCGGCGCGGCGCAGACGCATAATTCGGCGCTGCCGACGGCCTTCCACAACTCGACCTGGGTCGGCGACCGCACCATCGAGTTCCTCCGGAACAATCGCGACCAGCGCTTCATCGCCTGGGCCTCGTTCCCCGATCCGCACCACCCCTTCGATGCGCCCGATCCGTGGTGCTGGATGCACCGGCCGGACGAGGTCGATCTGCCTCAGCATCGCACGCTGGACCTGGACCGGCGGCCGTGGTGGCACCGCGCAAGCCTGGAAGGAGTTCCCGCGATGGCCGATCCGGTGCTCCGCGCCTTCCGCCAGAAGCAGTCGCGGGTGCCGCCGCAGACTGACGAGCAGCTCCGTCATATGATCGCGAACTACTACGGCATGATCTCGCTGGTCGACCACAATGTCGGGCGCATCCTGCAGTCGCTCGACGATCTCGGCCTGGCGGACGACACCATCGTCGTCTTCACCTCCGATCATGGCGACTGGCTCGGCGACCACGGCCTGATCCTGAAGGGGCCGATGCATTACGACGGCGTGCTGCGCGTCGGCTGCGTCATGCGGGGACCGGGCATTGCTGCCGGCAAGGTGGTCGGCGACCCGGTGTCGACGCTGGACCTGCCGGCGACCTTCCATGACTACGCCGGTGTCTCGCCGTCCCGCGACCTGCATTCGCGCTCGCTGCGCCCGCTGATCGAAGGCGAGGGGACGCGGGACTTCGCCTACAACGAATGGGACTTGCATCCGGCGCGGTGCGGCGTCGCCCTCAAACTCCGCACGGTGCGGACCGCGACGCACAAGCTGACCTTGGAGATGGAGTCAGGCGCCGGTGAACTCTACGACCTCGCAGCCGATCCGACCGAGATGGACAACCGCTTCGGGGATCCCGGCGTCGCCAGGATCCAGCGCGAACTGACCGACATGATCCTGAGCCGCCCCGACGACGTGCACATCACCCAGACGGAACCGTCTGGGATGGCGTGAGGCGGCTAGGCCCGATCCGTCGCCAGGTGGAACAGGCAATCGCCGCGCTCGACGCGGCCGGGCACGCGTTTGCAGAGCACCATGCCGTCGCGGGCGAAGACCGCGGGCACGGGCTCCCGCAACGGGTTGTCGACGAACTGCACGACACCGGCGGTCTGGCCCTTCTTCACCATGGCGCCGAGATCGACATAGGGCTCGAACAGGCCGGCGTCCGGTGCGTAGCAGTAGTAGTCGTCGCCGCCGACATCCATTACGCGGGTCTTCGGCTTGTTCGTCGTGAGCGTGCTCTTCGGCAGGATGCCCATGTGCTCCATGACGCGGCGGACGCCGTCCTCGGCGAACTGCTTCGCGTCGACGCCGACCATGCCGGCACCGCCGAGCTCTGTGCCGACGCGGAGCTTGCCGGCGCGCTCGGCAGCACCCGTCGATGTGCGGTCGCCGCCGCCGACATTGACGTAGCCGACGGGCGCGCCGAAGGCCTCGACCAGCTCGATCAGTTTCGCAGTTCGTGTCTTGTCCGGGCTGACGGCGACCAGCGCGCTTGGAATGTAGAGCAGACTCGATCCGCCGGAATGCAAATCGAGGATGACGTCCGCGCGCGACACCAGCTCGGTCTCGATGAAGTGCGAGATCATCCAGGTGGGCGTCCCGTCCGGATCGCCGGGGAAGGTGCGGTTGAGGTTGCCCTGGTCGATCGGCGAGGTTCGCATGCCGGCCATTGCCGCTGGGAAGTTCGCGGCCGGCAGGATGATGACGCGACCCTTGATGTCCTTCGCCTCGAGTTCGCGGATCAGCTTGGTAGTGGCGACCTGACCCTCGTACTCATCGCCATGATTGCCGGACATGGCCAGCAGCGTCGGACCCTTGCCGTTCTTGACCATCGCGATCGGGATCGCGATGTGGCCATAGGCGGAGCGATGGACGGAGAACGGCAGCTTGAGCCAGCTCACCTGCTTGCCGTCGGCCTCGAAGTCGATGTCGCAGCCGATGCGGGTCTTGCCGCCGCCCATGCCGCCATTCGCCGTCGCATTGACCGTCGTCATAAGGCAGCGCCTCAGCTCTTCTTGACGTTCCAGAAATAACGGACCGACGAGTTGTGCACGCCGGACAGGTTCGAGCGGAAGGCGATCTGCGTGAACCACTGTCCGTAGGTGTACCAGGTGCCGTGCTCGTAGAGCTTGCGGTGGACCGTCTCCAGCACCTCGCGCTGCTTCTTGGGATCGACCTCCCGCGTCCAGGCGTCGCGCAGCCGCTCGATCTCGGCATCGCAGGGCCAGCCGAACCACGCCTTGTCGCAGGCGGTGGAGGCCGGATTGGTGAAGGGATCGCCGCCGGAGACGCCGGCGCCCGAGGTGAAGAAGATGTTCCATCCGCCCTCGGCCGGCGGCTTGCGCACGGCGCGGCGGGTGAGGACGGAGTTCCAGTCGGTCGGCTGCACGTCGACCTTGACGCCGATGCGCTTCAGGGAGTCGGCGAGCACCAGCGAGGCGGCGCTGAAGATCGGGAAGTCGGTCGCCTGCAGGATGACGATCGGCTCGCCCTTGTATCCGGCCTCCTCGAACAGCTTCTTCGCCTTGGCGTCGCGCTCTGCACGCGTGCCCGTCGTGTACACCTCGGAGCCGGCGGCGGTGTCGTTGGGCGAACCGCAGACGAACAGCGACCAGCAGACCTTCCAGTCGTTGGGGTCGCTGGAGACCGAAGCGCGGAGATAATCCTCCTGCTCCAGCAGGTAGCCCAGCGCCTGGCGCGCCTTCACGTTGTTGAACGGCGGATAGAGGTGGTTGGGCCGGAGCGTGCCGACATTGCCGAGCGGATCGCCGCGCTGGATGGTGACGCCGGCGTTGCGTTTCAGCAGCGGGATCATGTCGTGGGTCGGCGTCTCGATCATGTCGACCTCGTTCGCGACCAGCGCGTTCGCCGCGGTCGAGGGGTCGGGGATGTAGAGCCATTCGACGCGGTCGACATGGACGGTCTTGTTGCCGGCCGACCAGTCCGACGGCTCGGCGCGCGAGACGTATTTCGCGTTCTTGCGCAGCACGATCTTCGATCCCGGGACCCACTCCTTCGGATCGTAGGTGAAGGGCCCGGAGCCGATGTGCTCGGGCACCTGGGTGCCGGCATCGGTCTTCGCCATCCGCTCGGTCATGACTGCCGGGATCAGGCCGCCGATGCGCCCGAGCGAGGAGATCACCAGGCCGTAGGGCTCCTTCAGCACCAGCGTGAAGGTGCGGTCGTCGACCGCCTCGAGCTTGGCCACCGACTGGAACAGCCTCTGGCCCATGATGTCGCGCTTGCCCCAGCGCTCCAGCGACGGGATCACGTCCTTGGATGTCACCGGCGAGCCGTCATGGAAGGTGAGGCCCGGGCGCATGGTGAAACGGTAGGTGAGGCCGTCCTGGGAGACCGACCAGGTCTCCGCCATCTGCGGCTGGACCTCGAGCTTGCCGTCGCGGGCGAACAGCGTGTCGTAGATCATCGAGCCGAACACCTGGGTCACGGTGCCCGTGGTCCAGATCGGGTCGAGGACGCGAAGGTCGCCCTGGGGCACGTAGCGGATCACCGACCCGCCGGCGGTCTGTGCCAGTGCTGCGGGGGCGGCGGCGAGGACGGATGAGAGCAGGAGCGCGGCGGCGAAGGGGCGAAGGGCGTTGCGCATCGGAAATCCTCGTTCAGGTCGGTGGGATGGGATTCCAGTCGGGGCGTGTTTCTTCGACGACACGCTAGCACCGTGACGCCGCCACGGTAAGACCGGGCCGTTTAGGTGTTGGCGCGGCTCATCCCGGCGGAGTCAGCCGGTAGAAGCGTGCCGCGGTGCCGGCGAAGAGATCGGCCTTCTCCGCGGCGCTGGCGCCCTTCGCCAGCTTCTTGCAGGCGTTCCAGAACACCGGGTAGCTGTAGGAGCCCTTGTCGACCGGGAAGTTGCTCTCGAACATGCAGCGCGCGGCGCCGAACGCCTCGATGCAGGTCTCGACATAGGGCTTCCATGCCAGGGCCAGCTCGTCGGAGGAGGGCGGCTCCGCCTTGTCCTCGAAGCCGAAGCCGTTGAGCTTCATGCCGAGGCCGCCCAGCTTCGCATGGACGTTAGGGCACGCGGCGAGGCCGCGGATGGCGGCCGACCAGGTCTTGAAGATCTCGTCGCGGCGGCCGGCATAAGGCCCGATGCCGAGCGGTCCGCCGGCGTGGTTGATGACGATCTGCGTTGCCGGGAAGGCGCGGGCAAGCGCCGTGAGGTCGTCGATCTGGGGATGGTAGAGCCAGGCATCGAAGCTGAGGCCCATCGGCGCCAGCACGGAGAAGCCCTCGCGGAATCCGCGTGTTCCCATCAGGCCGGGCGGCATCTCGAAGGCCGGGTTGCGGAGGCCATGGAAATCGTCCCAGGCCGAGATGTGGCGGATGCCGCGAAAGCGGTCGGTGATCCGGGCATGGGCTTCCAGCACGCGGCGGACCTCGGTGCCGAGGCGGAGGTCGGCATAGCCGACGATGCCTTCGCAGATGCGGGTTGAGCCGTAGGTGCCGCTGGCGCTCATCGCGGCGACGCCGTTGACGAACTCGGTCTCGCCCACCGGCCGCAGCTCCTCCGCCCCGCCGGCGCGGTGCATGGAGCGGGCCTGGAGATAGACGGTGGAGACGATGTTGTGGCCGCTGGTCAGATCCTCCAACAGATCCGGCAGCAGGTAGCGCCAGCCCGGCCGGTCCCACAGATGATGGTGAGGATCGACGATCGGGAGGGCCGGATCGAGGGCGTCCTCTATCCGCCGGTCGAGCCATTCCTGGCGCACCGGCAGATAGGGCACGAGCGTCGCGGTCGGCTTGGCGGCTGTCATAAGCGGTCCTCCCCTGATCGGGGAGGATGCTAGTCGAGATCGCCGGCCGAAGGCGACCCCGCCGGCTGGCCGCTATTCCGCCGCCCGGTGTTGGGGTTGCCCGTCGGCGCCGGAGGCGATCGTGGCGAGGAAGCCGTCGAGGATCGCGTTGAACTCGGCCGGCTTGTCCATGTGCGGCCAGTGGCTGGTGCCGGCGATGCGACGGTGCGGCAGGGTGGGTGCCAGCTTGTGCAGGTCGAAGGGCTGGTCGTTGTGGTCGGTGGTGATCGCGAGTTTCGGCCCGGGATAGGCCATCAGCCCGGACACCGGCTCGAAGTCGAAGGTCGCCTTGATCAAAGCGAGACCGATCTCCTTCGGCACCGCCTGCATCTCGCGGATCAGCACGCGCCGCACCTTCGGCTGGGTGCCCACCATGAGCTTGTCCCAGTAGGGCCGCATGGTCCCGTCGTAGTCGGCCGCCATCGCCGAGAGGACCTGCTGCGCCTGCTCGTCCGGCACCTTGGCCGGCGCACCGACAAGAACCAGGCCCGCGACGCGGTTCGGGTGCACGCCGGCGAAGGCGATGGCGACGGCGGCACCGATGCTGTGGCCGACCAGGACGAAGCGCTCGAGGCCGAGCGTGTTGGCGACGGCGGCAACGTCGCCGGCCAGGTTCTCGATCGTGTACTTGCCGAGATCCTTCGGCATCTCGGACCGGCCGTGGCCGCGAAGGTCGAGGGCCACCGCCCGGCGCTGGGGCCGGAGATGCGCCAGCTGCGCTGTCCAGTGGACGGTGTTGCCGGAGAAGGCGTGGAGAAAGACGACGGGCGTGCCACCCTGGCCGCCGTCATCGACATGAAGGTGACCGGCGGGGCCGGGAAGGGTCGAGAAAGCCATATGCGGCTCCTGCTGTCCTAGGCTCCCCCCGCCCCAGGACAACAGTTTGGAATGGTTGGAGTTCCGGCCCCTACTTCTGCGCTTTGATCCACTCGCCGTGGCGCTCGCAGGCGGCCTCGGCCAGGTCCACGAAGACGCCGGCGATCGCCTCGGGCGGGGTCACCGTGGCCGGATCCTCGCCCGGGAAGGCGCCAGCCCGCATTTGCGTGCGGACGGCGCCGGGGGAGAGCAGGTTGGCCTTGATGTTGGTCTTCTCGATCTCCTTGCACCACGTGTAGACCAGCGCCTCCATGCCGGCCTTGGTCGCGGTATAGGCGCCGAAATAAGCCGGGATCATCTTGGTGACACCCGAAGTCACGAAGATGGCACGGCCGGCCGGGGAGACCTTCAGCAAGGGTTCCATCGAGCGGATCAGCCGCCAGGTCGACGTCATGTTGAGGACGACCGACTCCTCCCACGCCTTGGGCGCGAGCTGGGAGACCGGCCCGAGCGGCGCGGCGAGGGCGGCATTGGCGACCAGCACGTCGAGGCGCTTGAAGCGGTCGAAGATCGCCTGGCCCAGTTCCTCGATGCCGTTGGGCTTGGCGAGGTCGAGCGGCACCAGGGTCGCGGTGCCGCCGGCCTTCTTGATCGCGTCGTCCAGCTCCTCGAGGCCGCCGACAGTGCGGGCGGTCGCCACGACATGGGCGCCCTCTTTGGCGAAGCGTTCGGCGACGGCACGGCCGATGCCGCGGGACGCACCGGTGACGAGCGCGATCCGGTCTTTCAGGCGCATGGGGATTTCCAGATAAGAGGAAGGTGGGGGAGGCGGGGGGCGTGCTTCGACAGGCTCAGCATGAGGTCTGTTCTTCGTGCCATCAAGATTACCTCATGCTGAGCAAAGGCGCAGTCTTCTGCGCCGCGTCGAAGCGTGAGGCTTCAGGAAACTCAGGCGACGATGCCGCGCTAGACGGTCTCGGTCAGGAGCGAGAGCTGGCGGGTCTGACCGCCCTCGAGCTGGTCGACCAGCGGGATCGGGTAGTCGCCGGTGAAGCAGGCATCGCAATAGGCCGGGTTCTTGGCGTCGCGCTTGGCCACGCCGACGGCGCGGTAAAGCCCGTCGATGGTGACGAAGGCCAGCGTGTCAGCGCCGATGTACTCGGCCATCGCCTTCACGTCCATCTGGGCGGCCAGCAGCTTCGAGCGTTCGGGCGTGTCGACGCCGTAGAAGCAGGAATGCGTGGTCGGCGGGCTGGCGATGCGGAAATGCACTTCCTTGGCGCCGGCGGCGCGGACCATCTGGATGATCTTCATCGAGGTGGTGCCGCGGACGATCGAGTCGTCGACCAGGATGACGCGCTTGCCCTCGATCTGGGCGCGGTTGGCGTTGTGCTTCAGCTTCACGCCGAGATGGCGGATGGTGTCGGTCGGCTCGATGAAGGTGCGGCCGACATAGTGGTTACGGATGATGCCGAGCTCGAAGGGGATGCCGCTCTCGGCCGCATAGCCGATCGCCGCGGGCACGCCGGAGTCCGGCACCGGGATGACGAGGTCGGCATCGACATGGCTCTCGCGCGCGAGCTCGGCGCCGATGCGCTTTCGCGCCTCGTAGACGCTCATGCCCTCGACGACACTGTCGGGCCGGGCGAAGTAGATGTACTCGAAGATGCAGAAGCGCTTGTCCTTTTCGCGGAACGGGTGGTGGCTGTGCACCCCCGCTTCGTCGATCAGCACCACTTCGCCGGCCTCGATGTCGCGCACGAAGTCGGCGCCGATGATGTC
>CAXNIC010000023.1:0-24941 GCA_964201945.1 Alphaproteobacteria bacterium
CAGGAGAAGCGCCGCCGGCTCTACCAGATCGCCTATCAGCGCATCACCGAGCAGGCCTACATGGTGCCGCTGACCACCGACGTCGTGACCTATGCGATGAACAAGAACCTGGACTTCACCCCGTCGATCGACGAGGTGAGCCGGCTCTACCTGATGAAGTGGAAGTAGGCTTCCCTCGTATCCCCTCTCCCGCCGAAGGCGGGGGAGGGCTGACCGCAAAACCAAAGGGCGCAAAGGCTTTTCGGCCTTTGCGCCCTTGGTGTTTGGGCTTGGCGGCGCCGGAGGTCCGCTACGCCGCCCAGACTCGCCCGAGATAAGCGAGGAAGTTCTCGCCGAGCAGCTTCCGGATCCGCTTCTCCGACCACTTCCGCCGCTCGAGCGCCGGGACGATGTTGCGGAGCGTGGCGATGCTCGGCATCTCCGAGGGGTAGCGCAGCGTGTTGGGGATCGGCGGGCCGATGACACGCGCGTGGTACTTGTCGCGGCGGGTCATGGTCTGCGCGAACTTCGCCATGTCGACGCCTTCGAAGAAGTCGGTGCCGATGCCGACCAGGTCCTCGCCGACGAGGTTGTTCACGTATTCGATGCAGTCGATGTAGTCATCGAGCTCGGAGTCGTTGCTCTTCGCCAGCAGGAAGGGATGCAAGCTGACGCCGACATAGCCGGCGCCGTTCTGCGCCATCAGGCGGATGTCCTCGTCCGACTTGTTGCGCGGCACGTCGCAGAGCCCGGTCGGCGCGATATGGGTGTAGCAGACCGGCTTCTTGGCGACCCTGATTGCGTCCGACGCGGTCTTGCTGCTGCAGTGGCTCAAGTCGACGGCGATGCCACAGCGATTCAGCTCCTCGACCACCTCGCAGCCGAAGTCGGTCAGGCCCGCATCAAACGAGTCATAGCAGCCGGTGCCGATGCCGTTCGCCGTGTTGTAGGTCATCTGGATGAAGCGGATGCCCATCTCGGCATAGAGCGCGATGTTGTAGAGATGGTCGTCAATGCCGGTGCAGTCCTGCCAGCCGATGATGACGCCGAGCCGGCCTTCCTTCTTGGCGCGGTGGATGTCGGCGGTCGTGTAGACCTGGAAGATCTTCTCGGAGTGGTCGCGGAACCACTTCTTCCACAAGGCCAGGCTCTTCATCGTGTCCGGAAGGCGGGCATAAGGGCTGACATGGGTGACGTGCACCGCCGTCAATCCGCCCTTCCGCATCAGGTCGAAGACGTTCGGCCCGTTACTCGACGCGTTGAGGCCGTCGATGATAATCGCGTCTTCGTACCAACCGGCGTTTGACATGCTTTGAGTTCCCCTATCTGTCCGATGCGGAGCGCTTCCGCCCCTCCAGGATCGAAAAGTCGAACGGCTCGAGGCGGTGTCCCATCGGCTGCGGCGGTCGCGCCGGGAATCCGGTCTTCGCCTCGACCACGCTCAGCACAGCCGGATCGATGTAATAGCCGCTGACGGCCTCGCTGACCACGACCG
Source organism: Alphaproteobacteria bacterium (assembly GCA_964201945.1). Classification (GTDB taxonomy): domain Bacteria; phylum Pseudomonadota; class Alphaproteobacteria; order SHVZ01; family SHVZ01; genus SHVZ01. Next base: position 1,475 of record CAXNIC010000023.1, read on the forward strand.
CGAACCGCGCCGGGTCCGCTGCTTCGCATCCCTTCAGATCGACCTGGCGAAGGCTGGCCGCGCGGATCGCGAAATCGGCCGGAAGCACGATGCGGAGCCAGCCGACGGCTTCGGCCAGCGCGGGCGAAGCGTCGATGCGGCGTCCGAACCAGGCCGGCAGGCCGGTGGCGGCAGCCGCGGGCCAGTCGCCATCCCCCGGCAGAAGCGAGGACAGCAACGCGCTGATCAGTGGATCGGCCCTGCCCATCAGCGGCGGCTCGCGATCATGTGGTCGGCGGTGCGGAGCGCCAGCGCCTCGATGGTCGGGGTCGGATTGACCGCCGCGCAGGTGACGAAGACGCTGCCGTCGACAATGAACAGGTTGGGAGCGTCATGGGCGCGGCCCCAGCGGTCGACCACCGAGGTCTTCGGATCGTTGCCCATCCGCGCCGTCCCCATCAGGTGGAATCCCGCCTGGGCCAGGAGCGGCCGCTCGATCGTGTCGATGGCGCCGGCGGCATCCCAGACCTCCTTCGAGCGGTCGAGGCCGTGGCGAATCATCCGCTTGGAATTGTCGTCGAGAGTGTAGGTCAGCTTCGGCGCCGGAATGCCGTCGGAATCCTTGAGCACCGGGTCGAGGGTGACCGTGTTCGACTCGTGCGGTAGGTCCTCGCAGCAGATGATCATGGAGCCGAAGCGGCCGAACAGCTGCTCGAACTGCTTATGATGCCCCTCGCCCCAGGCAAGGCTCCGGCCCGAAGCGCCCAGCGCCGTCGCCAGCGGCGCCTGGATGCGCGGTCCCGCCAGCATGTAACCCCGGACGAAGTCATGGCCCGGCTTGGTGCCGTAGAACTCGTTACTGAGCATCGAGGCCCCGGCGCCGCCGGTGCCGTGATCGAACAGCCGGTCGAAGACGCCGCTGACTGCCGCGATGGGGTGATGCATCAGGTTCTTGCCGACCAGGCCGGTGGAATTGGCGAGGCCGTCGGGGAAGCGCGCCGACTTCGACAGCAGAAGCAGCCGCGGGGTGCCGACGCCGTTAGACGCCATCACCACGGCATCGGCGGTGACGCGCTGAACCGCGCCCTTGCGGTCGTAGTAGAGCGCCCCTGTCGCACGACCGGCCTTGTCGGTGGTGATCTCGAACACCCGGGCGCCGGTGCGGAGCTCGACGCCCTGCTTCAGCGCCTTCGGCCAATAGGCGACGTCGGCGCTGCCCTTGGCGCCGCTGGGGCAGCCCATCTCGCAGGCGCCGCAATTGTTGCAGGCCGGTCGGTCGCCATAGGCGGTCGAGTTGCGCGCCACGTCCCCCGGCCACCAGTGCCAGCCGAGCCCGTTGAAGGCGTCGATCACCGTCTGGGTGCCGGGGCCGATGGGCAGCGGCGGCATCGGCCGTTCCGTCCGCGCCGGCACCGACGGGTCTCCGGCAACGCCAGAGACACCCATCATACGGTCGCTGAGGTCGTAATGCGGCGCCAGCTCGTCATAGGTCAGCGGCCAGTCCTCAGCGACGCCGTCGACGCTGCGGACCCGGAAGTCGTCGGGGTGAAAGCGCGGGTTGAAGCAGCTCCACATGATGGTGCTGCCACCGACCCCGTTGAACATCAACGGCTTGATCGGCGTGTCGGTGTCGTTCACCGGATAGTCTTCCGGCAGCCGCCGCAGATTCGGGTTGGGGCTCCACCAGCTCATGCGGGCGATTTCCCAGTCCGGGCGGTCGATCGGGATGTCGGCGGGCTTCACCCAATCGCCCTGCTCGAGGCAGATCACCTTGATCCCGGCCTCCGACAGGCGCCAGCTCAAGGCGGCGCCGGAAGCGCCGGCGCCGATCACAAGGACCTCCGTATCAGCCATGCCGGCCACCCCGAAACGACATGACCGCCCCCGCGATCCTGCTGCACATTGCAGAAACTATCGCAGATATTTAGTATCCTATCAACTGAGCGGCCCGGTTCGAACGAGAGGAGCAGAGCCATGAACAGAACGCCCCTTCGCAAGATCAGCGAGGAAGACATCCAGGCGTACGAGAACGACGGCGCCGTCTGCCTTCGCGGCATGTTCGACCGCGACTGGGTCGAGCGCATGCACGCCGCCAGCGTCCAGGCGGTGAAGGACTTCCGCGGCCTGCCCGAGCAGACCTCGCAGAGGCCTAACGGCGTGCCACGGGTGCGCGGCAAGGACCATACCTCCTCCGGCGAGAAGTTCCGCTTCGTCACCCTACTGTTCATGTGGCGGAGCTATCCGGACTTCGAGGCCTTCGCGCTCGAATCTCCGGCGGCCGAGATCGCCGGCATCCTGATGCGCTCGAAGACGGTGCGCTTCTTCTACGACCAGCTGTTCACCAAGGATGCCACGGTGACCGACCGCACTTCGTGGCACCAGGACCAGCCGTTCTGGCCGGTGAGCGGCCATCACATCGCCTCGATGTGGCTGGCGCTGACGCCGGTCAGCTATGCCACCAGCGGCGTCGAGTATGTCGCGGGCTCGCATCGCTGGGGCAAGCACTACAATCCGCTGCTGACCGCGACCAGCAAGACGCTGCATCACGACGAGCTCGAACCCTGCCCGGACTTCTCGCTGCACCGGGACGATCCAAAATACCGCTTCCTCTCCTGGGACATGGAGCCGGGCGACATCCTGGTCCATCACCCGCTGGTGGTGCATGGATCGGGGCCGAACCAGTCGGCGACGCAGCGCCGCATCGGCTTCTCCTCCCGCTGGCTCGGCGACGACGCGCGCTGGGTGCAGAAGGAGAAGACCATGTTTGTCGAGGGCGACCCGCAGCTGAAGACCGGCGACGTGGTCCAGGGCGAGCCCTTCCCGATCTGCTGGGAGAAGAAGCGCGAGATGGCAAACGCGTGAGCCAGATGAACGCCGAGCAGATCGTCGCCTTCGGCCAGCCGCTGGAGCGACGCTGCTATGAGATCCCGAGACCGAAGGGCACGGAGGTGGTGGTCCGCATCACCGCCTCCGGCGTCTGCCACAGCGACGTGCATGTGCAGGACGGATATTTCGACTTAGGCGGCGGCAAGAAAGCGAATTTCGGCGCCGCCCTCAAGCTGCCGCTGACCGCCGGCCACGAGATCGCCGGCGAGGTGATCGCGGTCGGGCCGGAGGCGAGGGGCGCTGCGATCGGCGATCGGCGCATCGTCTATCCCTGGATCGGCTGCGGGACCTGCAAGCGCTGCCTGAACGACGAGGAGCTTCTCTGCGGCGACAAGCGCAGCCTCGGCATCCGGGCCGATGGCGGCTTCGCCGATCACGTGCTGGTTCCGAATGCCAAATACCTCGTTGCCCATGACGGCCTGACCGACACCCAGGCCTGCACGCTGGCCTGCTCCGGCATCACCGCGCTGAGCGCGCTGAAGAAGCTGCCGAAGATGACGTCGGAGGATCGCCTCCTGATCATCGGTGCCGGCGGTGTCGGCCTCTCCGCGATCGGTTTCGCGCCGTCGGTCACTCAAGCGAGGGTGATCGTCGCGGACATCGCGGACGAGAAGCGGAAGGCGGCGGTCGCCGCCGGCGCCGCCGATGCGGTCGACAGCACCGATCCGAACGTGAAGGACCGCATCAAGCAGCTGGCGCCCGAAGGCTTCTTCGGTGTCGTCGACTTCGTCGGCTCCGAGGCGACGGTCAAGTTCGGCATCGACAATCTCGGCCGCGGCGGCACCTTCGTGCTCGTCGGCCTCTTCGGCGGCACCTTCCCGCTGGCGCTCCCGGGCTTCTCCGGCCGCATGATCAGCATCCGCGGGTCCTTTGTCGGCACGCTGGCCGAGCTGCACGAGGCGGCGCGTCTCCTGGCGAAGAAGCCGAAGTCGGGCGTGCCGGTCTCGACCCGTCCGATGGCGGAGGCCAATGCGGCCCTCGACGACCTCCGTGCCGGCCGCGCCGTCGGCCGTATCGTGCTGGTGCCGTAGCGCTTGATCGCCTTCCTGCGATCAGGCCCACTTCAGCCGGACAGATGACTTCTCCCTTCCGCACCGATCTTCCCGAGCCGAACCGCCCGACCCTGATGGCGCGCCACCATGCCGTGGTCGCCAACCATCCCTGGGCCTCGCAGGCGGCGTTCCAGATCCTGGAGGCCGGCGGCAACGCGGTCGACGCTGGCGTCGCCGGCGGGCTGGCGCTGAACGTCATCGAAAGCGACATGTGCCACTTCCTCGGCGTGGCGCCGACGATGCTCTACATGGCCGGCAGCGGCGAGGTGGTGTCGGCGGTCGGCCCCGGTCCCTGGCCGGAAGCGGCGACGCTCGACTACTTCTGGGAGAAGCATGGCGGCATGGTGCCCCGGGGCATCCTGCATTCGGTGGTGCCGTCGGCGCCGGATACCTGGATCACGTTGCTCGAGCGTTACGGCACCATGTCGTTCGGCGAGGTGGCACAAGCGGCGATCCGCTTCGCCCGCGACGGCTTCCCGATGTTCTTCCTTCGCCGCGACCGCACGATCGAGATGTTCGAAAGCGGCCTGCATTACGCCTGCCCGACCACAGACGCAGTCTTCGCGCCGGGCGGCCGCGTGCCGCCGATCGGCGAGGTCTTCCGCCAGCCGGCCCAGGCTTCGATGCTCCAGTACATCGTCGACCAGGAAATGGCGGCGGCGAAGCATGGCCGCGCCGCCGGCCTGAAAGCGGCGCGCGACGCAGTCTATAAGGGCGACGTCGCCCGCGCCCTGGTCCGTCTGCAGGAAGAACTCGGCGGGCTGATGACCATGGCCGATCTCGCCGCCTATGAGGGCGAGCTGGAGACGCCCATCCGCGGCCGCTTCGGCGACTGGGACATGTATGTCTCCGGCCCCTGGGGCCAGGGACCGATGGTGCTGGAGGCGCTCAATCTTCTGAAGCGCTTCGATCTCAAGGGCATGGGCCACAACAGCGCGCCTTATATCCATGTGCTGGCCGAGGCGTTGAAGCTGGCGGCCGCCGACCGCGAGCACTACTTCGGTGATCCGCGCTTCGAAGACGTACCCCTTGGCGTGCTGCTGTCGGATGCCTACACCGCGACGCGCAGCGGCCAGATCGACATGGGGAAGGCGTGGCCCCAGCTGCCCACGCCAGGCCCGGTTCCCGGCCGCTCACCGGCACCCTGGCAACCCGACCCGTCCGCAAAGATCGGCCCGCCGACGAAGCGCCTCCGCGAGCCGGCCGCGGCCGAGACCTCTTACATCTGCGTCGTCGACAAGCACGGCAACGCCTTTTCCTCGACGCCGAGCGATGCCGGCGTGATGGGGCCGGTGGTGCCGGAGCTCGGCCTTCCCTGCTGCGCCTGGGGATCCCGCGCCTATACCGGCCGAGACCACCCGGCGCGCCTCGGGCCCTTCCGCCGGCCGCGCATGGCGGCCAACCCGCAGCTCGCGATCATGCCGGGCCGGGCCGTCATGCCGTTCGGCTCACCCGGGTCCGAAGTGCTGGGCCAGGCGCAGCTCCAGGCCTTCCTCAACATGACAGTGTTTGGCATGGAGCCGCAGCTCGCGGTCGAGAAGCCGCGCTTCGCCAGCTACTCCTGGCCGGGGTCGATGCTGCCGCACGGCTATCACCCGGGCCGCCTCCAGCTCGAAGGGCTGATCGACAAGGGCGTCGCCGCGGAACTCGCCGGGCTCGGCCACAAGATCGACTGGTGGCCGGATCGCCGCTGGCGCGCCGGCTCGGTCGGCGTGATTCATTCCGACCTCAAAGGTGGCATTCTCTATGCTGGCGCCGATCACCGGCGCACGGCCTATGCGATCGGCTGGTAGGAGAACCTGATGACCTCTCCCGTCTTCGTTCTCGGCGGCGCGCAATCGGATTTCTCCGTCAACGCCATGCGCCAGCAGCAGTCGCTGTTCGACATGATGGCGACCACGGTGCGCCAGGGCCTCGCCTCGACCAAACTGGAGCCGAGCGACGTCCAGGTCGCCCATGTCGGCAATTTCGCTGCCGAGCTCTTCTGCAGCCAGGGCCTTCTAGGCGGCTTCTTCGCCGCGATCGATCCGGCCTTCGCAGGATTGCCGACCGCGCGCCACGAGGCCGCCTGCGCGTCGAGCTCGATTGCCGCCCTCGCCGGCGCCGCCGAGATCGAGGCCGGCCGCTACGACCTCGCCTGCATCGTCGGCATCGAGATGATGCGCAACGTGCCCGGCGATACCGCGACCCAGTATCTCGGCACCGCCGCCTGGCAGGGCCGCGAGTTCCAGGACGCCAAATACGTCTGGCCGCGGGCCTTCAGCGATCTCGGCGACGAGTACGAGCGCCGCTACGGCCTCTCCTACAAGCATCTCGGCCGCATCGCCGAGATCAACTACGCCAACGGCCGCCTCAATCCCAATGCGCATACGCGCAAATGGAAATTCGAGAAGACGAGCTTCGCCGAGAACGACGAATCCAACCCGGTGATCGAGGGCCGCATCCGCCGCCAGGACTGCGGCCAGGTCTCCGACGGGGCCGCGGTCGTGTTCCTGGCATCCGAGGCCTTCACGCGGCGCTACGCCCAACGTACCGGCCGCAGGCTGGAGGACATCCCGGTGCTGCGCGGCTGGGGCCATCGTACCTCGCCGATGCACTCGGCCGAGAAGCTCGCCGCCAGCCGCGGCGAGCGCTACGTCTACCCGCATGTGCGCGGCACCATCGAGGACGCGTTCAGGCGCGCCGGGATCGCGGGCGTCGACCAGCTCGACGGCATCGAGACACATGACTGCTTCTCGATCACCGAATACATGGCGATCGACCATTTCGGCATCACCGCGCCGGGCGAGGCCTGGAAGGCGGTCGAGGCCGGCGACATCGAGAGGACGGGCCGCATCCCGGTCAATCCCAGCGGCGGGCTGATCGGCGCCGGCCATCCGGTCGGCGCCACCGGCGCCCGCATGCTGCTGGATGCGCAGAAGCAGGTGACCGCCACCGCCGGCGACTACCAGGTCGAGGGTGCCCGCACCTTCGCCACGCTGAACATCGGCGGCGCCGCCACCACCACGGTCGCCTTCGTCGTCGGCCGGCCGGACTGACGGTGCAGATCGAGGGCCTTGCTGCCGTCGTCGTCGGCGGGGCCTCCGGCCTCGGCGCCGCGACGGCGCGGGCTCTGGCCCAGGCCGGTGCACGCGTCACCATCCTCGACCGCGATCCAGCGGCGGCGGCCACGGTTGCCGCCGAGTTCGGCGGTATCGGGCTCGGCTGTGACGTACGCGATGAAGCCCAGGTGATCGATGCATTGGGAAAGGCGCGGGCCGAGCACGGATCCGCCCGCATCCTGGTGAACTGCGCCGGGGTCGCCAATCCGGCCAACACGCTTCGCCGCGACGGCCCGCTCTCTGCCGCCGCCTTCCGCGAGGTGATCGAGATCAACCTCGTCGGCACCTTCATCTGCCTCGCCCAGGCGGGACAGGCGATGCGCGAGTTGGACCCGCTGCCGACCGGCGAGCGCGGCGTGATCATCAACACTGCGTCGATCGCCGCCTTCGACGGCCAGGTCGGCCAGGCCGCCTACTCGGCTTCCAAAGGCGGCGTCGCAGCGATGACCCTGCCGATCGCGCGCGAGATCGGCCGCCATGGCATCCGCGTCGTCGCCATCGCGCCCGGCGTCTTCAGGACACCGATGACCGAGGGGCTGCCGGAGATCGCGCGGAAGATCGTATTCAGCCACAAGCCGCCCTTTCCGGAGCGCGCCGGCCATCCGGATGAGTTCGCCCAGCTGGTGCTGTCGATCGTCGCCAACCCGATGCTGAACGGCACGGTGATCCGCCTCGACGGCGGGCTCCGCATGCCGCCGCGGGACTGAAGAAGAGACAGGGGAGAAACGCCATGTGGGCCAAGGACCCCGGCTGGGCCGTCCGCCACGAAAGCTGGTTCGGCGACCGCGTCGTCCGCTGCTATGCCGATCGCGCACCCAACTTCGACGCCCTGATCCGACGGAGCGCCGAGCGCTTCCCCGACCGCGAGGCCCTGGTCTTCGAGGACCAGCGGCTCACATACCGCCAGCTCGACAAGGCGGTCAGCGACGTCGCCGCCAGTCTGGCCGCCCGCGGTATCAAGCAAGGAGACCGGGTCGGGCTCTATTGCGGCAATCACGTGCCGTTCTTCCTCGGCTCCTTCGGCGCGATCCGGCTCGGCGCCGTCGCGGTTCCGATCGGCATCCGCCAGCAGGGACCCGAGATCGCCTATGCGCTCAACGATTGCCAGGCGAAGGCGCTGATCTTCGATGCCGCCGCGGCCGGACGCCTGCCCGAGCCGTCGGCGATCCCCTCGGTCGGTCCGCGCTTCTCGGTCGAGGGAGCGGTCGCAGGGACCGAACCGTTCGAGGTTCTGCTGCATCCGGCACCGGCGTTCACACCGCCGGCGATCGATCAGCACGACCTTGCCTTCATCATGTACACGTCGGGCACCACGGGGCGGCCGAAGGGCGCGATGCTGGTCCATGCCAACTTCGTGCATTCGGCCCGGCATTTCGAGGTCTGCGTCGGCCATACCGAGCAGACCCGCGGGCTGCTCGCCATTCCCGGCTCGCATATCAGCGGCCTCGGCGCCATCGTCACCGAGATGCTGCATGTCGGCGGCTGCATCGTCGTCACGCGCGAGTTCAAGGTCCGCCCCTGCCTCGAGCTGATGGTGAAGGAGCGCGTCAGCTTCACCGTCTTCGTGCCGACCATGTACAAGCTCTGCCTGATCGAGCCGGACTTCGACAGCTTCGATCTCAAGTCGAGCTGGCGGGTCGGCCTCTATGGCGGCGCGATCATGCCGGAGGCGACGATCGCGTTGCTGGCGGAGAAGATGCCGCAGCTCGAGCTGGTCAACGGCTATGGCGCGACCGAGACCTGCTCGCCGGCGACGGTGACCCTGCCGCGCGAGGCGACGAAGTATCCGGACAGCATCGGAAAGACCGTGCCGCTCGGCGACATCCGCATCATGGACGAGAGCGGCCTCGAAGTTGCTCCGGGCGAGCCGGGCGAGCTGTGGATCGCAGGTCCGATGGTGGCCAAGGGCTACTGGAACAACCCGGAGGCGACGGCTGCCAACTTCATCGGCGGCTATTGGCGTTCGGGCGACATCGGCTCGAAGGACGCAGAGGGCTACATCCGCATCCATGACCGCAAGAAGGACATGATCAACCGCGCCGGCTACAAGGTCTACTCAGCCGAGGTCGAGAACGTGCTGACCTTCCATCCGGATGTGATCGAGTGCGTGGTGGTGCCGCGACCGGACTCGATGATGGGTGAGCGGGTCCAGGCCTATGTGCGCTCGAACCGGGAGACGCTGACCCAGGACGAGCTTCGTGCCTTCTGCGCCGAGCGCCTGGCCGACTACAAGGTGCCCGACGTCATCCGGGTGACGGCGGAACCGCTGCCCCGCAACAACAACGGCAAGCTGATGAAGTCGGTGCTGCGGGACCAGGCGGCGGAAGACGCTCGCCGCGACGAGGCCGCCGGCATCCGCGTCGGCCGCTCCGCCGCTCGCTAAAAGGGATCTGCCATGACAACCAGCGTCGGTTTCACCGTGACCGAGCGGCTGCCGTTTGCCGACGGCAAGAGCCTCGGCGATGCCGGCGTCTATGAACGGATCGTCGGACGCGCGCACTATGCCGTCGATCCGCGCCATCCCGGCAACCGCGACATTACCGACATCGCCTATGCGCCGGTGGACAAGGACGGGCTGATCCGCTTCTCCGGCGACGTCATGATCCTGAAGCCGGTGGAGATGGCGCGCGGCAACGGCCGCCTCGTCTACGAATACGTGAACCGCGGCAACACCCGCCTCTTCCGCTACAACGACGCGCCCGCGACCAACGACCCGCTGACCTTGGCCGATGCCGGCAACCTGTTCCTGATGCGCCGGGGGTATGTGGCGATGTGGTCGGGCTGGCAGGGCGACCTCTACCCAGGCAATGGCCGCATGCTGCTGGACGTCCCCGTTGCCCGCGATGGCGACAAGCGGATCACCCAGCGGATCGCGACCGAGTTCGTGGTCGATGCGCCCGGCACCTACAGCCTGCCGCTCAGCGGCTACATCTCGACCCGCTCGAACCCCTCGATCTCGCTGGATACCAAGGACGCAAGGCTGACCCGCCGGCGCTATCCCGACAGTCCGCGTCAGGAAATCGCTCCCACCGCTTGGCGCTTCGCCCGCTTCGCCGGCACCGGCACGCCGAGTGCCCGCATCATCGACGAATTCCGGGGCAACGAGCAGATCATCCTGCCCTCGGCGACCGACATCTTCATCGAAGAGGGGTTCAAGGTCGGCTGGATCTACGAGCTGGAATACACCGCCTGCGATCCCTTGGTGCTCGGCCTCGGGCATGCCGCCATCCGCGACCTCTTGAGCTTCCTTCGCAACGACACCAGCCCGGCGAACCCCCTCGCCGAGGCCGGCAAGACGGTCGAGAAGGTCTATGCCTTCGGCCGCTCGCAGACCGGGCGCAGCGTCCGCGACTTCATCTACAAGGGCTTCAACGCCGACACGGCGGGCCGGCAGGTCTTCGATGCGATGCACAGCCACGTCGCCGGTGCCGGCCTCTTCGACTACAACCGCTTCGGCAACCTGGTGGTCTCGTCCTCGCGCCAATACGAAGACCACTACAACCCGTCCGACCGCTTCCCCTTCTCCTACGCCGAGACCACCGACCACTTCACCGGCAAGACCGACGCCATCCTGAAGCGGCCGGAGACCGATCCGCTGGTGCTGCACACCCAGAGCGCCAGCGAATACTGGGTGAGGCGCGGCTCTCTGGTCCACACCACGACCACCGGCGAGGACCTGGAGCAGCCGGAGACCGTCCGCATCTATGCCTGGCTTTCGACCCAGCACTGGAGCGATCCGATCATCAAGGAGCCGAAGCGCGGCATCCGGGCGAACTACTTCAACATCGTCCGCACCTCGATGTTCTTCCGCGGGGCGCTGGACCTGATCGACCGCTGGGCGACCGACGGCATCGCCCCGCCGCCGAGCCGGATCCCCCGCCGCTCTGACGGCACGCTGGTCACCTTCGAGGAGTGGAAGACGAGCTTCCCCAAGATCCCCGGCATCGCGCTGCCACGCGGACCGAACCGGCTCGAATATCTCGACTACGGCCCTGACGCGGACAAGGGCGTCGTCAAGCGGCCACCCGACGTCATCGACGCCACGGGCTACACGGTTCAGGTCCCCGCGGTCGACGCCGATGGCAACGACCGTGCCGGGGTGCTCGCCCCGATGGTGCGGGCGCCGCTCGGGACTTACACCGGCTGGAGCCTGCGGGCTCGCCCCAATTCCGCCGGCTACATGCACCAGATGTATGGCAGCTACATCCCGCTGCCCGAGACGCCGGAGGAGCGCGAGGCGACCGGCGACCCGCGGACCTCGATCCTCGAGCGCTACGGCTCGAAGGAAGGCTACGTCCAGGCGATCGAGCAGGCGGCGCGGGCCCTGGTCGCCGAGGGTTTCATGCTGGAGGAGGATGTGCCCCGCGCCATGGCGGAAGCGCTAGACTGGAGCCGCCCGCTCCACGACGTCGGCCTCTGACGCCGGCGCGTCCGACAGAAAGACTTAGTTATGGCGTCCTCTACCAAGTTCGCCATGGTCGCCACGACCGGGAACGAGCGTCACCTCCGGACGATGAAGCAGATCGGCGTCGACCATGTCGTCCACTACGCCATGGACGACCTGCCTGACTCGGTCGAGGAGCTGAAGGCGGTCCGCGACCGCTACGCCGCCTTCGGCCTCACCTGGGGAATCGCCGAAAGCGGGCCGGCGATCGATCGCATCGTGCTGGGCAAGGACGGATGGCAGGCGCAAACCGAGCGCTACAAGCGCGTCATCCGCCTCCTCGGCGATCTCGGCGTCGGCGTCATCTGCTACAATTTCATGCCGCAGGTCAGCGAAGACGCGATGGTGATCCGGACCAGCGAGGTCCCGACCCGCGGCGGCGCCCCCACCAGCCGGTTCGCCCTCTCCGAAATCGGCCCGGAGACCATGCCGCATGACGAGGCGGCGATCCCGCGCGCCCAGATGTGGACCAACCTGGAGCGCTTCCTCGAAGCCGTGCTGCCGGTCGCCGAGGCGGCCGGGGTCAAGATGGCGATGCATCCGGACGACCCGCCGATGTCGCCGCTCTGTGGGCTGGAGCGGATCATGGACCGGGTCGAGAGCTTCGAGCGCCTGCTCGCCCTTTCCTCCAGCCCCGCCAATGCGCTGACCTTCTGCGCCGGCTGCTTCGGCGAGCTCGGCGTCGACGTGGTCGCGCTGTTCCAGCGCTTCGCCGATCGTGTCCCCTACGTGCACGTCCGCAACATCGAGGGTCCGCCGACCGACTTCATCGAGACCTTCCCCGACCAGGGCCGCATCGACCTGCCCGGCCTCGTGACTGCCATCGAGGATCGCGGCTTCGATGGCTTCGTCCGCCCGGATCATTCCCCACTGCTAGCGACCGACGGCGACGACATGCCGGCCGGCTACGGCATCCAGGGCCACATCTTCACCATCGGTTACCTGCGCGGTCTACAGCAGGCCGCGGTACGCCACTCCAGAGCCTAGATCGGGTCCAGCGGCCAGATCGGGCGGCGCACCTTGGCGTAGGGGAATTGCGCGAAGTTCCGCGACACGATGCCGCCGGAATCGATGTAGATCAGCTTCCGCGCCATCGGCTCGAAATCGGCGCGGAAATGGTTCGATGCCTTGCACAAGAGGACGTTGGTCGTCTCCGGCACGACGCCGAACATGCGAAACTGCTCGCGGTCGTCGATCTGGCTCTTGATCGAGGACACGATCACGCGCACGCGGCCGAGGTCGAGCAGGAAGCTGGGACCGATGGTGCCGGCGGTGCCGGTCGCGTACTTCCCTTTCCGCGTATAGACGCCATCGGCCATCGCCGTGACCTTGCCGGTGACCCGGAGCGGCGTGCCGCCGAAGCGCGGATCGACCTTGCCGCCGAGATCGAGGGTGACGGTGGCGCCGATGCCCGCGGCGCGGCCGATACGGGCCGACTCCGGATCGGCGATGCAGCCGACCACCGCATCCTCGACATCGGACTCCAACAGGGCCTTCAGGAAGTTGGTGCCGTCGCCATGGCCGCCGCCACCGGGATTGTCGGTGTAGTCGCCGACCAGAAGCGGGCCGGGGCCGGAACGCGGCTCCCTTGCGATCCGGATCCCTTCGGCGATGGGCAGGAAGTCGATGGTGTAGACGCCACGCGTGTCCCAGGCGTGCTGGGCCAGCCGGTCGGCGAGCGCCTGATGGCGGGCGTCGTCGCCATCGCCGTTGACCAGCACAGTCGGACCGGTGAAGGGCGTGTCGGCCCAGGCGAAGCCGGCATTGACGGCGATGTCGAGGACACCTGGCGTCTCAGCCTCTGCCTGCCTCACCTTCGCCAGCATCTCGATCATCGGCCCCCAGCCGGCGATGGTGCGCCCCTCGTCGATGCCGAACATCACCGGCGCCTGGGCTCGATGGATCCTCGGGCGGATCTCGCCTCTGAGGGTGCGTTCGAGCAGCCTGCCCGCCCGCTCCGCTGCCTCGTACATGTCGGTGTGCGGCGTCGTACGGTAGGTGGTGATGATATTGGCGTCTCGCGCCATGCCCTCGGTCGCGTTGGCATGGAGGTCGAGGCTGACGGCGATCGGGATCTTACGTCCGATCACTGCCCGGATCCGCGCCAGCAGCTCACCCTCGGCATCATCGAAGCTGTCCACCACCATCGCGCCGTGCAAAGGCAACAGCACGCCGTCGACGGGCAGCGACCGCTTCAGGCTCTCGATGATGAGATCGGCGAAATGCTCGAAGGCCTCGTCGGTGACGGTGCCGGCCGGCTGAGCGAAGGCCGCGACCGGATGGACCAGGGTCCAGCCGAACTCGTCGGCGAGGTCGAAGACGGCGCCCCATTCGCCGCGGGTTCCCCGCATCGCCGCCGGGATCTCGTCGTCGCGGAGGTAACAGGTCTCCTTGAACCGGTCGAGCGTCGTCGGTGTGATGCAGAAGGTGTGCGTCTCATGCATCACCGAGGCGGTGAAGATCTTGCGCGGCACGGGGCAGCTCCTAAGGATGCGACCCGATCAGGCTGCCACGCGTGGTCGCCGCCCATAGCCACGTCCGCCTCTCGGCGAAACGCCGCCTCAGTCGACGATGGCTTCCGCCTCGATCTCGACCTTGTAGTCGCCGACCAGCCGGCCGATCTCGAACAGGGTGTTGGCTGGCCAGACGTCGCGGAAATAGCGTCCATGCACCCGGGACGGTCCTTCCCATTGGTCGGCGTCCTGCAGGAAGACCCGGGTCCGCACCACATCCTGCATCGAGCCGCCCAAGGCGGCGAGGCTGGCGGCGATCTTGTCGAGAATGAAGACGGCCTGGCCGGTCGGATCGTCCGGACAGATCATCTTGCCCGCCCCATGCGTCGCCGTGGTGCCGCTGACCATGATCCGGTTGCCGACGCGCACCGCGCGGCAGTGCCCTGCGATCACCTCCCACTTGCTGCCCGAAGACACGCGCGAGCGGCCCGGGCGGCCCGGCACCGGCGTCGCGGTGTAGATCTTCGGTACGCTGCTGAGATGATGGCTGAGATCGCCCGAGGCGGTGAGGAAAGGCGGCTTCCGGTACTCGTCGCCGCAATCGCCCGGGATCGGTGCGGCGGCGGCCAGAGCGCCGTCGATCCGGCCCAAGTCCTCACCGTCGAGCGTGAAGGAGAAGAGCTTCAGATTGTCGGCGCGATGCTCGCGCTCGCCGAGGCGGGCACCGACGATGATCGCGGCCACCGCCGGCTGCTGGAGGACCCAGCGGGTGGCGACGTTCGAGATCGACACGCCGTGCTTCTTGCCGATAGCCGCCAGCGCCTGCAGGAGTCCCTGAAGGACCTGCCAGCCACCCATGACGTCGATGAAGCGCTTGTACTTGGACTTGCTCCAGTCGGGCAGGCTCGCCGGTTCCGGCTGGCCGAGCCAGTGGTCGGAGAGGAAGCCGCCGCCCAGCGTGCCATAGGCGAGCAGGCGCACGCCGGTCTCCTGGCAGAGGGCGCTCATCGCGCCGGCGGCCCGGCGATCCAGCAGCGAGAAAGACACCTGGTTGGTCGCGACCGGGATCCCGTGCTTCACCGCCACGCGCAGATGGTCGGTATCGAAGTTGGTGACGCCGAGGTTGCGGATGAGCCCCTCGGCTCGCAACGCCTTCAATCCTTCCAGCGCCTCGATGTAGTCGAGGTGATCAAAGGTCCACCAGTGGAACTGCAGGAGGTCGATGGCGTCCACCTGCAGCCGTCGAAGCGAGCGCTCGACACCGGCGCGCACGACATCGGCGGTCATCGGGCCGGGGGTCGGGCACCACTTGGTGAAGGCTATCGGCTTTCCGTTAGGACCGGCCGCGAACCGCTTCGAGGCGATGCCTGTCAGGTAGTGGCCGGTGATCACCTCGGCGCTGCCGTAGTGGTCGGCCATGTCGAAGGTGTCGAAGCCGGCGGCGGCGTAGTCCGCCATCGCCTTCGCCGAAGTCTCGGGATCGAGCGGGGTGCCGCCACGCTCCATGTCGGCCACCTGCCATAGGCCGGTGACGATGCGGCTGATCTCGAGGCCGGGCGCCAGGAGAGTCCGTTCGGGTGTGGGGTTCGCCATGTCTCTCTTCAGGCCGCGTTCAGATTGTATTTCATGATCCGCCCGTGCCGTCCGTCGCGGTCGCGCTCCAGCTCGAAGGTGTCGCCGACCGGGCCTTGCCGTTTCGCCAGCACCTGCTCGACGGACGCGACGTCCGTTGCATCGAGCTTGAAATCGAAGATCTTCAGATCGTCGGCGAGGTGATCGGCATAGCGGGCGCCGACGATGATGCCGGCGACGGCGGGGCGATCGAGCATCCAGCGGCCGGCGACCGCGGCGATGTTGACGCCATGCCGGCCAGCGATCCCATCCATCGTCCGCAGCAACTCCTGGAACAGGTCCCAGCCGCCGAAGTCGTCGATGATCAGCTTGTACTTGATCAGCCCGCGGTTGGTCAGCGTGCCCTCGGCCGGCTCGGGCTTGCCGAGCCAGGCATTCGTCAGGAAGCCACCGGCCAACGTGCCGTAGCAGAGGAGGCCGAAGCCGCTTTTGAGCGCCAGCTGGACCAGCCCGTTCTCGGCGCGTGGATCCAGCAGCGAGTACTGGATCTGCATCGAGACCAACGGCACACCGGCGTCGATCATCGCCTTGGTGTGCGGCGTATCGAAGTTGGTGCCGCCGATCCTGTCGACCTTGCCGGCCTGCTGCAGGTCGCGGAGGATCAGCGCCGCATCGACGACGCCGGGCGCGCCGTAGTTCCACCAGTGGAACTGCACCAGGTCCAGCCGCTCGGCCTTCAGGCGGCGAAGCGACCGGTCGATGATGCCCTCGACATAAGCGCGATCGAGAGTGGGCAGCCGGTCCCAGTCGGGCACGAACTTCGTGTGCACCTTCAGCATCCGCAGCGCTTCGGCACCGCGCTCGCGTTCCAGCTTGGCGCGGAACTCGCCGATCATCTCCTCGGCAC
The DNA here is from genome assembly GCA_964201945.1 of Alphaproteobacteria bacterium. Classification (GTDB taxonomy): domain Bacteria; phylum Pseudomonadota; class Alphaproteobacteria; order SHVZ01; family SHVZ01; genus SHVZ01. The sequence continues at coordinate 17,869 of CAXNIC010000023.1, forward strand.
CGATGTAGATGTCGGCGCAGTCGAAGGTGGTGACGCCGCGATCGACGAACACCGCCATGTCCTCGATCGCCCGCGCCCGGTCGACCGGCCCATGGCCGCCGGCGAGCTGCCAACCGCCGCGGAGCAACCGGGAGATCCCGTATCCCGGCGCCAGCAGGTGACGTTCGACCGCCATGTCAGGCCTTCCCCGGACCGGCGAGCGGAACCGCCGTCACGTCGGCGTGGGCGAAGCTGCGCTTCCCGGTCCGGGTGATGCGGAAACGGGTCGGGCAGTTCGGGTCCGGACAGGCGACCTCGGCGTCGGTCGACATCCAGTCGTTGGCATGGGTCGGCCGCTGCTTCGCCGGCAGCAGCGGCAGCAGGGCCGCCAGCGAATAGATCGAGAAGCCCTGCCCGGGCGGCAGATGAAGCATCTCGCCCTTCAGCTCAAAATAGTCGCCGACATTGGCGCCGCAGAAGACGCGGGCATCCGGTGGCGCCACGACCTCGACCTTGAGGTCATAGAGCTCGAAGCGATCGTCCGTCACCGGATGCCCTCTCGCGTCAGCCGTCGATCTTCTTGAACAAGGCCTGCATCTCGTCGATCGAGATGACGTGATCGGTGACGATCTCGCCATTCACGATCTTCCAGACCAGCGCCGGGCCGGTGACGTCGCCATTGGCGTCGAACTCGATCGGGCCGGTCGCGCCGTGATACTTGATCAGCTTGCCGGCCTTGATCAGCTCGACCGCCTTCTTGAACTCGTCCGGCCCGGTGCCGACCGTGGCGCCGCCGGCGGTGTGGACCTGGCGGACCGCGTCCTTGATCGACGGGCCGGTCAGATCTTTGGCGATGTTCATGGCGAGGCCCAGCACCATCATGGCGTCGTACTGGGTGTGCACGCCGGGGCCTTTGCTGTCGTACTTGTACTTCTCCTCGAACGACTTGTTGAAGGCGTCGACGGTCGGGCCAGCGACCTGGGCGTTGTCCATGCCGAAGGCCTCGTTCAGGAAGCGGCCGCCGACGCCGTCGACGAAGTCCTTCACCCGCATCGAGTTGTTGAGCGCGATCTTCTGCGAGCCGCCCAGCGACAGCCATTCGCGGACGATGGTCACGGCGTCCTTGGGGAAGCCGATCAGCAGCAGCGACTCGGGCTTCGCGGCCAGCGCCTTGGTCACCTCGGCGCGGTAGCTCGGCTGGTTGTCGTTGTAGGGCACCTCGACGACGATCTCGCCACCCAGCTTCGGCGTCGCCAGCTTGATGAAGCGGCTCATGTCCTGGCCGAAGTCGGTGTTGACGTAGATCAGCGCCGTCTTCTTCAGGCCACGGCGCGCCATCTCATGCGCGGTGGCGACCGCCTGGGTCTTGCTGGTGGGCAGCGTGCGGAAGAAATAGCCCTGGCTGCGCCCATCGACCGTGAACGGCGTCGCCGTCGAGCAGCAACTGATCTGCACGACCTTCGAAGGCCCGGTGATCGAGGCGATGATCGGGCCGGTGACGCCGGACGAGATCGTGCCGGTGAAGGCCGGCACCCGCTCGACCTCGACCAGATATTTGGCCGCGTCGACGCCGACCGTCGGCTGGCCCTGGTCATCGCGAAGGATGAACTGCACCTGGCAGCCCTTGATGCCGCCGCCCTGGTTGATGTGCTCGACCGCGAGCTGCGCGCTCTCGGCGATCTTCTTGGTGATCGGGCCCATCGATCCGGTCAGCGGCAGCACGCCGCCGATCTTAACCGGGCAATTCGCCTGGGCCGCCGCGTCTGCGGGCGCCAGCATGACCGAGAGGGCCATGGCGGCTGAAATCGCGATCCATCTTTTCATTGGATTTGTGTCTCCCTGTTGGCAGGCCGCTTTATGAGACAAGCTTAGTCATCGGCGCGACGCGAGACCACTGGAACCTCGCCGATCAGGCCGCGCGGCCGGAACAGCAGCGACGCGACCAGTAGCAGGCCGATCAGGATCACCTGGATGGCGCCGCCCTGCGCCGCATAGGCCGGCGGCACCAGCTTCGAGATCAGGACGCCCGACGAGGCCCAGATCGCCCAGACGGTCAGCGCGCCCAGCAGCGCCCCCTTGTTGTTGCCGCTGCCGCCGACGATGACCATGGCCCAGACCTGGAAGGTCAGGATCGGCAGGAAATCGAAGGGGCTGACGAAGCCGATGAAGCTGACATAGAGCGCTCCGGCGAGGCCCATCAGGGTCGAGCCCAGCACGAAGGCCTGCAGGCGGAAGCTGCGGGCGCTCTTGCCGAGAGCAATGGCGGCGGTCTCATCCTCGCGGATCGCCTTCAGTACCCGGCCCCAGGGCGAGTTCAGGATCCGCTCCAGCGCCCAGTAGAGGACGCCGACCACCGCGACCAGGAGGCCGAGATACCAGAGGCTGAAGCCGAGCGGTGTTTCGAACCAGCCGACCAGCGGGCGCGGGATCGCCGACAGGCCCTGGGCGCCCCCGGTCAGCCCGTCCCAGTTCAACGTCACCAGCTGGATGGTCGTGGCGATGCCGAAGGTGGCGATCGCCAGGTAGTCGTCGCGAAGCCGGATGGTGGCGAGCCCGATCACCCAGGCGGCGAAGGCACTGGCGGCCATGGCGCCGAGGATGCCGACGATCCAGGGCAGGCCGAGATTGCCGATGAGCTCGGGCCGTGGCGCCGTGATCAGGATGGCATGGGTGTAGGCGCCGATGGCGTAGAAGCCGACGACGCCGGCGTTGAACAGGCCCGTGTAGCCCCATTGCAGGTTGAGGCCGAGCGCCATGATGCCGAGCACCAGCACGATGCAGGCGAAGAACACCAGGTAGGAGAAGACGCCGATCACCGCTTCTCTCCGAACAGTCCCTGCGGGCGGAAGAACAGCACCAGGAGCAGCAGCAGGAACGGCATCGCCGGCTTGTAGCCAGGGCTGATCACCAGCACCGACAGGTTCTCGGCGAGGCCAACCAGCAACCCGCCGACGACCGCGCCGATCAGGGAACCGGTGCCGCCGAGGATCGTGGCGGCGAAGAGAGCGAGGAGCAGGCTGAAGCCCATCTCGGGATGGAGCTGCGGGGACAGGCCCAGAAAGACGCCCGCCATCGCCGCGAGGCCGCCGGAGAGAATCCAGGTCCAGCGGACCACGCCCTCGACCTCGATCCCACAGGCGCGCGCCAGGAACGGGCTTTCGGCCATCGCCCGCATCGCCATGCCGGTGCGGCTATAGGTCAGGTAGAGGCGGAGTGCGACGACAATCAGGACCGTCAGGCCCAGGATGAAGATCTGGTCGGGCAGCATGCGCACGCCCGGCAGCACCTCGAGTGCGATCTGCAGCTCGCGCGTATAGAAATGGGTGCCGTGCCCCCAGATCAGCACGACGACGTGGCGCATCACCAAGGCCGAGCCGAAGGCGGCGAACACCAGCGACATCGGGTGCGCCCCGCTTCGCCGGAGCCGCCGGAAGACCAGGAGATCGACCAGCCAGGCAAGACCGCCGGTCAGGAGAGCCGCCAGCGCCATCGCCGCCATCAGCTGCCAGCCGAACGACAGCTCCGCCGTCGGCGTCCCCGGCCCGGCGAAGGCGACGAATACCAGCGCCAGATAGGCGCCCCAGGTCAGTAGCTCGGAATGCGCGAAGTTGGCGAACTTCAGGATCTGCAGGCTGAAGGAAATGCCGATCGCCCCCAGGGCGATGATCGCGCCGGTCAGGATGCCGTCGGCGAGCGCCTGCGCCAGCATCACTGCACCATACGCCGAGCGCCGAGGAAGGCCTCGGCGAGGGTGGTGTCGGCCAGGAGATCGGCCGCCCTGCCGTCGGCCCGGTTCCGGCCCTCGGCCAGGACGCAGCCGCGGTCCGAAATGGCCAGCGCCGCCCGGGCGTTCTGCTCGACCATCAGGACGGCGACGCCGGCCGTCGCCAGCCGCCGGAGCTCGACGAACACCTCGCCGACCACCTTGGGCGCCAAGCCGGCCGTCGGTTCGTCCAGCACGATGACGGCGGGATCGGTCATCAGCGCGCGCGCGATCGCCAGCATCTGGCGCTGTCCGCCTGAAAGCACTCGCGCCCGCTGCCGGCGCTTCGCCGTCAGCTCCGGGAACATCGCATAGGCACGGTCGAGGCGTGAGCGGATGTCGCTGCGCACCGTGTGGGCACCGACCACGAGGTTCTCGTGGATGGTCAGCGAGGCGAAGATGTTGGCGGTCTGCGGGACGAAGGCGATACCTTCGCCGACCAGCGCATGCGCCGGCCGGCCGGTGATGTCGCGGTCCCCCAGCATCACCTGTCCGCTCTCGGTGTGGAGCAATCCGACCAGCGCCTTCACGAAGGTGGATTTGCCGGCGCCGTTTGGCCCGATGATGGTGACGATCTCGCCGGGCGCGATCTCGGCGGAGATGCCGTGCACGATCGGCAGGCCAGGGACATAGCCTGCCACGACGTTACGGGCGACCAGGATCGGCGCGGTCATGCCGCCGCACCTCCCAGATACGCGTCGATCACGTCGGGGTGGCGCTGGATCTCATCGGCGCTGCCCTGGAGGATCACCCGGCCCGCGGCCATCACGACGATTGGCTGGCAGAGGCGCATCACCAGATCCATGTTGTGCTCGATGATCAGGAAGGTGACGCCTCGGGCATGCAGCGCCTGGATCTTCTCGATCAGCGTCTCCATCAGCGTCGGGTTGACGCCGGCCGCCGGCTCGTCGAGCAGGATCAGCTTGGGATCGATCATCAGCACGCGCGCCAGCTCCAGCAGCTTCTGCTGTCCGCCCGACAGGGTACCGGCCATGTGATCGAGATGGCTGCCAAGACCGCAGAAGGCCAGAACCTCGACCGCCCGCTCGCGCCCGGCCTTCTCCTCGCGGGCGACCAGGCCCGGCTGCCACCAGTTGGTCCAGAAGCGCTCGCCGGTCTGGCGCAGCGGCACCAGCATGGTGTTCTCGATCACGGTCATGCGCGGGAACGGCCGCGGAATCTGGAACGTCCGCGCCAAGCCGTGCTGGAAAATGCGGTCGGGCGTGAGTCCATCGATCCGCTCGCCCGCGAACACGATCTCGCCGGCGTCGGGCTTCAGCGAGCCGGCGATCAGGTTGAACAAGGTGGTCTTGCCGGCGCCGTTGGGGCCGATCACACCGGTGATCCGGTTCGAGGCGATGGTGAGATCGACCCCGGCAACGGCCTTGAGATTGCCGAAGGCTTTGACGACCCCCCTGAGCTCAAGCACGCCTGACCCCGATGTCCATTCGATTCCGCTGGGGCGAAGTCAAGCACAGAGCCAGTTTCGGCAATAGGGGGATTGCCCACCGCTCCCAAGGTCCAGTTTGGCGTCACCAAATGGGAGCGACCGACAAGGACCTCATGGCGCCGCCCGCTCCATCGTCAGGACGATCTTGCCGACGGCGCTGCGGTTGCCGAGCATCGTCAGCGCGTCGGCGGCCTTGGACATCGGAAGCGTCAGGCTGATATGCGGCTTGAGCTTGCCTGCGGCATGCCAGGCGAACAGCTGAGCGAAGTTGGCGGCATTCGTCTCGGGATAGCGACTGCGGAAGCCACCGAGGCTGACGCCGACGATGGAACATCCCTTCAGCAGCGCCAGATTCACCGGCGCCTTCGGGATGGTCCCCGACGCGAAGCCGATGACGAGCACGCGGCCTTCCCAGGCGGTGGACCGCAGCGCTTCCTCGAAGAGATCGCCGCCGACGGGGTCGTAGACGACATCGACGCCCTTCGACCCGACAAGCTCCTTCAGGCGCTCGCGCAGCGAGCTCTGCTTGTAGTCGATCAGATCGGATGCGCCGGCGGCGCGCGCCAGCGCGAGCTTCTCGGCCGAGCTCGCGGCAGCGATGACGCGCGCACCCATCGCGGCACCGATCTCGACCGCCGTCAGGCCGACGCCCCCGCCGGCACCGAGGACCAGCAGGGTTTCGCCGGGCTTGAGGTCGGCGCGCTGCTTCAGCGCGTGCATGCTCGTACCATAGGTCATCGCGAAACCGGCCGCGGTCACCGGATCCATCGAGTCAGGACGGCGGGTGAGAAACTCGACCCGTGCGACCGCCTGCTCGGCGAACCCACCGAAACCGATGACGCCGAGCACCGCATCGCCGACCTTGAGCGACGTCACCCCCTCACCCACGGCATCGACGATGCCGGTGATCTCCGCACCCGGCGAGAACGGCAGAGCGGGCTTGTGCTGATATTTGCCCTGAATGATCAGGGTATCGGGAAAATTGACGCCCGCCGCCTCGACCGCGACGCGGACCTCGCCAGCGCCGGGTATGGGCGAGCTGCGCTCCTCGACAACCAGCGCTTCCGGCGGACCATAATTGTTGCAGATCACCGCCCGCATAGTGCCTCCGCCATGGAATGACGCAGCCGCATTACCCGCGACCAGTGGCAGCCGCTGGACCGCTGACATCTGGGATATCCGCATCCCCTCAAGAGCTTGAAAGGGACTGGCGGTGGATGCAGTCTCCATCGCGTCCTGCTTTAATACCAAATTCCCTGATACCTGCCAAAAAACAGGGAAAACTCGCTTGAATCGAGCCCATTTCCGCCGCCTGGGACGGGGAATCGTCCGTAGATTCGGCCATTTCCAATAGGCCCGGCTACGCGCGGCCGTCGAGAAACAGGGAATTTTCTTTCCCTGATCCGGTTTCGATCAGCGAGTTTTGCAGGCTTCCGCCGTGCCCCGGGCGTCCTAAGCGATCGAGGCGCAAGTGCGGGTCGTCTGGACGGGATCCCCCCGTTCTGAGACCATCATCTTCTCAACCTTCGTGGGTGCCGCATGCATCCGGAGCAAGGTCTAGAGCAGGCCCGGCAGCAGCTACGGGCAGCTCAGTACATTCGCATGTCCACTGACCGCCAAGTCTACTCGTTGGAGGGGCAGGCCGCGGCAATTGCGATCTACGCCGTCAGTCGGGACATAGAAGTCGTCCGGACCTACAAGGACGCAGGACGGAGCGGCGTGAGCCTCCAGGGCCGTGACCTTGCCCCCGAAGAACGTCTCCCAAGGCTGAATGTGTATCATCAGTTTTGGAGGAACGGATATGACGGGAATGGAGCGGGCGCGCTACACGCTGGAGTTCAAGCAGGAGGCTGTTCGTCTGGTGCGAGGCGGTCAATCTCT
>CAXNIC010000024.1:0-24306 GCA_964201945.1 Alphaproteobacteria bacterium
TGTAGGGGAGTACTTCCCACAGCCGCTTGTGCATCGTCTCGGCGATCTGCTTCTGCTTCGCCGGATCGGTCTCGCGCAGGAACTGCTGGCGCAGCTTCTCCGCCGCCTCGTCGCAGGGCCAGCCGAACCACGCCGCGTCGCAGGCAGTGTTGGTGCCGAGGTTGGCGAAGGGAAGCGCCTGCGAGGCACCGCCGGCGGTCGTGTGGAAGATATTCCAGCCGCCCTGCTCCGGCGGCTCCTTCTTGCCGCGACGGCCGACGACGAGACCCCACTCCATGATCTGCAGGTCGACGTTGATGCCGATCTTCTTCAGGTTCGACGCCGTCACCAGCGTCAGCGCGTTGAGGAAGCCGATGTCGGAGGCGCCGATCAGCGTCACCTTCTCGCCCTTGTAGCCGGACTCGGCCAAGAGTTGCTTCGCCCGCTCGATGTTCTGCTGCTTGTAGGGCTCGCCGCCGGCCTCGAAGCCGAACGGTCCCTTGCAGATCCACAACGACATGCAGGGGGTCGAATCCTTCCAGAACTGCTCGCCGCCATAGGCCGCCTGCGCGTATTCACGCTGATCGACCATCATCGCCAGCGCCTGGCGCGCCTTCACGTTGTTGAACGGCGGCAGCAGGTGGTTCGGACGCAGCATGCCGTAGATGCCGGCATTGAAGATCTTCGAGATGACGATGTCGGGGTTCTTCTCGATCAGCGGCACGTTGTCGAGCGACGGCTGATCGAGCAGATCGACCTCGCCCTTCATCAAGGCGTTGTAGGCGGTGGTCGAGTCCGGAATGACCACATACTCGATGCGGTCCATCTTGACGATCTTGCCGCCTGCCATGCCCGAGGGCGGCTCGGAACGCGGCACGTAGTCGGTGTTCTTCTCGTAGACCAGCTTGCTGCCCGGGACCCACTCGGCCTTGGCGAACTTGAACGGGCCGGAGCCGATCGTCTCGGTGATCGGCGTGTTGGGATCGATCATCGCCTCCTTCTCGCGATAGATGCCGCCGGCCTGGTTGATGCCGGAGAGCGAGAGGGTGGTGAAGCCGAAGGCCTCCTTGAGGGTCAGCTCGATCGTCTTGTCATCGATGGCTTTGACGTCCGCCATGAAGCCCTGCAGCGTGCGGCCGAGCGCCTCCTTCTGGACGAAGCGCTTGACCGAGGCGACGACGTCCTTCGAGGTCACGGGCGAGCCGTCGTGGAACTTGAGGCCGGGCCTCAGCACCATGGTGTATTTCAGCTTGTCCGGTGAGACCGTGTAGGTCTGCACCATCTGCGGCTGCGCCTCGCTCTTCTCGTCCCAGGCGAACAGCGCATCATAGATCGTCGCCATGTGCATGGCGCTGATCGTCGCCGTGGTCTGGTAGCCGTCGAGCACGCGCAGATCCGCATGCGGCACGACTTTCAGCACCTTCTGCGCCGAGGCCGGCGCCGCCAGCGCCGTCGCAGCGAGCAGGCCCAGCGCCAGCATCGTCTTCCGTCCACCCATAGTCGTCCTCCTCTTGGCTCCGTTTAAACGGGCGTTGAACTCTAGCACGGGTTTTCGAAAAGGAAACGCCGCCGCGGACGCGCCTAAACGGTCGGCAACCTGTAGTCCTTGAACTGCTCGCGCAGCCGCTTCTTCAGCATCTTGCCGGTGGCACCGAGCGGAATCGCCTCGACGAAGGCGACGTCGTCGGGCACCGCCCATTTGGCGACCTTGCCGTCGTAGAATTTCAGTGCTTCCTCGCGGGAAAGCTCGGCATTGGGGCGCTTCACCACGACCAGCAGCGGCCGCTCTCCCCATTTCGGGTGGGCGACGGCGATGCAGGCCGCCATGGCGACCGAGGGATGGGCGATAGCGATGTTCTCGATGTCGATCGAGCTGATCCACTCGCCGCCTGACTTTATGACGTCCTTCGAGCGGTCGGTGACCTGCATGAAGCCTTCGGGGTCGATGGTGGCGACGTCGCCGGTCGGGAACCAGCCGTCGACCAGCGGATCGCCGCCTTCCGATCGGAAATACTCAGCGGCGATCCAGGGTCCCTTCACCAGCAGGTCGCCCGAAGCAACGCCGTCATGCGGCAACGCCTTGCCGTTCGGATCGACGATCTTCATGTCGACGCCGAACACCGCGCGGCCCTGCTTCACCTGAACCGCGTAGCGCTCATCCTGCGATTGCTCCATGTGCCTCGGCTTGAAGGCGCAGACGGTGCCGACCGGGCTCATCTCGGTCATGCCCCAGGCGTGGATCACGTGCACGCCATAGGCTTCCCTGAACTTGCGCGTCATCGCCGACGGGCAGGCGGAACCGCCGATCACGGTGCGGGTCATGGTCGAGAATTTGAGGCCATTCTGCTCGACATAGGCGAGCAGGCCCTGCCACACCGTCGGCACGCCGGCCGACAGGGTGACCTTCTCGCTCTCCATCAGTTCGTACAGCGACTTGCCGTCCAGGCCCGGGCCAGGAAACACCAGCTTGGTGCCGGTCATGAACGCGGCATAGGGCAGCCCCCATGCGTTGACGTGGAACATCGGTACCACCGGCAGGATGGCGTCGAGGGCCGAGCAGTTGAGCGAGTCCGGCAGCGCGATGGCGAAGGTATGAAGCAAGGTCGAGCGATGACTGTAGAGCACGCCTTTCGGATTGCCCGTGGTGCCGGACGTGTAACACATGGACGAGGCGAGGTTCTCGTCGAAGGTCGGCCAGTCGTAGGTGTCGGACTCGGCGGCGCACAGGTCCTCGTAGCAGAGCAGGTTGGCGACCTTGCTCTCCTTCGGCATGTGGGCGCGGTCGGTCATGGCGACGAAGGCCTTGATCGTCTTGGTGCGCCCGGCGATGGCTTCGACGATCGGCAGGAAGGTCAGGTCGAAGAACAGAACCTGATCCTCGGCGTGGTCGGCGATATAGACGATCTGGTCCGGATGCAGGCGCGGGTTGATGGTGTGGAGAACCGCGCCCGACCCGGACACGGCGTAATAGAGCTCGAGGTGGCGGTAGCCGTTCCACGCCAGCGTCGCGACCCGTTGCGAGCGCGTGATCCCGAGCCGGCCCAGCGCGTTCGCCATGCGCCGCGCGCGGGCCGCCAACTCCTTGATGGTGCAGCGGTGGATATCGCCCTCGACCCGGCGCGAGACGACGAGTTGTTCAGGGTGATGACGCTCGGCATGGGTCAGCAGCGAAGAGATCATGAGCTGCTGATGCATCATCAGGCCATTCATCGACGTTCTCCCTTTTTCTGCGCGGCGGTTCGCCTCGGCGCCGTCGTCGCGTCTTCTCTACCGTCCGGCGAATGTAGCATGACCCTTCAATGGCGAAACGGCGCGCCCCGAAGGACGCGCCGTTCTTCATCTCGCTTGTACCGGGTCGTCGCAACGCCTCAGGAGCGCCCGGCGCGATCGAGCGCGGCCTTGGTGCGCCGTGTCGCCGGTGCGGTCAGCGGATCCTCGGGCCAGGGGTGCTTGGGATAGCGCCCGCGCCCTTCCGCGCGCACCGCCGGGTAGCCCGTCCGCCAGAAGTTGCCGAGATCCTGCGTCACCTGCAGCGGTCGGCCGGCTGGCGACAGCAGATGGACGACGACCGCAACTTTGCCGCCGGCGATGCGCGGCGTGTCGACCTGTCCGAACATCTCCTGCAGCTTGACCGCGAGCACCGGCGGGTCGACGGCATAGTCGAGCGCGATGCTTGATCCCGAAGGGACGTCCAGATGTGTCGGCGCCAGGTCGTCCAAACGCTTTTTCTGCTGCCAATCGAGACGCGACGCCAACGCCGCCGCGAAATCGATCCGGGCGAGATGGGACCTGCGGGCAGCTCGACCGAGATAAGGCCCGAGCCAGATCCCCAGCTCATCGAGCAGCGCCTGTTCGGAGAAGTCCGGCCAGGCCGGGTCGACGCGATGGAGGAAGAGGTTGCGGGCCTGGAAGCTCCGAAGTCCCGGAGTCCAGGGGAGCGCTTCCAGCCCCATCATGCGGATGCCAGCGAGCATGGCCGCTGCCCGTGCCTCCTCGCCCGCCGTCTCCAGGCGCTGCTCGTCCAGCACCAGCGCGCCGATCGCCGTCCGTCGCGAGGCCGCCACCGCCTCGGCACGCTCGTCCCATCCAACCTCCTCCACGATCTCGATGCGATCGGCAAACAGCGTCTCGATCTCGGCGCGATCGATCGGCGCGGCCAGGTAGATGCGGGCGTCGCGTCCTGAATCATCGAGATCGGCGATGGCGAGAAAGGGCTCGCGCGCCAGCGGATCATCGGGAGCCAGCGCCGCACCGCGGCCATTCACCAGCCGATACTGCCCGCCACCGCCCCGCCGCTCGGCCACGCGCTCGGGATAAGCGAGCGCCACCAGGGCACCGACGGACAACGACCCGGTATCCGCCGTAAGACGCAGACGCCGGCGCCAGGCCGATGCCGCCTGTCGGGCTTCGGCGATGCGGCCACGATGCGCGTGAGGATCGGGAGTACCGTTGAGAGCATCCAGTCGGCGGCGGAGATCGGGATCGCGCACGCCGGCCGTCAGCACGTCGCGCTCGGAGAGCAGCGCCGCCACTTCGCAGGCGCGCGTCCCGCTCCCCTGCCCGGCTCCCGCCAGCACCATGTGGGCGAGGCGCGGATGCAAAGGCAGCTCGGCCATCCGCCGGCCATGGGCGGTGATGCGGCCGTCGCGGTCCAGCGCCCCGAGTTCGCCCAGCAGCGCGCGCGCCCGGGTCATGGAGGCGGCCGGCGGCGGATCGAGCCAGGAGAGCGAGGCCGGATCGGCCGTGCCCCAGACAGCGAGATCGAGCGCGAGCGGCGCCAGGTCGGCGACCAGGATCTCCGCCGGCAGCGACGGCAGGAGCGCCCGGTTGGCGGCCTCGCTCCACAGGCGATAGCTCACCCCCGGCCCGGTGCGGCCGGCGCGGCCGCGGCGCTGGTCGACCGAGGCGCGGCCGGCCCGCACCGTCTCCAGCCGGTCCATACCCGTGCGCGGATCGAAGCGCGAGACCCGCGCCCAGCCGGCATCGACGACGACGCGCACGCCCTCGATGGTCCGGCTGGTTTCGGCGATCGAGGTCGCCAGCACCACCTTCCGCCGGCCTGCCGTCGCTGGCCGGATCGCCTCGTCCTGCTCGCGTGCCGGCAGCGCGCCATAGAGCGGATGGATGGTGGTCGCGTCGCCGAGATCGCCGAGGCGGTCGGCGACACGGCGGATCTCGCGCTCGCCGGGCAGGAATGCGAGCACGCTGCCCTCTTCCTCCGCCAAGGCGCGGCGGATCGCCGAGGCGGTCTCGGTCTCGATCTCCTTGAGCTGCGTGTCGCCGAGATAGCGGGTCTCGACCGGATAGGCCCGCCCCTGGCTCTCGATCACCGGCGCCGAGCCGAGGAGCCGCGCCACCTGCGCCCCGTCGATGGTCGCCGACATGACCAGGAGCCGCAGATCCGGCCGCAGCGCCGCCTGGGTCTCCAGGCAGAGCGCCAGGCCGAGATCGGCATTCAGGCTGCGCTCGTGGAACTCGTCGAAGAGCACGACGCCGACTTCCGCCAGCTCGGGATCGCCGAGGAGGCGCCGGGTGAGGACGCCCTCGGTCACCACCTCGATGCGGGTCTTGGGCCCGACCCGGCTGTCGAGATGGACGCGATAACCGACGGTGCCGCCGACCTCTTCGCCCAAGGTCGCCGCCATGCGCCGGGCCGCCGCCCGCGTCGCCAGCCGCCGGGGCTCGAGCACGACGATGCTGCGGCCGCCGAGCCAGGGCGCATCCAGCAGCGCCAGCGGCACCCGCGTGGTCTTGCCGGCACCGGGCGGCGCCACCAGCACGGCATTGGGGCCTGCGTTCAGCGTCGACAGGAGATCGGGAAGAGCTTCTTCGATCGGTAGCAACGCCGGCACCGCTCTTTCCTCCGTCGCCTCAAGCGTCGGAGGCTTCTAGCACGTGCGTTCGCTCAACGCCGATCGCGCTCGATCGGCGTGACCGAGACCGACTTGAGGCGGCCGGCGCTGACGATTGCGATCTCCGTCACGCGGCCGATCCGCTCGCCGCCGAGCAGCCGGATCAAGTCGTCGGCGCCGGTCACCGGTACGCCGTCGAGACCGACGATGATGTCGCGCACACGCAAGCCCGCCTTCGCCGCCGGGCCATCAGGCTCGACGGTGGTGACCATGGCGGCAAGGCCGCTGTCGATGCCGAGCGAGCGCGCCATGCGGCGCGAGATCGGCAGGGTCTGCGCACCGATGCCGATGAAGGCGCGGCGCACGCGGCCGTGACGCAGGATCTCGGTCAGCACATGGCTCGCGGTGTTGCTGGAGACGGCGAAGCAGATGCCCTGGGCGCCGGCGATCACCGCGGTGTTGATGCCGATGACCTCGCCCCGGCTCGATACCAGCGGCCCGCCGGAATTGCCGGGGTTCAGCGCCGCATCGGTCTGGATGACGTCGTCGATGAGGTGGCCTGTGGCCGCGCGCAGGCTTCGCCCGAGCGCCGAGACGACACCGGCGGTCACGGTCGAGTCGAAACCGAGCGGATTGCCGATGGCGACCACCAGCTGGCCGCGCCGGAGCGCCTTCGAGTCGCCGAGCCGTGCTGCCGCGAGAGTCACGTCGTGATTCGCACGAAGCACGGCGAGATCGGTGTGCGGATCGTCGCCGAGGACCGTGGCCTCGACCTCGCGTCCGTCCGACACCGCGAGGCGGACGAGCCGCGCCTTCTGCACCACATGGCTGTTGGTGAGGACGAGGCCATCGGGCGAGACGACGACGCCGGAGCCGGTGCCGCCATGCCGCTTCGCTGCCGCATCGGGCGCGGTCACGACACGCACCACAGCCGGCCCGACGCCGTCGACGACCCGGGTTACGGCGTCCGAATAGGCATCAAGAAGCGGTTGCTCATCGACCGGAGACGAGGGGGATGCCTCTGACCGGGCATCCCCGAGATCGCCATCCGAGATATGGAGAAACTGTGCGTCGAGCATGGGACCAGGAACTTAAACCAGCGACGGGTGATTTATCTGGTATCGGGCCCGCGACCCGACAACCCCTCTAGCCGAGGCGGCGCTTGACCCTGCTAACGACCGCGGCGATGCTGCGAGAGGGGGACGGGGACGGGCTGCGCAGTATCGGGACTCTGATCTGATGAGCGATCGGCCGGCCGTACCGGAGACAGACCGCGCCCCTGAGGCTGTGGCAAATTCAGCCCCGCCGGCGGACGAGCGCTCGGTCGCCAACGCGATCAACCAGCGCATCTTCGAGACCTCGCAGGATCTGATCCTGGTCGTCGATCGCCGAGGCACCCTCCTTCGCGTCAGCCCGAGCTGCAACCAGATCCTGGGCTATGCGCCCGAGGAGATGGCGGGGCGCAGCGCACGCGAGTTCCTGCACCCTGACGACCTGGACGGCACGCGGACCGAGATGCGCCTCGCCCGGCGCGGCCGGGTGATGCGGCATTTCGAGTGCCGCTACGTGCACCGGGACGGACGCGCCGTACCGCTGACCTGGATGGGCGTCTGGTCGGAGCCGGAGGAGCAGCACTTCTTCATCGGCCGCGACATGACCGAACGCCTGGCCGCGGAAGAGCGCCTGCGCCACGCCCAGCGCCTTGAGTCTGTCGGCCAGCTCACCGGCGGCATCGCGCATGACTTCAACAACCTCCTGGCCATCGTCATGGGCAGCATCGACCTGATGTTCGACGTCCCCGGGCTTCCGCCCGAGGCCGCCGAACGCGGACGCGCGGCGCTCCATGCCGCCCAGCGCGGCGCCGAACTCACCCGCCGCCTGCTGGCCTTCGCCTGCAAGCAGCCGCTGAAGCCGAAGGTGCTCGACGCCAATGCGCTGGTCGGCAACCTGACCGGCCTGCTCAGCCGCACGCTCGGCCAGCACATCGAGGTCGAATTCAACGGCGCTCCAGATCTCTGGCCGGTGCTGATCGACGCTGCCAACCTGGAAGCCGCGATCACCAACCTCGCCGTCAACGCCCGCGACGCCATGCCCGACGGCGGACGCCTGGTGATCGAGACCCGGAACGAGATCCTGGATGCGGACTATGCCCGCGAGAATCCCGGTGCGGTGCCGGGTGAGTATGCCACCGTCATCGTCTCCGATACGGGCACCGGCATGCCGCCGGAGGTGCTGAACCGGATCTTCGAGCCATTCTTCACCACCAAGGAGCTCGGCAAGGGCACCGGGCTCGGGCTCAGCATGGTCTTCGGCTTCGTCAAGCAATCGGGCGGCCATATCCGCGCCTACAGCGAGGTCGGCCATGGCACCACCATGCGGCTCTACCTGGCGCGGGCCAAGGAGGCCAGCAGCGAGGCGGCGGCCGACCCTGCCGACACGCGCATCGAGGCGAAGCGGAATGAGCGCATCCTGGTGGTCGAGGACAACGACGCGATCCGCCAGCTGGTGCTGACCCAGCTCACCCGCCTGGGCTATCGCCTGCTCGAAGCCAACGGCGCCGACGCCGCGCTCGTGATCCTGGACAAGGGTGAGCCGATCGATCTCCTGTTCACCGACATCGTCATGCCCGGCGGCATGAGCGGACACGCGCTGGCACAGGAAGCGCTCAAGCGCCGCCCTGGCCTCAAGGTGCTGTTCACCTCCGGCTTCCCGGGCGCGGTGCTGACCGACATGGAAGGCATTCCCGGCCCCGACGCCGTTCTCAGCAAGCCCTACCGGTCGAAGGAGCTGGCGGCCAAGCTCCGCAGCATCCTGGATGCATGAGCGTATGGCCCGTCGATGACGACGCCGAAGGCCGTGACGATCGCGATCGAGGGCACCGCGCCGGTATCCGGCCTCTGGCAAGCGCCGTCGAGGCCCCTCGCCTGCTTCGTGCTGGCGCATGGCGCCGGCGCCGGGATGACGCACAAGACGATGGCGGCCATTGCCGACGGGCTCGCCGAGCGCGACATCGCCACGCTCCGCTACCAGTTCCCCTACATGGAGCGCGGATCGAAGCGGCCGGACTCGCCCGCGGTCGCGCATGCAGCCGTGCGCGCCGCCGCCGCCGAAGCCGGCGGTCGCTCACCGAAACTGCCGCTGTTCGCCGGCGGCAAATCCTTCGGCGGGCGCATGACCTCGCAGGCCCAAGCACTGGCGCCGCTACCGGGTGTCCGCGGCCTGGTCTTCTTCGGATATCCGCTGCATCCGTCCGGCAAGCCGTCCGTCGAGCGCGCGGCGCATCTCACCGACGTGAAGGTGCCGATGCTGTTCCTGCAGGGATCGCGCGACACGCTGGCGGAGGTCGACCTGCTGCGGCCGGTGGTGGCCGGCCTCGGCAAACGCGTCACCCTCACCCTCTTCGCCAACGCCGATCATTCCTTCCACGTGCCGGTGAAGACCGGACGGACGGACGCCAACGTGCTGGCGGAGATCCTCGATACCGCCGCCGCCTGGATGGCGGCGCGCTAGCCGAGGGCCTTCTCGTAAGCGTCAATCTTGAAGCCGACGACGAGCTTGCCGTCTATGTCCAGTACCGGGCGCTTGATCATCGACGGCTGCTTCAGCATCAGCGCCAGAGCCGTCGCCTCGGTGACACCGGCGCGTTCGGCTTCCGGCAGCTTCTTGAAGGTGGTGCCGGCGCGATTGAGCAGCGTCTCCCAGCCGACCGCCCGCGCCCAGCCCTCCAGCACGTCGCGCTCGACGCCCTTGGCCTTGTAGTCGTGGAAGCCATAGGCGACGCCGCGCCCGTCCAGCCAAGCCCGCGCCTTCTTCATCGTGTCGCAGTTCTTGATGCCGTAGATCGTTACGGACTTCGCCATTGAGTGAACTCCCGCGGTCCGCCGCCCAGGGGGAAGGTCTGGACGACGATGTGCGTGCCCTTCGCGAGCAGGCTATGGATCAGGACGAACTCCTCCACCTTCCAGCGGACCGGCCGAGGCAGGCGCTTGGTCGGGATCGGAGTCTGGTCATACATCAGAGTAACGTGGGGGTTGAAGCGCCGGCTTGGTCCTCGGATCCGGCCCTTCTCCAGCGCCGCTCCCAGATCGCGCTCCAGCTCCCTTATTCCGCCGCCCCCCTTGCTTCCGGCCAGCACGATGCACGTACCGAAGCTCATCTCGCAATCGAATGCGGCCTCGAAGGGTCGCGTCGCCACCGACGCGGCGGCTTCCGACAGCCTGTCCACCAAGCCGTTGGGAAGACCATTGAAATCGCCGATTGACTGCAGCGAGACATGGAGGAGGTCCTTGCGCCGGAGCGGCCGTTGCAGGCGATGCTCGCGTTTGATCCGCATCCCGACCTGCGTCGCGTCGTATGCGGCTTCGGCGTCTAGCTGGATACCGAAGAACAGGCGATCAGGCAGACCGCTGAATTTCTTCGGCGCCCTGGGCGTGGGCGGCTCCGGCGCTTTCGTCTCGGGCGGAGCCAGGCCGGGCAGCCCGAGTTGTCTCGGTTCCTGGGTCATGGCCATGATCGTAGTATCAAGTTCTCTTTTTGTTCCAGAGCAAAATTCGAGGTGAACCTAAGGCGATGCGGCGCCTTAGATTCCTGTCACGTCGCGCATCCGCCGGAGATCGGTCATGAGCAAACTCTCGACGCCCGAAACCCTGCAGCTCGAACGCAAGGACTGGGTGCCGAACAATCTCCGGCTCCCGGTGCTGCTCTACCGCGATGCCGTCGATGTCAGCGGCGACGATCCCGCCGCGGCGTTCGAGACGCTGTTCAAGCGCAACGGCTGGCAGCCGGCGTGGCGCTATACCATCTACGACTATCACCACTACCATACGGCTGCGCACGAGCTGCTCGGCTTCGCCACCGGCACCGCACGCCTGACCCTCGGCGGGCCGAACGGACGCGAGGTCGAGGTCAACGCCGGCGACGTCGCGGTGCTGCCGGCCGGCACCGGCCATTGCCGGCTGACGGCGAGCCCCGACTTCCTCGCCGTCGGCGCCTATCCACCGGGCCAGCGGGCCGACGAGTGCCGGAAGCCGCCGACGCCGGAGATGATCGAGCGCATCGACCATCTTCCCTCCCCCGCCTCCGATCCCGTTTCCGGCAGGAACGGGCCGCTGGTCGCGCTCTGGCAGGGAGGATGAGTTGCCCGTCCAGCTGAATCACACCATCGTCTGGTGCACCGACAAGAAGCGCTCGGCGAATTTCCTCGCCACGATCCTGGGCCGGCCGGCGCCCCGGGCCTTCTTCCACTTCCTCGTCGTCGACATGGACAACGAGGTCTCGCTCGACTTCTACGAGATCGACGAGAAGATCCGCCTGCAGCACTACGCCTTCCTGGTCAGCGAAGCGGAGTTCGACGGCATCTTCGATCGGATCAAGGCTCGAGGGCTCACCTATTGGGCCGATCCGGCGCGCTCGCAACCGAACCAGATCAACCGCTACTACGGCGGCCGCGGCATCTATTTCGAGGACCCCGACGGCCACCTTCTCGAAGCGATCACGCGCCCCTACGGGGATGGCCCGCCCTAAGAAACACTTAGGAATTGCCCTAAGTATTTTTCTCACCTAGGCTGGCGCCATGACGACCCAGCCGCCGATCGACGGTGTCTTCCGCGCCCTCGCCGACCCGACCCGCCGCCATGTCCTCGCGCGCCTGAGCCGGAGCCCGGCCTCGGTGAGCGAGCTGGCCGAGCCGTTCGGCATGGCGTTGCCGTCCTTCGTCGAGCATCTGCGCGTGCTGGAGGCCTCGGGCCTGGTGCGCTCGAAGAAGACCGGCCGGGTCCGCACCTATCAACTCGAGCCCAAGCGCCTTCGCCTCGCCGAGGATTGGCTCTCCCAGCAGCGGACGCTATGGGAAGAGCGCCTCGACCGACTCGATGCCTACCTGATTGCCCTCAAGGAGAAACGCTCATGATCATCAAGCCCGATCCCAAGCTCGACCTCGTGCTGGAGCGCGTCGTCGACGTGCCGCGAGAGCTGGTCTGGGAGTGCTGGACCAAGGCCGAGCACATCCCGCACTGGTTCGTGCCGCGCCCGTGGGCCGTCGCCGAATGCGAGATCGACCTCCGTCCCGGCGGCATCTTCCGTACCGTCTTCCGTTCGCCCGAAGGCCAGGAGTTCCCGAATGTCGGCTGCTATCTCGAGGTCACGCCGAATGAGCGGCTGATCCGGACCGACGCGCTGCTGCAGGGCTACCGGCCCTCGGCCAAGGGCTTCCTGCCCGAGGGCATGCCGGTGACCGCCATCATCACGCTTTCGTCCGAAGGCAAGGGCACGCGCTACAACGCGACCTGCCTGCACAAGGACGCGGAAGGCCGCAAGAAGCACGAGGAGATGGGCTTCTTCGAGGGCTGGGGCACGGTGCTCGACCAGCTCGTCGAATACTCGAAGACGATGAAGCGCCGCTAAACCTTCTTCGGGATCTCCAGCCCGCGCTGCACGGCGGGGCGCGCCAGGCCGCGCTCCAGCCAGGCGGGCACGCGTTTCAGCGAGCCGTAGTCGACGAGATCGCCGGCGCCGTAGAAGCCGACCAGGTTGCGCACCCAGCCGAGCATCGAGATGTCGGCGATCGAGTACTCGCCCATGATCCAGTCACGGCCGTCGAGGCGCGTCTCGATCACGCCGAGCAGACGCTTGGATTCGTCGACGTAGCGCTTGAGCGGCCGCTTGTCCTCGTACTCGCGGCCGGCGAATTTGTGGAAGAAGCCGACCTGGCCGAACATCGGCCCGATCGCCGCCATCTGGAAGAAGACCCATTCGAGCGTCTCATAGCGCCGCGCCGGATCGGCCGCCAGCAGCCTGCCGGTCTTCTCGCCGAGATAGACCAAGATCGCGCCGGACTCGAAGAGACCGATCGGCTTCCCGCCCGGCCCGTCCGGATCGATGATCGCCGGGATCTTGCCGTTCGGGTTCAGCGACAGGAACTCCGGTGTCCAGGTCTCGTTGGCGCCGATGTCGATCCGGTGCGGCTCGTAAGTCAGCCCGATCTCCTCCAGCATGATCGAGACCTTGACGCCGTTCGGCGTCGGCAGCGAATAGAGCTGCAGGCGATCGGGATGGGTGGCGGGCCAACGCCGGGTGATCGGAAAGGCGGACAGGTCAGACATCTCTACTGACTCCCAGGATCACGGCGATCGACCGGCGGGCGGGCGCGATCGCGGCGAAGACGATATCCCCTGACGAGGAGTGCCGCGCCGGCCCAGACGGCGAGAGCGATCAGGGGATAGGCGAGCGCATGCGGGAAGGCCGCGAACAGCAACGCCAGCAGGATGAGCGCGGCGCCCATGCCCAGCGCCAGCCGCGCCTCGATCGGTTCCAGCACCCGGCGGTTGGTCAGCGCCGCGCCGATGGTGCGACCGAAGCGCATCGCGCCGGCCGCGGCCCGGCTGGCGCTGCCGCCGCCGCTGGCCGACTGGGCTCGGGGGTGGGGCGGCTCGCCAGGCGCCCGCATCCGGCGCTTCTCGTCCAGAACCACTTCGGTCGCGTTGCCGAGGTCCTGCTCGTACAGGTTTTCCATGGCCTGGGCGAAGGGCCGGTCTTCGACCACGGCATCCAGTTCGCGGTTGCCGAGCCAGCTCGCGATGTTGAGATTGGTCGAGCCGACGCGCGCCCAATGGCCGTCCATGACCGCGGTCTTGGCATGCAGCATCGTGCCGTTCCACTCGAAGACGCGCACGCCCGCTTCCAGCAGCGGCCGGTAACCAGTGCGCGACAGCGGACGCAGCAGCGGGATGTCGGTCGCGTTCGGCACCAGCAGGCGCACGTCGACGCCGTCCTGGGCCGCCGCCCTGAGCGCCTGCACGTAAGAAGATGTACCGGCGTAATAGGCATCGGTCAGCCACAGCCGCTTCCGCGCCAAAGCCGCGACGAGCTGGTCGAGCCGCAGCATGCCGGCCGTCGCCGGCTCGGTCGCCACGATGCGCAGGCTCGCCTCGCCAGCCCCTTGCGCCTGGATTGCGTACTCATCCTCCGGAAGCGGGCTTCCCATCGACGCCCAGGCCCGCGCGAACGAGCGCGCGATCTCGGCGACAGCGGGTCCGCGGATCTCGACACCGGTGTCGCGCCAAGGTTCGATCTTGCGGGAGGGATCGCCGATCCACGTACTCGCCACGCAAAGACCCGAGATGAAGGCCGCCTCGCCGTCCACCTCCACCATCTTGCGGTGATCGCGCGACAGCCAGCCGAGCGGGCTGTCGAGCTGAGGCGGGTTGTAGCAGCGCACATCGACGCCTGCGGAGCGCAGCCGGGCCCAGAACCCGCGCGACGCCTTGCCGAAATTGCCGAGCCAGTCGTAGATCAGCCTGACCTTTACGCCATCGCCCGCCTTCGCGATCAGGGCATCGGCGAATTCGCGACCGATGTCGTCTTCGCGGATGAAATAGTTCTCGAAATGGACGTGACGCTTCGCCGCGCGGATCGCGTCCAGCCAGGCCGGATAGTTTTCGCCGGCATCCTTCAGGATGCGGACCCGGTTGCCGTCGATCAGCGGTGCGCCCGCCGCCCGCGAGAAGGCCTGGGCCGCCAGCTCGCGCAGCGCCGGCACCGCCGCGCGCTCGTCCCACACACTCCGCGGGGCGGTGCGCCGGTTCATCGGCTACAGATGGGAAGGCGCATCGACGAAGTCTACCCCGGGCGTTCGTCGCATCTTGGGATAACCTGCATCTCATGACGACTTCGAACCGGCGGCGCCCGGAAAGCGCGGAATGGCTCCGGACCGGCAACGACATCACCCAGCAGTTCCTGGCCTTCGGCGGCCGCGCCGACGTTGTGAGCCTCGCCGGCGGCCTGCCGGCGGCCGAACTCTATCCGATCGAGGCGATCCAGGAGGCGACCCGGCGTGCGCTCGACGCCCACGGGACGGCTGCCCTCGAATACGGTGCGGTCGAGGGCTTTCCCCCGCTCCGCCGGCTGATCGCCGAGCGCATGGCGGCCGAGACCGGCGGAACCTTCACCGCCGCCAACGTACTGCTCACCAGCGGCTCGATGCAGGCGCTCGACCTGCTGGGCAAGGTGCTGATCGATCCGGGCGACCTGATCGTGGCCCAGGCGCCGACATATCTCGGCGCGCTGGACGCCTGGCGCCCGCGCCGCCCCGCCTATCTTCCGCTCGACTGGAATGCCCGGGACGTCGAGACCCTGGCGAAGGCCAAGTTCGCCTATGCCGTCCCCAACTATTCGAACCCTACCGGCGTTCTGGTGCCGCAGGACCGGCGGACGGCGCTGCTGGAGAGTGTGCGGGCGGCCGGCACCTGGCTGGTCGAGGACGATCCCTATCTCACCATGCAGCTGGACGGACCGCCGGGGGCCAGCATCCTCGCTCATGACGCCGCGCGGCAGCGCGGCCCCTATGACGGCCCGGTGATCTATCTCGGCACGGTCTCCAAGAGCCTGGTGCCGGGGCTTCGCGTCGGCTGGGCCGTCGCCGCGCCTGAGATGATCCAGAGGCTGACCCTGGCCAAGCAGGCGACCGACCTCTCCAGCAGCATGTTCACCCAGGCCGTCGCCCATGACCTGCTGGCGCGCGACGTCGACCGCCGGCATTCGGAGTCGATCGTCCCGGTCTATCGCGAGCGGCGCGACGCGCTGGTGAGCGAGGCCGCGCTGCGCCTGAGCGAATGGTTCGAGTGGGAGGTGCCGCCCGGCGGCATGTTCGTGTGGATGCGGTCGAAGGACCGGGCGATCGACACAGACGAACTCTACAAGTTCGCGGTCGAGGAGAAGGTCGCCTTCGTGCCGTCCAGCGTCTTCGACTTCACCGGCGAGGACCGCTTCGCCATGCGCGTCAACTTCACCCGAAGCTCGCCCGAGGTGATCCGCGAGGGTGTCAGGCGGCTCGGGCGAGCCATCGACACCTACGTCTCCTCGCGCCCGCAGTTGTCCCGGTGAAGTCGTGCAGTCTCCGCTTCGGACCGGTCTGAGTACTTTCCGATCCTCACCGTGTATCCAGCGCCGACGTATCTCTAGCGACCGCGACCATCCCGGGGCGAATTGCCTTAGCCAAAGCGTGACGGTTCAAGATGGCAACAAGACGGAACATGCTGATCGGCGGCGGTACCTTGGCGCTCGCCGGTCTCGGCGCGACCTATTTCGGCATGGGTTCCATGGAGGCGTATGACGACGCCGTCGCCGCAACCCGGGCGGCCCTTTCGCGAACCCCGGAGATGAGCGACTTCATCCGCTATGCAACGCTCGCCGCGAGCGGCCACAACACCCAGCCTTGGCGGTTTCGTCCCGGCGCGAGCCGGATCGACATCCTTCCGGACCTTTCACGACGGACTCCGGTGGTGGACCCGGACGATCACCACCTGTTCGTGAGCCTCGGCTGCGCGGCGGAGAATCTCGCCCTGGCGGCTGCCGCGAGAGGAAGACCGGGAAGCCTGCGGTTCGAGCCGGCGAACGACGGCTCGGTCGAGTTCGCGTTCGGCGGCGGACCGGACACCGGCTCGACGCTGTTCGACGCGATCCCGAAGCGCCAATCGACACGCACCGACTATGACGGCAGGCCGGTGAGCGCGTCGGACATGCAGGCATTGGCCGCCGCCGCCGCGGTTCCCGGCGTCGACCTGGTCATGATCACGGATCGGTCGCGGATGAACCGGGTTCGCGATCTGGTCGTCGCGGGCAACAGCGCGCAGATCGCCGACACCACGTTCATGCGGGAACTGAAGGCGTGGCTGCGTTTCAGTCCCAGGCAGGCGATCCAGACCGGTGACGGACTGTTCAGCGCCTCGAGCGGCAGTCCGGCCCTTCCGGCCTGGCTCGGGCCGGTCATGTTCGACCTCGTCTTCACAGCGGGCGCCGAGAACGACAAATACGCCCGGCAGCTCGCTTCTGCGCCGGGAATCGCGGTTTTCGTCGCCGAGCGGGACGACCGGGAGCATTGGGTCCTGGCGGGACGCTCGTGCCAGCGCTTCGCGTTGCAGGCGACAGCGCTCGGCCTCAAGCACGCATTCGTCAACCAGCCCGTCGAAGTGGCGAGCTTGCGGCCCGAGCTGGCGACGCTCGTCGGCCTGCCCGGACGCCGCCCCGATCTCGTCATGCGCTTCGGCTACGGCCCGACGCTTCCCTACTCGGCCCGCCGACCGGTCGAAAGAACCTTACTGTCGTGAGTGCACCTCGACGCCGAGAGGGGCTGCCCGCCGCATGACCGTGAACCGCATGCTCGGAACCGGTTCTGCAATCACGGTCGCCGCCGCCATATGCGCCTTCGCCTTCAGCATGATCTTTGGCAACGAGAATGCCTCCTACGCCGCGAGCCTGTTGCTCGCCTGGGCCTATGTGGTCCTGGCCGGCAGCCTTTCGGCAGCGGCGGCAAGCGACCGCAGCGCCGCCGCGAAAGCCGGGGCCGACTTTGCAACCCTGTACGCCGGGTTCGCGACCGCGGTGTACTTCGTCCAGCTGACGACCGTTCTGCATCGAACCGCACCGCCCGATATCCTCAGGGTCCTGTCCTACCAGGAATTGGGCAGCGTCATGTTCAACCTCGAGCTCTTGGGCTACGCCCTCATGGCGCTCTCGACGCTGTTCATCGGTCTGACGATTTCAACGGGGACCGGGGTGGGGCGGTGGTTGCAAGCGATGCTGCTGGCGCACGGCATCTTTGCGCCGGTGTGCCTCGCCCTGCCCATCCTCGACGTCTTCGGCTCGATGCCGAGGGCCTCGGGAGTCGACATCGGCGTCGCGATTTCCTTCGGGTGGTGCGCCTATTTTCTACCGGTTGCCCTGCTCGGCTTCGCCCATCTGCGGTCGGCGCCGCTTCATCCTCCTGGAGCCGGACATGTCTGAAGCCGCAGATCAACACCCGCGACGCCTCCCCGACGCCGTCCATGATCTGGCGATGCGCCTCGGCGTGAAGCCGAAGGACGAAATTTCGTATGTCAGCCTGACGCAGACGGGGCGAATGAAGCGCAACCTCGCTTCCGAAGCGTGGATGGCGTTCACCGCGACCCAGACGATCTCGACTCACGCCTGCGAGTTCGACTGGCGGGTGAGTGCCGGCCCCTTCGGCCTGATCTCCGGGCGCGATGCGCTGGCAGGCGGCAAAGGCCGGTTCGACATCATCGCCCTCGGCTTCATCCCGATCGCCCGCGCGCCGCACACGACCGCGTTGGTTCGTGGCGAGTTGATGCGCTACCTCGCCGAAATCGCATGGGCCCCGCATGCGATTCTCCACAATCACGCACTGCGCTGGCGCGTGATCGATGCCGAGACGCTGTCGGTCGGCGCCGGCACCGGCGAGACGGCTTGCCAGGTCCTGCTCAGCCTCGACAGCGACGGGCGGATTGCGGGCGCCTTCGCCCCCGACCGCCCACGCGCAGCAGCCGCGCCAATTCTGCCGACGCCCTGGCGAGGACGATTTTCCGACTATCGCCTGCATGGCGGCGTGAGTCTGCCCTTTGCCGGCGAGGTCGCGTGGGACATCGAAGGAAAGGAGATCGTCTATTGGCAGGGCCGTATCCAGGAATGGGAAGCGCCGAGCGGCTCGATGCTTCGTCGACGGCCGACGCCCTGAACCGGGCGCAGCGTCGCCGCCGCGCCCGGCGGGTCAGGGTCAGGCCTTCTTGGTGATGACGGCTTCCAGGTATTCGCTGGGAATGACCAGCGTGCCGTCCTTGGCCACGTTGAACTCGCCGATCAGCGCATGGAGGTCCGCCTCCAGCGCGTCCCGCACCGGCGGATCGATCGCGGCGAAGGTCTTCACCATCGGTCCGTAGTAGCTGCCGAAGATGTCGATCATGTGCGCGGGCGACTTGTAGCGGAAGGTGAAGGTCCGGCTGGCCATCGCCAGGTTCGCCTTGTCACCCATCAGGGTGGCGAGATGCACCCGGTTGCCCCAGAGCGACGGCGACTTCAGGCCGGGCGCCGGGGGCACGTATTTGCCGATGACCTTGAACAGCCGGACGATGAAGCCTTCCGGCGTCCAGTTGGCGAGGCCGATCTTTCCGCCCGGCCGGCAGACGCGCATCAGCTCGCTCGCAGCCTGGCTCTGGTTCGGCGTGAACATGACGCCGAAGGTAGAGAGCACGACGTCGAAGCTGGCGTCGGCGAAGGGCAGCGCCTCGGCGTCGGCTTCCTGGAACGTGACCGTCAGGCGATCGGCCTTGGCGCGCTCGCGGCCGCGCTCCAGGAGCGAGCCGACATAGTCGGTCGACACGACATCGGCGAAGCGGCGGGCCGCGGCCAGGGTCGCATTGCCGTTGCCGGCGGCGACGTCGAGGACGCGCTGGGTGCTGCGGAGGTCGACGGCCTCGCACAGGGTCTCGCCGACGATCTGCAGGGTGGTGCCGACCACGGCGTAATCGCCGGAGCCCCAGGTGGCCTGCTGGCGGCCCTTGATCATGCCGAAATCGATGGCCGGAGGCGTGGCCAGTTGAACGCTCATTTTCTTGTTCCTTCGTGGAGAGGTGGGATTAGGCCGCTGTCCGCGACGGCGTCGAGACGCGACCAGGCCATCCTCTTATGTTTGCAGGCGGATGCGAATGATCGGGCGTCCGCACTTCTTGACAGAGCGTCGGGATTTCCTGTGTCTGTTGCCCCGGACGTCCCGGGGGATCCCATGGCTGCCGATGCGCTATCCAGTGTCCTGAAGACGGTGCGGCTGACGGGGGCGGCGTACTTCGACGTCGTCGCCAAGGCGCCCTGGGTCGCCGAGCAGCCGACGCGGGAGATGGTCCTGCCCAAGGTGCTGCCCGGAGCCAAGCACCTGATCTCCTATCACGTGGTCATCGAAGGCCAGTGCTTTACCAACATCATCGGCGAGGAGGCGATCTCGGTCGAGGCCGGCGAGGTCATCGTCTTCACCCGAGGCGACCCGCATGTGTTTTCGAGCAGCCCTGGCATGCGCGCCGCGCCCGTGGCGCCGGATGCGCTCGACGCCGCGTCCGGCCTGCAACTGCCGTTTGCGGTGAACTACGGCAGCAATGGGCCGATCACGACCAAGCTCGTCTGCGGCTTCCTCGCCTGCGATGCCGGCCCCTTCAACCCGCTGCTCGACAACCTGCCGCCGGTCATCAAGATCGCCGACAGGCCCGGCGGCGGTACCCCCTGGCTCAGCCAGTTCATCCGCGTGGCGACAATGGAATCCAAGGACAAGCGCGCCGGCGGAGAGAGCGTGCTGGCGCGCCTGAGCGAGCTGATGTTCATCGAGGTGGTGCGCCGCTACCTGGAGGACCTGCCGCCGGAACAGGCGGGATGGCTGGCGGGTCTCCGCGATCCGTTCGTCGGCAAGGCCTTGTCGCTGCTGCATGGCGATGCAGCGCGGACCTGGACGATCGAGGAGCTGGCCAAGGACGTCGGCCTCTCGCGCTCGGTGCTGGCCGAGCGCTTCGCCGACCTGGTCGGCGTGCCGCCGATGCAATATCTCGCCCAGTGGCGGATGCAGATCGCCGCGGGCCTGCTCGGCACCGGCAACGCCAATATCGCCACCGTCGCCGCCGAGATCGGCTATGGCTCCGAGGCGGCCTTCAGCCGCGCCTTCAAGAAGATGGTGGGGGTGCCGCCGTCGGCCTGGCGCCGCCGCGTCGAGGCGTGACGATCATTTTGCCAGGGGGAACCACCGAATGACCGTATCGAAGCCCGACGCCCTGCCCGTCGTCGCCGAGCATGACCTCGAATGCGTCACGCGCGACGGCACCATCCTTCGTGCCGACGTCTATCGCCCGGCCGATGGCGGGCGCTACCCGGTGCTGCTGAACCGCACGCCCTACGGCAAGCACGAGCCCCGCTACATTGCCGATGCCAAGGCGGTGGCGGCGCGCGGCTACACCATGGTCATCCAGGACCAGCGCGGCCGCTACGCTTCCGACGGCGAGTACCGCTGGATGTTCCGCGACCGGACCGAGACCTTCGACGTCGAGGACGGCTACGACGCCGCCGAATGGGCGGCGCGCCTGCCGTGGAGCGACGGCCGGCTCGGCACCTGGGGGCACTCCAACGCCTCCTATCTCGCCTGGATGCTGGCCTCGTCCCGCCCGCCGTCGTTGAAGGCGTTCATGGCAAGCGGCATGGGCGAGAGATTGCTCAGCATGAACTTCGGCATCTTCGAGACCGGCCGCCGGCTCGAATGGGTGCATCTGATGGCGGCCGATGCCCGCCGCCGGGCCGGCGACACGACCGGCCCCCACACCGCTGCCGAGGCGTCCAGGCTCTGGAACCAGGTCGAACGCTCGAAGTGGATCTGGTACCTGCCGCTCGGCGAGATTCCGCCCTCCACATTCTCGACGCTCGACGAGCAGCTTCAGGCCTATCACAAGGCGCAGGACGTCGAGTTCATGCGCTTCGGCGACTTCCATCCGCAGGTCACGACGCCGGTGATGCTGATGACCGGCTGGTGGGACCGGCTGATCGGCACCATGGATCACTTCACCGGCCTGCAGAAGAACGGCCCGCTGCACCTCAAGGGCCAGCACCGGATGATCGTCGGCCCCTGGATCCACGACGTCACGGCGATGACGCCGACGAATTGCGGCCTCGACTTCGGCCCCGATGCCGACCGTTCCTATGCCGGCATGATCGCCCGCTGGTACGACCTTCACTTCAAGGGCATCGACGATGGCATCGGCAGCGAGGCGCCGGTGCAGCTGTTCGTCATCGGCGCCAACGAATGGCGCGGCGAGCAGGAATGGCCGCTGTCGCGCGCCCGGCCGACACCCTTCCATCTGTCGAGCGGCGGCAAGGCGAACACGATCCATGGCGACGGCGTGCTGACGACGCGGCCGCCGGCGCACGCCAGTTCGGCCGACTCATATGTCTATGATCCGCGCGATCCGGTGATGTCGCTGATGCGGGCGGACTCGCAGGCCGCCCCGGTCGACCAGGCCCCGCACGACCATCGCCGCGACATCCTGGTCTACCAGACGCCGCCGCTGGAGGAGGACCTCGAGGTCATCGGCCCGGTTTCGCTGACGCTATGGGCCGCGACCGACGGGCCGGACACCGACTGGACCGCCAAGCTGGCGCTGGTCCAGGAGAGCGGGCTCTGCATCAATCTCACTTACGGGATCCTGCGGGCGCAGCATCGCGACGGCTACGACCGCCCGTCCCTGCTGGAGCCGGGCAAGGCTTACGAGTATTCGATCCCGCTCAACCCGATCGCCGTTCTGTTCAAGAAGGGCCAGCGCATCCGGCTTTACGTCTCGAGCTCGGACTTTCCCAACTTCGACCGCAACCACAACACCGGCGCCGACTACTGGTCCGATCCCGTGCTGCGCCCGGCGCAGCAGACCGTGTTCCACGATCAGCCGCGGCCGTCGCGGCTGATCCTGCCGGTGATCCCGAGATAGCGTTAAAAAATCCTCCGCTCCGCATTCGGAGGAATGCGGGGCGGAGGTGACGGCAGGACGGCTAGCGACGCGCCGTCGTCGTGGTGGTGCCGAGGTTCGACGGCGAGGCCGGGAGGCCCAGCAGGCTGTCGACCCGGTTGATCGCCGCCGGCGTCAGCGACTTGTTGGCCGAAAGCGCCAGATCCTGGCGAGCCGCGGTGATCGCCGCCGCGCGAGCGGTCCGGTCCTCGATCGCCAGCGCCGACTTCATCGCGCTCTCGTAGGTGGCGATCTGGCCGACCATCGAGTTCGGAGACGCATTGGCCCGCGCGTTGGCGGAGGCATGCGCCGCGTTCAGGTTGCCGAGCGAGGCGGCCGCCTTGCCATGAGCGGTGGTTCCGCCGGTCGTCGACTGGCTGCGGTCACGCGGCTGCACCGAGACATTGGTCGCCGTCGTTGTCGACCCGCGGTTGTTGGACGTGGTCGTCACGGTGCCGAGGTTCGACGGTGACGGCGGCAGGCCGAGCAGGCTGTCGACACGGGTCACCGCCGCCGGCGTCAGCGACTTGTTGGCCGAAAGTGCCAGGTCCTGGCGAGCCGCGGTGATCGCCGCCGCACGTGCCGCCGGGTCCTGGATCGCCTGCGCCGACTTCATCGCGCTCTCATAAGTCGCGATCTGGCCGACCATCGAGTTCGGCGAGGCGTTGGAACGCGCGTTCGCGGAGGCATGCGCGGCATTCAGGTTGCCGAGCGAGGCCGCCGCCTTGTCGCGGCCGGACACCGCCTTGTCGCGACCGGACATTGTGCTGGTCGCCGTGGCGCTGTTGCCGCGGCCGGTGGTGACCGAGTCCCGCGTCGTCGCGACGCCGCGGTCGTTGCCGCGACCCGGGTTGTCCTTGCCCATCTGGCCCGGCGCGTTGGCGGAATTGCCGCCGGCATTGCTGTTGCCGCCGGAGTTGCCCCCGGCATTGCCGCCGCCGTTACCTCCGCCATTGCCGCCACCGTTGCCGCCGCCATTCCCGCCGCCGCCACCGCCGCCACCCCCGTTGCCCGCGGCGAAGGCCGGCGAGGAACCGAAGGAGCCGTTAAGGGCGACGGGCGTCATCAGCAGGGCGGCGCCGAGCGCGGCAGTGCCGAGCAGGTAAGCGCAACGTCTCTGAGTGAGCATGGATACCTCCAACAACGGTTAAACGATCGGGGCTGCCCCCTGAAATCCCAACCGGATAACTCCCTGAAACTCCTGCGGTTCCCGACGCTCGTCCTGGGTTGCAGCTAAACGATGGCGCACAACGGGAAGGGCCCGTAGCTTCCCGTGACCGGATGGTTTCCAGCTAGTCTCTGCTTCCTAAACGCCTCCTCCCAGGCATTCGCGGTGCGGACAGTCCTGCTGGCGCCGACGGCGCTGTGGCTCTATCTCAGGCGCTGACGCACCTGGAGTCCCGACCATGTCCAAGCTTCGCGTGAACTGTTTCGGCGTCTCGCTCGACGGCTTCGGCGCCGGGCCGGAGCAGAGCCTGCAGAACCCGATGGGCCTCGGCGGCATGGGGCTGCACGAGTGGGTCTTCCCCACCCGCACCTTGCAGAAGATGCTGTTCAACAAGGACGAGGGCGAGACCGGCATCGACAATGATTTCGCCGCGGCCGGCGTCGAGAACCTGGGATCCTGGATCCTTGGGCGGAACATGTTCGGGCCGGTGCGCGGCCCCTGGCCTGACGAAAGCTGGAAGGGCTGGTGGGGCGACACGCCGCCCTATCACTGCGACGTCTTCGTGCTGACCCATCACGCGCGGGCGCCGCTCGAGATGAAGGGCGGCACCATTTTCCACTTCGTGACCGGTGGGATCCGCGAGGCGCTCGATCGCGCCAAGGCGGCGGCGAAGGGCAAGGACGTCCGCCTCGGCGGCGGCACCGCCACCATCCGGCAGTATCTTCAGGCGGGACTGGTGGACGAGATGCATCTCGCCGTCGGCCCGGTGCTGCTCGGCCGGGGCGAGGCCCTGCTGGCCGGCATCGACCTGGCCCGGCTCGGCTTCACGATCGCGCGGCATGCCGCCACGCCGAAGGCCACGCACTACCTGCTGAAGAAGGTCGGCTAATCGTGCTCCTCCCCCGTGCGCAGCGCGGGGGAGGTCAGGGTGGGGGCCGAGCGAAGCGAGGTGCGCTGGAGGAAACGCTTCCGTTGTCCGACCTCGCTACGCTCGGCCCCCACCCCACCTCCCCCG
>CAXNIC010000025.1:0-24230 GCA_964201945.1 Alphaproteobacteria bacterium
CTCTACCGCAAGGACGCCTGGGTCGTCGGCATCGACGCCTCGCCCGAGATGCTGAAGCGCGCCAAGGCCCGCGTCGAGCGCAAGGGCCTGGAGAATGTCGGCGGCCTGATCGAGATGGACGCCATGCGGATGGCGTTCGCCGACGACAGCTTCGATGCCGTGGTGGCGATGCACGTCGCCTCCGTGGTGCCCGATCCGATGAAGCTGATCTCAGAGATGAAGCGGGTCTGCGTGCCCGGCGGCGACATCCTGGTGGTGAACCACTTCGCCTCCTCCGGCGGCGTCATGCGCCTGATCGAGAAGTCGGCCAGGCCCTTCGCCGAGGTCATCGGCTTCCGCCCCGACGTGCGCCTGATGCATCTCGCCGACGGCGCCAGGCTTCAGGTCGTCCAGGTGCGGCGGGTCAATCTCGGCGGCTATTGGCGCCTGATCCATTTCCGCAATACCGCGCCTGTTGCCGATCCCGCTCGCCGCAACGCCTGACGGCGCGCCGGCGTCCGCCCGCATGGACCTCGACCTGATCCGACGCCTCTACGGTAAAGGCGCCAGGGTTTATGACGCGTTGTTCGGGCCGCTGCTCGACCGCGGCCGGCGGTTGGCGGTCGAGGCGGTGAATGCGACCGGCGCGAAGTCGGCGCTCGAGGTCGGCGTCGGCACCGGCCTCTCGCTTCCGCTCTATCGCCGCGACCTCGAGGTCACCGGCATCGACATCTCGCCCGAGATGCTGGCGCGGGCGCGCGAACGCGCGGCGGTGCTGCCGAACGTCAAGGGCCTGCTCGAGATGGACGCGCAGAACTTCACCTTCCCCGACGGCCGCTTCGATGCGGTGGTCGCCATGTACGTCGCCGCGGTGGTGCCGGACATGAACCGGCTCGTCGCCGAGCTGAAGCGGGTCTGCGCCCCCGGCGGCCATGTGCTGGTGCTGAACCACATCGCCGCCGACTCAGGCGTGCTCGGCACCATCGACCGCCTGGCCGCGCCGGCGACGCGCGCGCTCGCCATCCGCTCCGATCTCACCCTGAAGACCCTGGTCGATGCGATCGGCCTCGAGCTCGCCGGCGTCGACGACGCCGGGATCGGCGGCTACATCAAGCTGGTCAGGTTCAAAAACCACCCCTCGGTCTGACAGGCACCGCCTTTCTCAATTTTTCTTAATCTTGCGGCAAGGCGCCGCCGAGGTTCGGATCCCCATTCTCTCCACCAGTCTTCCCGGGCGATGTCGCGCCGGGTCACGAAGGAGAGAGACACATGACGGAACCCACGGTTCGGAGCCGGACGCCGCGGATGCGCATGCTCGCGGCCGCGCTTCTGGTCACCACCATTCTCGGCGGCGGTGTCGCCTGGTCGCAGGCGACCGTCGTTCCGCCGGTCGCGGCGCCGACCACGCAGGCCGCGCCCTACGGCATCCAGCAGCTGGGCTTCGCCGACCTCGTCGACAAGGTGAAGCCGGCGGTGGTCAACATATCGACCACCGAGAAGGCGGCGCGTCCGGATGCGCGCCAGGGAATGCCGGGCCTGCCCCCGCAGATGGAGGAGATGTTCCGGCGTCGTCGCGGCGGCCAGAACGAAGAGGGCCGCTCGAAGTCGTCCGCCGGCTCCGGCTTCATCATCGATCCGGCCGGCTGGATCATCACCAACAACCACGTCGTCGACGACGCCACCCGCATCAACGTGACGCTCGACAACGGCGTCACCTATCAGGCGACGGTGAAGGGCCGCGACGACAAGGTCGATCTCGCGCTCCTGAAGATCGACGCCCCGGCACCGCTGCCCTATCTCGCGCTCGGCAACTCCGATGTCGCGCGGGTCGGCGACTGGGTGATCGCGGTCGGCAACGCCTTCGGCCTCGGCGGCACGGTGACGGCGGGCATCATCTCCGCCCACAACCGCGACCTCCATGCCGGCCCGTATGACGACTTCATGCAGATCGATGCGCCGATCAATCCCGGCAACTCAGGCGGCCCGTTGTTCAACCAGCAGGGCCAGGTGATCGGCGTCTCGACGGCGATCTACTCGCCGAGCGGCGGCAGCGTCGGCATCGGCTTCGCCATCCCGTCCAACCTCGTCGCCAAGGTGGCGAGCGAGCTGCGAGAGCATGGCAGCGTCAGCCGCGGCTGGCTTGGCGTGCAGATGCAGCCGCTGACCCCGCCGCTGGCAAAGGCGATGGGGCGTCCGAACGCGGAAGGCATCGTGGTCAACCGGGTCGAGGAGAACTCGCCGGCGGCCCGGGCCAAGCTGCAGCAGGGCGACGTCATCACCACCTTCGCCGGCAAGGCGATCAAGTCGCCGCGTGATCTCGCCGTCGCCGTCGGCGACACCAAGGCGGGCACCACCCAGCGGATGACGCTGTGGCGCGAGGGCCGTGAGATGACGGTCAACGTCACCATCGGCGCGCCGACGAAGGAGAAGGCCGCCGAGGCTCAGCAGCCCGCAGCCGACCGCAACCCGGTCGGCCTGGCGCTGGCGCCGCTCTCGGCCGAGCAGCGTGAAGAGCTCGGCCTGCAGCCTCAGGCCAGGGGCGTCGTCGTCTCCCGGGTGGCACCGGGAAGCCTCGCCTCGGAAAGCGGCGTCCGCTCGGGCGACGTCATCGTCCGCGTCGGTGACGAAGCGGTGACCACGCCGGCCGATGCGATCGCCAAGATTCGCAAGGCCGAGACCGAGAAAAAAGAGGCGGTGCCGTTGCTGGTCATGCGTGAAGGCACCACATACTATCTGGCCCTGCAGCTCCAACAGAGCTGACGGGCCCTCGGCCGGGGCGACGAATCCCCCCTCGTCGCCCCGGCCGTCTTCCTTCGAGGCGTCATGAAGTTCCTGCTGGTCGAGGACAACGAGCGGGTCGCCGACTTCGTGGCGAAGGGGCTGAAGGAAAGCGGTCACGTCCTCGACCGCGCCGCCAACGGCCGGGACGGATTGTTCCTGGCCTCCAGCGAAATCTACGACGCCATCATCTTAGATCGCATGCTGCCCGGCGGAATCGACGGGCTCGGCATCATCGAGGCGTTGCGGAAGACCGGCAACAAGACGCCGATCCTGATCCTCTCGGCGCTGGCCGAGGTCGACGACCGCATCAAGGGCCTCAAGGCCGGCGGCGACGACTACCTCACCAAGCCCTTCGCCTTCGGCGAGCTGATGGCCAGGCTCGATGCCCTGGTGCGCCGCTCGCAGCGGGCCGAGGCCGAGACCACGCTCAGCGTCGGCGACCTGAAGATGGATCTCCTCTCCCGCCAGGTGACGCGGTCGGGCAAGCCGGTCGAGCTCCAGC
The DNA here is from genome assembly GCA_964201945.1 of Alphaproteobacteria bacterium. Lineage (GTDB taxonomy): Bacteria > Pseudomonadota > Alphaproteobacteria > SHVZ01 > SHVZ01 > SHVZ01. Next base: position 3,263 of record CAXNIC010000025.1, read on the forward strand.
CGCGCGAGTTCAAGCTGCTCGAATACCTGATGCGCCATGCCGAGCAGGCGGTGACCCGCACTATGCTTCTCGAGAACGTCTGGGACTATCATTTCGACCCGCAGACCAACGTCATCGACGCGCACATCTCCAAGCTTCGCCAGAAGATCGACGCGCCCTTCGACAAGCCGCTGCTGCAGACGCTGCGCGGCGTCGGCTACAAGCTCGGCGCCTCGTGAGCCGGTTGCTGCGCTCGACTTCGGTCCGCCTGGCGCTGGGCTATGCGGTGCTGTTCATCCTGTCGTCGGCGCTGCTGGTGGGATTGCTGTGGTGGCGGACCGCCGACTATCTCGATCGCGCGACCGAGGCGGTGATCGTCGCCGACACGCAGGCGATCGGCGACCGGCTGCGCGATTTCGGCGTGGCCGGCGCCATTGAGACGGTGAAGGAGCGTGTGCGCCGCGCTGCGGACGAGCGCGCGATTTATCTCCTGACCGATCCGCGCCTCAATCCGGTCACCGGCAACCTGAATGCCTGGCCGCTGGAAGTCGGTGACCGCGCCGGCTGGTACCAGGTCGGCCTCGTGCGCGAGGACCGGAAGCACGCGACCCGCATCCTGCATGTGCTGCTGCCCGGCAACTTCCGCCTCCTGGTCGGGCGCGACGTCGAGGACCGAGTCCAGCTCCGCGCGCTGATCTTCAACGCGCTCGCCTGGGCGACGGCGACGGCGATCGTGCTGGCGATCGCCGGCGGCCTCCTGGTGCGCCGCGCCACGCTGGGGCGGATCGAGGAGATCAACCGCACGGCGTCCGGCATCGTCCGCGGCGATCTCTCGCGCCGTCTGCCGGTCAGGGTCTCCGGCGACGAGTTCGACCAGCTGGCCCTGATCATCAACGGGCTGCTCGAGCAGATTCAGCAGTTGATCGAGGGACTGCAGACGACCAGCCATGCGATCGCGCATGACCTGCGCACGCCGTTGACCGAGCTTCGCGGCCGGCTTGAGGATCTGCTGCGGACGCGCCCGCCGGCGGAGGAAGCATTTCGGCAGGTCGACGATGCCGTCGCCGACGTCGACCGCGTGATCGAGATCTTCAACGCGCTGTTGAGGCTTGCCGAGATCGACTCCGGCGTGCGGCGATCGGGCTTCCGCCGGGTCGACCTCGCGCGCCTCGTCGCCGAAGCCGCCGAGCTCTACCGCCCGACGGTGGAGGAGACGCCGGCGACGCTCGCGGTGGACCTGGCCGAGGGTGTGGAGATCGACGGCGATCCGTTCCTGATCGCGCAGGCGGTCGGCAACCTGCTGGACAACGCCGCCAAGGTCGCGCCCGCGGGCAGCACCGTCACGGTCTCGCTCGCGCGGAGCGACGGCCAGATCGAGATCGCGGTCGCCGATCGCGGCCCCGGCATTCCCGCGGCCGAGAAGCCGCGGGTGACCGAACGATTCTTCCGGGGCGATGCCAGCCGCGGCACGCGCGGCGTGGGGCTGGGCTTGAGCCTGGTCGCCGCCGTCGCCCGCCTGCATTCGGGCACGCTGATGCTGGACGACAATGATCCCGGATTGAAGGCGCGGCTGGTGTTGCCGGTGACGTAGGAAAAGTGCCCCCACCCTAACCCTCCCCCGCGCTACGCACGAGGGAGGGAACACGATCTTCGTACTCCCTCCCTCGGCGAAGCCGGGGGAGGGCAGGGGTGGGGGCTCTTATTCGCTACTCCGCCGCTTTCTTCTGGAGGTAACGGGTGCGTTCGCGCTCGATTTCCTCGGGCGTGTAGTGCGGCGCATCGGGGTCGAAGGCGCTCCAGCCTTCGCCGCGATAGACCTTGCCGCGCTCCACCGGATCGATCGCGCCGGTGCGGCGATAGATCGGGTCGATCTTCGGATGAAGCGTGTCGTCGCCGCGCGCCGTCACCAGCACGCCGCCACGGCGGACGCCCTCGGCATAGACATGCGCGTGCTCCTCCGGAACGCCGTGCTCGGTGAGCGAGCCGATGATGCCGCCGGTGGCTGCACCCGCGACCGCGCCGGCCGCGGCACCCGCCAGCATCGAGGCGAACCAGCCGGCGGCGACCACGGGGCCGACGCCGGGGATCGCCATGATGCCGAGACCGGTGAGCAGTCCGGCGCCGCCGCCCAGCACGGTGCCGATGGCGGCACCCTTGCCGGCCGGCGTGGATTCGGTCGGCGGGGCGTAGTAGTCCGCGTCGCCCTTGTGGGCGATCAGGCTGATGTCTTCGGCCGGCACGCCCGCGGCATGCAGGTCGGCGACGGCGCGGCTGGCGTCGTCGTAGCGGTCATAGAGACCGGGATAGACTCTCGGCATGGAATGCTCCTGCGAATGTGATGATTAGTTCGCGACGATGTTGCCCTGGTAGTCGAGGGCGATGGAGACGGACTTGCCGTCCTTCATCGCGGTCCCGCGCCAGATCGAGCCCTCGTCCTTCCTCAGGCCCGAGACGTTGGTGAAGCCGTTGGCTTCGATGCGGGCCTTCGCCTGGGATTCGGTGAACGAGTTGGCGCCGGCGAGCGGCGCCCCCGGCACGGCCTTCATCGGCGTGTCGGCGGTATTGGGCTGCAGCACGGTGCCCGGCGCGGTCGCCATGGGGGCGGTCGGCGTCGGCGTGGTCGCCGTGGTGGTGTTCGGCACCGCCGGCGCTGCGGCCGAAGGCGCGGTCACCGCGGGCGGCGTCGCCGGCACCGGCTTGGTCGGCGTCGGCTGGGTTTGAGCGAAAACAGGGGAGGCGACGACGGCGAGCACCGCCGCAGCGCCGAGAAACTTGCGCATGGCTTGAATCCTTTCCAAAGACGTCTCTGGAAGGAAAACGCGTGCCTGCCGCGTACGTTCCCCGGCGAATGCAACGCGGAATTAGGTACCGCGAGGTCGCCCCCCTCGCGCTCACGCGCGAAGGGGAGGCCTCGAGCCGTTCAGACGCCGCGCATCTTCTCGCGGGTCTTGCGGTCCATCTGCCCGGTGGCCTCGAGGCCATGGGTGCGCTGGAAGGTCGCGATGGCGGTGCGGGTGCGCGAGCCCATGACGCCGTCGATCTTGAGGTCGGCGCCGGTGGAGTTGAGCTTCTGCTGGAGCTTGGTGACGCGGTTGTGCGAGTGCATCGACCTGTCGGCCGACGTCATGTGCGCCCGCTTCATGTGCCTCTGCTCGGACGACCGGGTCATGTGCATGTGTTCAGCCGGCTTATCGGACTTCATCTGCATGGGAACCGGCGTCGGGGCGGAGTTGGGGACGTTGGTCTGGGCAGATGCGGAGATCGGCGACAGCGCGATGAGGCCGAGGGTCAGGGCGGCGGCGATCGCGCCGCTGCGGAGCATGGTCATGGGAGGGGAGCCTTCCTGGGGTTTGAGTGCCGCTCCGTTGCGGCCTGGTCGTCCCGGTGACCGGTCGACCCTCCCGATGGTGGCGCCTTCGATACCCCAACCGGCGGGCGACCCGGTCGTTCCCCTTTCTTTTTCTTGCGCCGGCTATTGCGGCGCGACGACACCCGTCTGCGTCACGATCAAGCCGTATGTCTCGGGGCGGCGATGGGCGGCGAAGTCGAACATCTTCTGCTTGCCATGCGCGCACATGTCCATGTCGCAGTCGGCAACCAGCAGCTCGTCAGCGAGGGTCTTTGCCTCCGCGACGATGCGGCCGTTGGGATCGACGATCACCGAGCCGCCGATGAGGCCCGATCCGTCTTCGACGCCGGCCTTGGCGACGCACACGGCCCAGGTCGAATTCATGTACGCGTTCGCCTGCGCGACCAGGATCGAATGGAAGGTGCGGAGCTTGGCGTCCTCGTTGTCGCGCCCATAGGGATCGTAGGCGGCGGAGTTGTAGCCGCAGCACACCAGCTCGACGCCCTTCAGCCCCAGCACGCGCCAGGCCTCGGGCCAGCGGCGGTCATTGCAGATGATCGTGCCCATCACCGCCTGGCCGAGATCGCCGGGTCCGCGGAAGGTGTTGAATCCCAGGTCGCCGTTGGTGAAGTAGCGCTTCTCCAGCTGCTGGTATGACGCGCCGTCGCGCGGCTCCAGCGTGCCCGGCAGGTGCACCTTCCGGTATTTCGACAGGAGGCGCCCGTCGCGGCCGACGATGACGGCGGCGTTGTAGCGCTTCCCCTCCGGTGTCAGCTCGGCATATCCCACGTGAAAGCCGACGCGCAATTCGCGCGCGCGGTCGAACAGCGCTTGCGTCGCCGGCCCCGGCAGCGAGCGCTCGCAGAACGCCTCCAGCGCCGCGTCGTCCATCAGCCAGCGCGGGAAGAACGTGGTGAACGCGAGCTCGGGGAAGACAACGAAGGTTGCCTTCTCCGCCGCGGCCTTTTCCAGGAGCGAGATCAGGCGGGCCAGCGTCTGCGGGCGGGTGTCCGCGCGTTGCGTGGGGCCGAGCTGGGCGGCGGCGAGTCGGATCAGGCGGGGCATGGCATTCGTATCCGGAGCAGGGGTTCGCCTCAGATAGACCGGAGTTCCCGGGGCCGCGCAACCCTTGGCGGCGCGGGACGGATCGCGCACGCCAGGGGGAACCGCGCGACCCTGCGGGCGGTTTATCCGGGCATGAGCGGGAGAAATCTACGGACGTCGCGCGAGGTCCACCTGATGCGCCCGGCCGGCCTGCCGGCGAGAGCTCATGTGATCTACGATCCCGTCGCCACCGACATCCACGACAGCCATCTGCGCGCCCTGTTCGAGCGCTGGCAGAGGGAGCGCATCAACGGGCGCTCGATCATCGCTAAGGAGATGATGGGCTATCGGGAGATCGCGCCCCTCAGGCGGAACCTGATGCTGCTGGACATCATCCCCGGCGAGGGAGCGGCCCTCGACTACGTCTATCGCCTCTACGGCGAGGACATCGCCCTGCACTACGGCCGCGACATGACCGGCCGGCGCACCAGCGAGCTGCCGGGCGCTGTCGCCGAGTTCTTCGCCGATCTCTACGAGGTCGCGATCGAGCGCGGCATCGTCGTCCACAGCCTGCATACGCCGCCGCTCAACGTGAACGTCACGAAGTGGGAGCGGCTGATCTTCCCGCTGGGCGGGCCCAAGATCCGGACGCTGCTGGTGGTCAACATCGCCAAGGGCCGGCGCGAGGAGAAGGATCTCGCTCGTCTCAGGGCGAGGATGGCCTCGACCGGGCAGGCGAGCGTGCTGAGGGAGCCGGCGGCGCAGGGAGCCTGACCCTCGGCGAGATCATCTCGGGTTAGCCGCCTCCTCCGCGATCAGCGCCGACAGGAGCGCGTCGGCCATGGCCGCTTGGCCGAGCGCGTTCGGATGGAAGGCGCCGTTGATGGAGACCAGCAGCGCCTTCTGCAGCCTGGGCGAGAGGTCGTCGCGGACGAGATACTGGACGCCGCGGAGCAGATTGGTGAAGAGCTGAGCGTCGTTCGGTGTCCGCATCCAGCGCTGCTGCAAGGTGTAGGGCTGGAGCTGAAGCGGCGAGTAGGGCACCCAGCCGTTGCTGCCCTTGATGAGCTGGTCCAGGCGCTCGATTCCGGGGCCGGCCGGATCGTACGAGGCGCACCAGCCGTGACTGTCCTTCACGCCCTTGCTGCCGTAGGCGGCCGGCGCGTCTACGACGCGCCACGGCCGATCACCGGTAGCCTGCAGCCGGATCTTGTCATTGAGCGGCTTCAGCAGCTTCTCATACGCGCTTTCGGTTTCCTCGGGATCGATTCTCGCGAGCTTCCCGATGGCCTTCAGCGCCAGCACGTCGATGCTGCGCGATCCGCATAACTCCCCGTCCTCGCCGATGAAGGGATTGGGATAGGTGAGGATGAACGTCTTGCGCGGCTGGATGGCCTCGGCGACCACCTGCCTTAGAAGGCGGTAGTCGTGATCGAGGGCGCCGGTCTTCAGCTTCGCATACGCCTCGGCCGGCGTGAGCGTGTATCCGATGAGGTCGGCGAGGATCCTTCTGATGTCGTTCTTCTCGAGAATGAGGCTGGCGATCACCTTGGCGAAGCCGGCGTCGTTGCCGCCCACGCTCATGACCAGATAGTCGATCTGGCGCTTGAAGCGGGGTCGCTTGTCTGTGCCGGCCTCGCACGCGAGATGCCTGACGGGCTTGCCCTCGGAGTCGCGCTCGGCGAGCCGAACCTCCGCGATCTTTCCCGTGCAGAGATGGCTGACGAGCATGTCGACCTGCGACCGGTCCGCATCCGGCGCCGGGGCGTCAGTCTGATCCACGCCTTTATAGGATCCGAGAAGACCCTTCATGATGGTCGCGCCCGAGCAGGCGTAGCTGAAGAACGACACCGCCATGTGCGGATCGCCGACCGCCAGCTGCATGGCGGCGCGCGCTTGGTGGGAATAGAGCGAGCGATGGCATTGGCGATCGAGCCAGCGCGCCGGCCCCTGGTTGAGTCGTACGCGTTCGCCCTGGGCCTCCTTTGCCGGATCGTAGCTCGCGGGTTCGTCCGGATTGCCCTCGCCCGAAGAGAAGGAGTCGCCGAGACCGACGATCAGCAGGTCCTTCACATGGACACGGGCGCTGACGGCGTCGGCCGACGACCCGATCGGCCGCACCGCCAGAATGCCGCCGTTTTCGTTGCCCTTGGCGGCGACCTCGATCTCGATTTCGCGCCGGCAGGGCGCGGTCGTCGTGGTCGTCTTGCCGGAGACCTCGTCCCGAAACGTCCAGGTGCAGGAGGCGGCGGTACCCTCGGCCCTAAAGACGGCCCTGACCTTGTAGGACCGGGGGGCGATCAGCTCGTCGACGGGGCGCCTCGCGGTCCGGTCCCACCGGGTCTCGAAGTAGTGGTTCCCCTTCTGACGGAGAGCCCAGATGTCGCCGGCGTGCGGATCGGACAGCGTCTTCTCGCTCGTCAGAACCGGCGACACCGCTGCCGCCGGGGCGATGACGAAGCGGCGTAGTGCGACGTCGTGGTTCTTCTCCGGAAACAGGCGGAACGGCGCGACCACGCGCCAGGAGATCTCCGCGGCGGTGACGGCTGGCGCCGAGAGCGGCAGAACCAGAAGCGCGCCCAGCACCAGCCCGGTTGATTTCAGCATGGCGATTCCCCCTCGGGAAACAGTCCGCAGGTCCACCCCGCGTCTTCGACGGCCGCAGCGCCGCGGCGGAATTGTCGGCCTTGGGTCGTGCCGGCGCATCCCCCATCGAGGGTATGGCGGCGACCCTTCGCATTTTCCCCCTGGCTGGGGGGCCGGCAATGGGCAAAGCTGTAGGCCGATGGCCCGCGAGCTCCACGAGGAACGCTTCTCCGTCATGCCCGGGCCGGCCTACCTGGTCTATGAGCCGGTGCCGGAGGACATCCACGACACCGCGCTGAAGCACTTCTATCAGCGCTGGCAGGACGACCTGGCCGAGGGCAAGGCCGATGTCGGCGAGGAGATCCTGGCGTATCCCGAGGCGGCACCCTTGCTCCGCAACGTCATGTTGCTGGAGATCCTGAAGGACGATCCGTTCCGCTTCGACTACCGCTACCGCCTGTACGGGCCGGAGATCGCCCGCCAGGAAGGCCAGGACATGACCGGCCGGAAGGCGAGCGAGTTCTCCAAGGACATGTATCGCTTCTACGCCAAGGTCTACGAGGTCGCGATCATCAGGAAGATCGTCATCCACAGCCTGCACCCGCCGCCGGGGCTGGACGTGAACGTGCTGAAATGGGAACGGCTGATCTTCCCGCTGGGATCGCCCGAGATCAAATGGCTCCTGGTCTTCGCCGTCGCCAAGGGCAAGCGGCGGGCGGACGAGCCGGCGCCGCCCGCGGGTAGCCAGACGCCGGGCTGATGGCGCGCCAGGTCCACAAGAAGCGTGCGGCAGGATTGCCGGCGCCGGCGCATGTGATCTACGAGCCGGTGGCGACCGACATCCATGACGACGGTCTCCGCCGGCTGTTCCAGCGCTGGCAGGAAGACCTCGCCGCCGGGATCGTCGCCGATGCCGTGGAGATCCTCGAGTATCCCGAGGTCGCGCCGCTGATGCACAACCTCATGCTGCTGGAAGTCATCCGCCTGCCGCCCGCAAACTACGACTACCGCTATCGCGTCTACGGCGCTGACATCGCCAGGCGCCACGGCCATGACATGACCGGGCGGCTGACCAGCGAGCTGCCCGGGAACGTCGCCGGGTTCTTCGCGGAGCTTTACGAGACGGCGGTGGAGCGCAACTGCGTCGTGCACGACCTGCATACGCCGCCCATGAGCATGAACGTGACCAAGTGGGAACGGCTGATCCTGCCGCTCGGCGACCCGGTGAAGTGGTTGCTGGTCGTCAGCATACCCAAGGCTCCCAGGAGATGAGGGCGCGTCTCGCGTAGGCGAGTCACCCCTCGCGGCGCGCGATCCGCACGATCTCCTTGGCGATGTCCTCGGGCGAGAGGATGAAGTCGATGCAGCCGCTGGCGATGGCGCTTTCGGGCATGTCCGGCTCCGCGGCGGTGTCGAGCTTCTGCGCGATGGTGATGCCACCGACGTCCTTGATGCCGCAGAGCGCCGCCGCCCCGTCGCCGTCGTAGCCGGAGACGATGACGGCGACCAGCTTGCCCTCCCAATTCTCGGTCAGGGACTTGAGGAAGACGGTGATCACGTCGGGCCAGCCGCGCGGCTTCGAGATCGGCTTCAGGCGGAACTCGCCGTCCAGCACGTGCAGGTCGCGCTGCGGGGGGATGATGAACACACGATTGGGCCGCAGATCGAGCCCCTCGGTGATCAGCTCGACCGGCATCCTGGTGTAGCGCGGCAGGATCTCGTGCAGCTGGGTGTCGACATGGCGCAGATGATTCACGATGACGATGGCGACGCCCATGTCCGCCGGCAGATGCGTCAAGAGCCGGATATAGGCATCGAGCCCGCCGGCCGAGCCGCCGACGCAGACGACGGGAAAATCCTTCGACGAGATCTCGGGCTTCATCGGCGAGCGCTCCGCTTGCGGGGGGCTCTCGTCCCGGCTCGCCCTGGTCGCATACCCCCATACCCGGACCTTGTACGTGGGGACGCTGCCTGGACTTTGCACCTTCCACACGTCAGAGTTTTAAAAACGAAATCCCGGGAGGTTCGCCATGAGCATCCGCCGCATCGCGCTTCGCGTCGCCGCCAGCCTCGCCCTCACGCTTCTCGCCGCCGCTGCCTTCGCCCAATCCTTCCCTCCGCCGAAGACGGGCGAATGGATCGCCAAGGATTTCAAGTTCCACACCGGCGAGACGCTGCCGGAAGTGAAGCTCGCGTACACCACCATCGGCGAGCCCACGGGCGCGCCCGTGCTGATCCTGCACGGCACGTCCGGCAACGCCGGCTCGATGCTCGGCCCGGCCTTCGGCGGCACGCTGTTCGGCCCCGGCCAGCCTTTGGATGCGACCAAGTACTTCATCATCATCCCCGATGCGCTGGGACACGGGAAATCCTCGAAGCCGTCGGACGGGCTGCGCGCGAAATTCCCGCGCTACAACTACGACGACATGGTGTCGGCGCAGCATCGGCTGGTGACCGAGGGCCTGGGCGTGAAGCATCTCCGCCTCGTGCTCGGCAACTCCATGGGCGGCATGCACACCTGGATCTGGGGGCAGACGCATCCGGCGATGATGGACGCGCTGGTGCCGATGGCCGCCCAGCCGACGGAGATGTCCGCCCGCAACTGGATGATGCGTCGCCTCATCATCGACACCATCCGCACCGATCCCGACTGGAAGGACGGCAACTACGTGGCGCAGCCGAAGGCGTTCAAGATGGCCAATGTGTTCTACGGCATCGGCACCAGCGGCGGCACGCTGGCGTGGTCCTCACTGGCGCCGACGCGGGCGGCGGCCGACAAGATCGTGGACGAGCGCCTGGCCGCACCGTTCACCGCGGACGCCAACGACTTCATGTATGCGTGGGATTCGTCGCGCGACTACAACGCCGCCCCCGGCCTCGATCGCATACAGGCAGCATTGCTCGCCATCAACTCCGCCGACGACGAACGCAACCCGCCCGAGACCGGCGTGATGGAACGCGAACTCAAGCGCATCAAGAACGCCAAGCTCCTGCTTATACCCGCGAGCACGGACACGCGCGGCCATGGCACGACAGGCATGGCCAAGTTCTGGTCGACAGAACTGAAGGCATTCCTGGACGCGACGCCTAGGAAGGCGATGTAGGGGGCGACTCGCTACGCTCGAAGTTTCCGACCCTCGCCTGGTGGCGTAACGTTCTCGCAAGCGAAGACGCTTGCTGCCACGTTCCGCCGCTCGGGCGATCTATTTTCGTAACCCGCCCCCCTTCGTGGGGGAGGGTAGGGTGGGGGGCGCCGAGCGCGCGCCGCGGCAGTGCGACATCGTCGTCACGGGAGCGGCGCGCAGAAGCGAGGCTCGTAAGTCCTCGCGTTAGCGAGACCGCTCAACTCGGTAGCTCGTACCCAATCCCAGTTTCAATCTCGATGGTCCGCTTCACCGCCGCCCTCTCCATCATCCTCTCGTAATGCGCTCGCAAATTCGGAAACTCCCCCGGCCCCGCCTTCAACGCCGCGCCAAATCTCCAGAACAATCGAAACAGATGTATGTCCGCGATCGAATACCGCCCGATCGCCCAGTCCAGTGATCCCAGCCGCCGGTCGGCCAGCGCGTAGACGTCTCGCATGCGCTCGATACCTTGGGCGCGCGACGGATGAAGCGTCGACGCAATGAACGACATCCACGAGATGACCTCGGCCTCGGCGAACGCATCTCCCGCTGGCAGCAGCCCCGCTTCCGGATATCGCCTCGCCAGGTAGAACAGGATCCCCGCCACTTCCGTCAGCACCCGCCCGTCGACCTCCAGCACCGGCACCTGGCCCACGGGATTGATCTTCAGGAACTCAGGCGTCCGCGTCTCCGTCCTGTGGAACGACAGCACCCGGCTCTCGAACGCGCAGCCGACCTCATGCAAAGCGATATGCACCGCCATCGACGAGGTGCCGGGGGAGAAGTGGAAGACGAGCATGGCCGGCTCCTAACGCACCTGGAAGATCGCCTCGACCGAGCAGGCGAAGTCCATTGGCCCAATGGTGCCGACGGCGAAGCGCGCATGCCGGCCGGCCTCGCCCCAGATCTGCACCATCAAATCGGAGGCGCCGTTGGCGACCTGCGGCTGGCCCTTGAAGTCAGGCGCGGAGTTCACGAAGACGCCGAGCTTCACGCAGCGGACCACCCGGTCGAGATCGCCGTCCAGCGCCGCCTTGAGCTGGGCGATGACGTTCAGCGCCGACAGCCGCGCCGCCGCCTGCCCCTGCTCGAGCGAAATCTCCGCGCCCAGCCGGCCGAGATAGGGGCGCTTGTCGCCGTCGATCGGCGGCTGGCCGGCGATGAAGGCGAGCCCGTTGACCATGACCACATGCTGGAATGACGCGAACGGCGTCCCCGCCGGCGGCAGGACGAGGCCGAACTCGGCCAGCTTCGCGTCGATGCGTCCGCTCATCCGTGCTCCCCCGGGTTGCGAGGGGATGAGCCTAGCGCGTGAAGGCGCGCGCGTCTCCGAGGGGCACGCTGCGGCAGTTCAATCTCACGCAACGCGATACGCGGCGCCATCCAGCTCGAGCCGGGGGCGAAGTAGAGGGTGAGCATAGGCGGCTCCGAAGCGGGGGATGTAGAATGAGCGATCAGACGCGCTTCAGTGACCGGCACGCGGCTTCGCCGTTTGGTGGGCTGGGAGCTGCCTATCGCGCGATATCGCAGAGGTAGGTGATCTTGCGCATCGAGGATCAAATCAAGAAGTCGGAGCAATTAATTCAATGGATGGATGCCTGCATTGGCGAACCTACGACATCTTCTGACATCCGAAGCAGGCTGTCCGGCACATGCTTGGCGGTGGCGCGCGAGCATCAAAAGGCCATTGTTTTGCTCATCGCGAATCAGCTTTGCGGCTCGGCCTACGCCCTCGTTCGAGCGCAGTTTGAATCCTACGTTCGAGGTACTTGGCTTCACCACTGTGCGTTGGACAGTGATTTAGAGAGGTTTCAAGCGGACAAACTTAAGAGAAGTTTCGCCAGCTTGGTTGCGGATATCGAAAAGCACCCCGGCTTTGAAGACGGATACCTCTCTGCCGTGACCAGAAAATCTTGGGACGCTATGTGCAGCTATGCACACACAGGCTCTCTCCAGATGGCGCGCTGGAACACTGAGGATGAAATCGGGCACAATTACAAAGAAGACGAGTTGGTCGAGGTGATCGACTACACCAATGCGCTTGCGATCTTGGCGTCGATCGGTATCGCTCTCCTCGCGAAAGACGACGCACTTGCCAGCCGGCTGTTAGCGAAAGGGAGAGAGTTGTAGACCTATCTCTCTGAAGACTGCTTCGAGAGGATGGGTCAATATCCCGTACTCTATCGCAACGTCTCGTCGACTCCTGCGGCAGCTAGAGGTCTCCCTGCCGCAGGAGTTGGCCAATCCGGCACAGCAAAATTGCTGGAGCATCGTGCCTTCGCCCATTTGCGCGAATCGACGCGGGGAAGGCTGGGTGTACATAGCGAACCTCGCCCGTTCGCCGGACGGGTAGCACCTGACCACCAAGGTCGAGCCAACGCCTCTGTGCATCACGGTGGTTACTCATTGGGCGCGCTCCGGATCGGCCGGTTTGGGAGGGGTTTCGATTCCGAGGGCTCGGTCAAACGCCCGGGCAAAGTAGTCTGGGTCGCGCATCGCGCGCTCAAGCTTCCTGGAAGCGCTCGTGCTCGGCACGTCCGAGTCATCAATCCAGCACGACAAGCCATGCAACTTTGCCGGCAGGCGCACATCCCAAAGGTTTGCCTCACAATCCCGCCGTGTCTCGTGAAGGTTCTTGAGCGGGTCTCGGAGCAGATCCTCAATGGCCTTCATTGGCGAAACTGGCTTCGATCGTTCCAGAAAATCACCATCGTGACCCTCATCGTCGCTGACAGGCTCCACAAGCGTGAGATACCCAAGCAAGCTCGGAGGGCCGACCAGAAGCATGATCAGTCGATTGAAGAATGCGTCTCGACACATATTGGACTTCTTAACTCGGTCGTTGAGTTGATCGGCGACGTCAGGCGCGATCGACATGTTGACGAGAACCATCCTCCCAGGAGTCTTCTTTGTGCCACGGACTTCCCTCGCCCAGGTCTGCAACGACTTAGCGACATAGCGACGGGCTTTGGGAGATAGCTCTTTTCCCTCCATTGCACTGTTCAGTCGTGGCAACTCGGTGCGGAGGACGCTCTCAATGAACGCGTCTCGGCGGATGGCGGAGTCGTCGACATTGTTCATAAATCTCTCATAGAGGGCCGAGGCGAAGTGAATGGTGATCTTGGTCTTGGTCATCGGAGTTCCATCCTCACGTCGATGCAGTTCGCCAACTTACCGTCCGCGAGAAAATCTCTAAAGATCTAATTCTGTCTCATTTTCTTTATGATTTGATGAAAGCCCAACCCCTTTGACGCAATCCCATGCTGCGTTTCACCCTTCCCTATCCAGACCCTGCTCTTAAGCGCTTCATCTGGTGTGGAGCAGGCGTTGACCGACTGGAGCCGATAGAGTCCGTGAGCGCCCTTCTGGACCGCATCACCATCGACCCGGAGATCTGCGGGGGCCGGCCCTGCATCAAGGGCACGCGTCTCTGGGTTTCGCTGCTGCTCGACCTGCTGGCCGGTGGCATGACCGCGGCCGAGCTACGGAGCGAGTACCCGCAACTCGCCCACGAAGACGTGCTGGCCGCGCTCGCCTACGGCGCCGACGCATCTCGCTAGGGTATTGTCCCGCCACCGGTAAGGCCGACCACCGCTGCGCCCTTCGTGCTGCACTGCCTCGCGCCTTCTGCTAACCTCGCCTCACCCCTTTCCCCCTCCCGGAGCCGCCTCCCATGTCCGCCTGCATCATCGGCTGGGCTCATACGCCCTTCGGCAAGCATGACGCGCTGGATCTCGAAAGCCTGATCGTCACCGTCGCGCGCCAGGCGGTGGCGAATGCGGGGCTGGAGCCGAAGGACATCGACCAGATCTTCGTCGGCCATCTGAATGCAGGCTTCGTGCGCCAGGAGTTTCCGTCGTCGCTGGCCCTCCAGGCCTTCGACGAATGGCGCTTCAAGCCGACAACCAGGGTCGAGAACGCGTGCGCCACGGGATCGGCCGCGATCCATCAGGGGCTGAACGCCATCGCCGCGAAGCGGGCGAAGCGCGTTTTGGTCATCGGCGTCGAGAAGATGTCGGAGGTGTCGGGCGCACAGGTCGGCGACCTGTTGATCCGCGCGTCCTATCTAAAGGAAGAGGGCGAGACCGAGGGCGGCTTCGCCGGCGTCTTCGGCGGCATCACCGCGAATTACTTCCAGAAGCATGGCGACCAGTCGGACGCGCTCGCGCGCATCGCGGCGAAGAACCACAAAAATGGGTCCGTCAATCCGCTAGCCCACATGCGGAAGGACCTGGGCTACGACTTCTGCCGGAACGTCTCCGACAAGAACCCCTTCGTCGCCGGCCCGCTGAAGCGCACCGACTGCTCGCTGGTTTCCGACGGCGCCGCGGCCGTGGTGCTGGCGGACATGGATACGGCTCTCGCCTCTAAGAAGGCCGTGGTGTTCCGCGCCGCCGAGCAGGTGAACGACTTCCTGCCGATGAGCCGCCGCGACATCACCTTGTTCGAAGGCTGCGAGCAGGCATGGAAGAAGGCGCTGGGTGCATCGCGTCTCAACCTGATGGATCTCAGCCTGGTCGAGACCCATGACTGCTTCACGGTCGCCGAGCTGATCGAATACGAGGCGATGGGCCTCACCCCCAGAGGACAGGGCTTCCGCGCGATACAGGAAGGCTGGACCGAGAAGACCGGCAAGCTGCCGGTGAACCCCTCCGGCGGCCTCAAGTCCAAGGGCCACCCGATCGGCGCCACGGGCGTCAGCATGCATGTCATGAGCGCGATGCAGCTCACGGGCGCGGCCGGGGACATGCAGGTGAAGGGGGCCAAGCTCGCGGGCGTCTTTAATATGGGTGGCGCTGCGGTGGCGAATTACGTGAGCATTCTCGAACCGTTGCGGTCTTGACCTCGCTGCGCTCGGAACTCACGAGGCTCGCTTGACGGCGGTCTGCTTCCGCCAAGGCTGACGTGCGCAAGGGCGCACTTGCGCCTTGGCTCCGCATCCCGCGCGAGCCGCCGAGCCCCGAGCGGGACGACGCGGCAGGAGATCGCGCGTCGCGATCTTCCGAGAGCGGCGGACCCCCAAGCGAGGGTCCGTATTCTTTCGTCATACCGAAAGCCCACCCGTGACGTTTCAACAGCCGACGCACTCCAAGCATCACGCGCTCATTATCCTTGTCATATTGACCTTCATCTGGGGGCTGAACTGGCCGGGTATGAAGTTGGCGGTGATGGGGTTTCCGCCCTGGCATTTCCGCGCGGCCTGCGCCGCCTTCGGCATCGTCGCTTTGTTCACCATGGCCAGGATCCAGGGGCATCGGCTGATGCCGCCGTCCGGGCTCTGGGGATCGCTGGCGCTGGCCGGCATTCTCAACGTCACCGGCTGGCAGGTGTTCTCGGCCTCGGCGCTTCAGTACATGCCGTCCGGCCGGGGCGCGATCGTGGCCTACACCATGCCGCTGATGACCGCGGTGCTGTCGGTGCCGCTCTTGGGCGACCGGCTGACGGTGCGGATCGTGGTGGCGCTCGTGCTGGGCATGGGCGGCATGGCGTTCCTGCTGCCGACCGACATCTTCACCGCGCATGACGAGCAGATCCACGGCATCCTGCTGATGCTGGGCGCGGCGCTGTCCTGGGGCCTGGGTACGATCCATCTCAAATACCTGAGGCTGCCGATGCCAACGACGGTGATCACCGCCTGGCTGTTCGTCTTCGCGTTCCCGCCGATGTTTGTCGGTGCGATGTTCGAGCCCTGGCCGCCCGATCCGGCGTTGATCACCTGGCCGGTGATACTGGGTGCGCTCTACGCCGGTACCATACCTGTCGCGTACGGCTACTGGGCGTGGTTCCGCCTGGTCGAGGTGCTGCCGGTGACCGTCGCCTCCATCGCCAACCTCGCGACGCCGGTGGTCGGCGTGATCTCCGGCGCGCTGATCCTGGGTGAGACGGTCGGCTGGCGCGAAGGCGCCGCGCTCGGCCTGGTTCTCAGCGCGCTGGTTCTGGTGCTGTACAGGAAGCCCGAGGCGAAGCCCTCGTAGAACCCTCTCCCGCGTCGTACGCGGGGGAGGGAAGGGTGGGGGCGAGCGCAAGCGAGGGCTTTCGTCGAACGCCGTCGAGACTTTATCCCGCCCCCGCTCCTCGCTTACGCTCGGCCCCCACCCCAACCCTCCCCCGCGCTTCGCACGAGGGAGGGGGTCCAAGGAGTCCTCTCAATGCTGGTCGGTTATGTCAGCGACGAACGCTACGTCGCCATCGAAGGTGTCGCGTTCGAGTTCATCCGTGCCGGCATCTCCGTCGCCGTGCAGTCGCGCGCGTCGGGTGCGGTCCATGCGGACATCGCGCCCGGCGAATACGAGGTCGTGCTGTCGAAGGACGGCTTCGGGTCCAAGCGCGTGACCATGAACGTGGTGCGCGACGTGCCCTACCAGTTCCGGCTGCTCGCCGACCAGCTGCTGGGCTATCCCTGGCCGAAATACGTGCAGGCGGGCCAGCAGGCGGAGTTCCGCGTGCATTCGCCCGAGGCCTATCACATGGAGCTCTGGCGCTACGGGCTGAAGAAGGAGAAGGTGCAGAGCCTGGGATGGTGGGACGAGCACGGGCCTCGCGCCATGGTGCAGATCACCCCCGACGGCGACTACACGCAGACCGGCGTGCAATGGAGCAAGACCGGCTATGCCAGCCCGGGCTTCCGCCCGAAGGCGACGGCGCCGGAGAAGAGCGGGCTCTATTACTTCCACGCGTCCACCAAGTCCGGGAAGTTCTTCTCCTTCCCCTGGGTGGTGGCGCCGGCGAAGCCGACCGAGAAGATCTGCGTGCTCGCGTCCAACATCACCTGGAACGTCTACAACGCCTTCGGCGGCCGCTCGAACTACATCAACACCGACAGGCTGCCGCCGACGCCGACGGTGAATTCGCGCCAGGACCTGCAGCGCTACACCGCCG
This sequence comes from Alphaproteobacteria bacterium, assembly GCA_964201945.1. Classification (GTDB taxonomy): domain Bacteria; phylum Pseudomonadota; class Alphaproteobacteria; order SHVZ01; family SHVZ01; genus SHVZ01. Next base: position 20,225 of record CAXNIC010000025.1, read on the forward strand.
AGAATTTCCTCACATACCAGTCCGAGGTCTACGCGCCGCTGTCCTTCGACCGGCCGGAGCCGATCAACTTCATGCCCGAGGACGAGACGCCGGAGAAGGTGATCGAGGGGCGGTCGGCCTGCCATATCGCGCCGGCGGAGTGGCGGCTGCTCGCCTGGCTCGAGCGCGAGGGCTTCGGCTACGACTTCTGGGCCGAGAGCCAGCTTCACGACGGCACGCTCGACCTCGATGCCTACACCGTGCTGATCCTCTCGACCCATCCGGAATACTGGTCGCGCGAGATGTACTTCAAGGTAAAGGCCTGGGTGCACGAGCGCGGCGGCCGCCTCCTCTATCTCGGCGGCAACGGCATCGACTGCGAGGTGACCTTCGAGGGCGATGCGGTCGTCTGCCACAACGGCGACGCGCGGCGCCTGCGCGCACCGGGCTCGTACACGCCGCGCTTCCGCGACCGCGTCGAATGCCCCTCGCACCTGCTCGGCGTCGTCTTCGACTATGACGGCGCCATGACCGGCGCGCCCTACCGGGTGAAGGACGCCTCGCACTGGGTCTATGCCCACACCGGCCTGAAGGACGGCGACACCTTCGGTGAGAATTCGCTGCACATGCGCTGCCCCGGCGGCGCGTCCGGCCACGAGACCGACAAGATGACGCCGTTCACGCCGAAGGGCACCGTGCATCTCGCCAAGGGCCTCAACCCCGACCAGGGCGGCGCCGACATGATCCACTACGAGACCAAGACCGGCGGCCAGGTCTTCGCCGCCGGATCGATCGCCTGGACCGCGTCGATCTTCGTCGACGAGAAAGTGTCGAAGATCACTCGCAATGTGATTGAGCGATTCCTGAAGTAGCAGCGACCCTGCCTCGCCCCCCACCCTATCCCTCCCCCACGGAAGGGGGCGGGGACACGACGTCGTAAACCCTCCCCCCACCGCGGGGGAGGGCAGGGTGGGGGGCTCGCGGATCTCGTTGGAGCCGGATCATCCCCGCGCTAACCTCACCTCCATCCATCCGAGGGGGACCCGACCATGCGCGCCTTGACCGCCGCCGTCGCACTCACGCTTCTGGCCAGCACGGCCGCTCTGGCGCAGCCGAAGGTGCTGCGCTACACGCCGGCGGCCGACTTGACCTCGCTGGATGCGCAGACCAACACCGCGCTCGTCACCGCCCAGCACGGCATGATGGTCTACGACACGCTGTTCTCCTTCGACCTCGGCATGTTCCCGCGCCCGCAGATGGTGGCGGATCACACCGTCTCCTCCGACAAGCTCACCTATACGTTCAAGCTCCGCCCCGGCCTCAAATTCCATGACGGCCAGCCGGTCACCGGCGCCGACGTGGTGCCGTCGATCCGGCGCTGGATGAAGCGGGATGCGCTCGGCCGCCGCATGGACGCGGCGCTGGCTTCGTTCGAGGCCGAAGGCGCCGATCAGGTGAAGATGGTGTTCAAGACGCCGTTCCCCTTCGTCGAGATGGCACTCGCCTGGAGCGGCTCGGGCATGGCGGCGATCTTGAGGAAGGCCGATGCCGAGACCGATCCGATGAAGCCGCTGACCACGGCCGTGGGCTCCGGCCCGTTCAAGTTCATTCCCGGCGAGTGGCGCACCGGCCAGGGTGCGGCCTGGGAGAAGAACGCGGATTACGTGCCGCGCGCGGAGCCGCCCAACGGGCTCGCCGGCGGCAAGGTGGTGAAGCTGGACCGGGTCGAGCTCAAATACATCCCCGATGCCGGCACGCGGGCGAATGCGCTGAAGGTCGGCGAGATCGACCTGATCGACCTGCTTCCGGTCGACCTCATCCCGGTCTTCAAGGGCGACGCCAACGTCACCGTCGACAAGCTCTCGCCCTTCGGCGGCGAGGGCGTGATCCGCATGAACCAGCTGCAGCCGCCCTTCAACAACCTGAAGGCCCGCCAGGCGCTGGCGCACACCATCGTGCAGTCGGAGTTCATGTCGGCTGCCTATGGCGACCCGCAATGGTGGGAGCCGAGCTGCTTTTCCTGGTTCGTCTGCAAGTCGGCCAACGGCACCGAGGCCGGATCCGAGCCCTACCGCGTGCCCGACTACGGCCGCGCCCGCACGCTCTTGACCGAGTCGGGCTACAAGGGCGAGCCGATCGTGATCATGACGGTCAGCGACGTGCCCTCGATCTACGCCATGGCCCAGGTGATGGCGGCGAACCTGCGGAAGATCGGCGGCGTGGTCGATCTCCAGGTGGTCGATTTCGGCCAGCTCTTCGCGCGCCGCGAGAACCGCAAGACCCCGGCCGAGGGCGGCTGGCACCTGATCGTGCTGGGCTACAACGGCCAGTTCCTGCAGTCGCCGCTGACCAACCCGATCATCGACTCCCGCTGCGGCGAGGCGATCTTCGGCTGGCCCTGCGACGAGGCGGTGGAGAAGCTGAGGACGGCCTATTTCAACGAGGCCGATGCGATCAAGCGGAAGGCCGTGCTGGAGGATCTCTCCAAGGCCGCCTGGGCCTCGCTGCCCAGTCTGCTGACCGGCATGTACTACAACGCCTATGCCTGGCGCACGGACGTGAAGGGCCTGCTCAAGTCGCCGCAGCTGGTGTTCTGGAACGTCGAGAAGACGAAGTAGGGGCGGGGAACCCTAAAGGTCCGCCATCCAGGTCCGGACCTTCTCGACCCAGGGGCTGCCGCGGCGGCCGTTGTCGATGCTGATCTCGAAATGGTCGAACTCGTCGAACACCTGGTGCTCGACGCGGGTGCCGGCGGCCTTCAGCGCCTCCACCATCGGCGGGGCGGTCTTGAGGCAATGCTCGAGGTCCTTGCCGCCCCAGGTGATGTAGAAGGGCACGCGGTTGCCGGCGACGTGCGTGATCGGGCTGATCTCGGCCGCGTCCTCGGGCTTCTCCAGCATCGCCTTGCCGCGGGCTTCCAGCTCGCCGATCTCGAACTTGTAGGAGCCGCTGACCGGGAAGCAGCCGAGGATGGCCTTCACCGGCACGCCGGCGGCGGCCAGCAGGTCGCGCCTCAGCGTCGCCAGCGCTGCCAGGTGCCCGCCGGCGGAATGGCCGCCGATGAACAGGCGGTCGGGGTCGCCGCCGAAGCGCTCGATGTTGCGGCGGACCCAGGCCAGCGCCGCGATGGTGTCGTCGAGGTTGGCCGGATACTTGATGTCGGGCAGCAGGCGGTAGGAGACCGAGATGAAGATCGCCGGCAGGTCGGTGAAGGCCGGGGCCATGTAGCCCATCCACTCCTTGTAGCCGTTCGACCAGCCGCCGCCGTGCAGGAACAGCAGCACCGGCAGGTCGCGGAGCGTCTTGTCCGTCGGCAGGTAGACGTCGAGGCGCTGCCAGTAGTCGGTGCCATAGGCCTGGTCGACCACCACCCGGCTCGACTCGGCGACCTTCTTCGAGCGCTCCAGGATGGTCGCGGCATAGGCCTGCGCCGCCGGCCCCATGCGCTCCTGCGACTGCGGCGGCAGATTGTCGAACGGCATGGCCGGATCCTCCTGCTGGAGGAGCGACACTACGCGCGGCCGGCGAAAAACCCAACCGGCTTGAAATCGCGGGTGCGGGCTGTGAGGGTGCGCGCTCCCGTTTCGAGAGACCCAAAGATGCCCCTCACCTTCGTCATGCTCCCGCCCCACAGCGAGGCCGCGCGCGGCTTCGCGAAGAAGCTCGCCGCCGACCTGCCGGAGGTGAAACTGCTGATCCCGGAGAACCCGAACGAGGCGGCCGCCGCCATCGCCGAGGCCGATGCCGCCTTCGGCACGCCGACGCCGGCGCTGATGAAGGCGGCGAAGAATCTCCGCTGGCTGCAGGCCCCGATGGCGGCGCCGCCGGCGGGGTTCTACTTCCCCGAACTGGTCTCGCATCCGGTGGTCGTCACCAACATGCGCGAGATCTACAACGACCATATCGGCGCCCATATCATGGCGTTCGTGCTGGCGTTCGCCCGCGACTTCCACACCTACCTGCCGCTCCAGGCGAAGCGCGAATGGAAGCAGCGGCCGCTGGATACCGGCGTCGTCGACCTGCCGAA
>CAXNIC010000026.1:0-23597 GCA_964201945.1 Alphaproteobacteria bacterium
GCTGAAAGTGCCTGGCTGAACCAGTTTGACGACGTTAGAATTCGACACGGCATATCACTCCTTCAATGGAGAAGTGGAGGCTTCAACTACCCCCACGATATGCCGCCTTCTCGATCTACACCGTCACCAACTTTCGACCATAGCTCCACTCCCGGCGGCTTCATGACTGATACGGACGAGACCGACCCGATCCTGCTCTTCAAGCTCTGGCTGGAAGAGGCCCAGGCGAGCGAGCCCAACGACCCGACGGCGATGACGCTGGCGACGGCAGACGCGTCCGGGCAGCCCTCGGCCCGCATGGTGCTGCTGAAGGACGCCGATTCGGCCGGCTTCGTCTTCTACACCAACCTCGAAAGCCGGAAGGGCGACGAGCTTCGGGCCAATCCGAAGGCGGCGCTGCTGTTCCACTGGAAGTCGCTGCGCCGCCAGGTTCGGATCGAGGGCCGGGTCGAACCCGTCACCGGTGCCGAGGCCGATGCCTATTACGCCAGCCGGCCCCGCGGCAGCCAGATCGGCGCCTGGGCGTCCGATCAGTCCCGCCCGCTGGAGAGCCGCTTCCACCTTGAGCGGCGGGTGGCCGAGGTGACGGCCCGGCACCTGGTGGGAACGATCCCCCGGCCGCCCCATTGGTCGGGCTTCCGGGTGGTGCCGAGCGCTCTCGAATTTTGGCAAGACAAACCGTTCCGTCTACACGATCGGCTGGTCTATCGGCGCAGCGCCGGCGGATGGACGACGACCCGGCTCTTCCCGTGACGGGGACAGTGGCACCCTCGCGGACGGCCAGCCGCCTGATGCGGCTCGCGACCTATGCGGCGGTCGGCCTCGCCGTCCTGCTGGCGCTGGTCAAGGCGGTCGCCTGGCAGGCGACCGGCTCGGTCGCGGTGCTGTCGAGCCTGGTCGATTCGCTGATGGACGCCGCCGCCTCCGTGATCAACCTCCTCGCCGTCCGCCAGGCGCTCGAGCCGGCCGACGCGGACCATCGTTTCGGCCATGGCAAGGCCGAGCCGCTGGCGGCCCTCGGCCAGGCCGCCTTCATCGCCGGCTCGGGCGTCCTCGTGGTTCTGCAGGCGGCCGGAAACCTGCTGAATCCCCATTCCCACTCGATCCTGAACGTGCCGATCGGCATGGGGATCATGAGCTTCTCTCTGGTCGCGACCTTCGCGCTGGTCCGGTTCCAGGCCTATGTCGTGCGCCGCTCCGGCTCGGTCGCGATCCGCGCCGACCGGCTGCATTATGCCGGCGATCTGCTGATGAACGGCAGCGTGCTGGCCGCGCTGGCGCTGACCGAGTGGCTCGGCCTCACCTGGATCGATGCGGTCTGCGGCATCGCGATCGCGGGATACATGCTGTTCGGCTCGGCGAGGATCGCGCTCTCCGCCCTCGACATGCTGATGGACCGCGAGCTGCCCGAAGACGTGCGCCAGCACATCCAGGCCATCGTCCGGAGCCATCCGGCGGTGCTGGCGGTGCACGACCTCCGCACCCGGAGCTCAGGCCCGAAGATCTTCATCCAGCTGCACATGGTGCTCGCCGCCGAGCTCACCCTGTCGCGGGCGCATGTGATCGCCGACGAGGTCGAGGCGAAGCTGTACGAGGCCTTTCCCGGCGCCGAGATCCTGACCCATCAGGATCCGACCGATGCGATCGAGCCGGAGATCCGCAGGTGAGCGCCGACGATCGCCGGACCGCCGTCATCACCGGCGCGTCCCGCGGCATCGGGCACGCGACCGCCCGGCTGTTCGCCGCCCGCGGCTGGCGCATCCTGACGACCTCGCGCGAGGATGTGCCGCCGGACTGCCTGCGCGACCCGGCCTGGACCCGCCACATCGTCGCCGACCTGTCCGAACCCGACAGCCTCGCCCGCTTCGTCGCCGAGGCCAACGAGACCCTGAGCGACGCGCCGCTGCATGCGCTGGTCAACAATGCCGGCTGGTCGCCGAAGACACCGTTCAAGGAGCGGCTCGGCATCCTCAACGGCGACCTGGAGGGCTGGCGGCAGGTCTTCGAGCTGAACTTCTTCGCGCCGCTGCGCCTCGCGCGCGGCTTCGCCGCGGCGCTGCACCGGGGCAAGGGGGCGATCGTCAACGTCACCTCGATCGCCGGCCACGCGGTCCACCCCTTCGCCGGCTCGGCCTACTCGACCTCGAAGGCGGCGCTTTCGGGCCTGACGCGCGAGATGGCGGCGGAGCTGGCGCAGCTCGGCATCCGCGTGAACGCGGTGGCGCCGGGCGAGATCGAGACGGCGATGCTGTCGCCGGAGACCGAGGTGATGCTGCCGCGCATTCCGCTGCATCGCCTGGGCCAGCCCGACGAGGTGGCGAAGGCGATTCACTACCTGGCGAGCGAGGAGTCGGCCTATGTCACCGGCACCGAGATCTTCATCACCGGCGGCCAGCACCTCTATTGAGGCTTAGACCGCGGTCCTGAGGCGCTCGCACCAGGCGATCTTGGCGTCGATCTGCCCGAGCTCGAGGTCGAGCCAGGATCCCAGCGGGGAGGCGGCGTCGGTCGCGCCCTTGAGATCGGCAAGGCGGGCGCGCTCGCCGGTCAGCGCATCGGCCAGGAGGTCGAGCTGATCGGCGCGGTCCTCGGCCGAGAGCAGGTCGAGGAAGCGCAGCTTCAGCGCCACCACCAGCCGGTTGAGCTCGCTTCCCTGGATCTTCAGCGGCGCCAGCAGCAGGCGGGACAGCGCCGCGCGCCCGGCCTCCGTCAGTTCCAGCAGCGCGTTGTCGTCGAAGCCGCGGCCGGCGACCGGCGCGATCAGCCCCTCGATCTTCAGGAGCTCCAGCGACGGTCCGAGAAGGTCGAGGGAGGGGCCGGCCAGCCGCTGCACGAAGTGACGGACCGCGACGGCAAGGTCGGCATAGTGCCGGGGCGCCCGCGCGAGCTCGCCCAGCGCCGCCAGGCGGACGGCCTCGGTCGGGATCAGGGAATTGTCGCGGTACATGCCTCGACCCTAGATCAGTTGCGAATTTCTCGCAACTACGACGGGGGCGCCGTCCTCGAACGCATTTCCGTCATTTCGGCACGAAGCGCCTTGATCTCGGCGAGCAGCTCGACGTGCTGGTGATCCGCCGTCACGGAATCGCGTTTCAGATCTTCATCGTGCAGCGTCTGCATCGAGTTGACGATGATGGCGACGAACAGGTTGAGGACGGTCAGCGTCGTCACCAGGATGAAGGGGATGAAGAAGGCCCAGGCGAACGGCATCTCTTCCATGATCTTGCGCGCGATGTCGGCCCATCCCTCCAGCGTCATGATCTGGAAGAGCGTGAACAGCGAGCGGCCGAGCGTGCCGAACGCTTCCTCGTGCAGGTCGCCGAACAGCATCGTCGCCATCACCGCGAAGACGTAGAAGAGCAGCATCAGCAGACCGGCGATGGCGCCGAGTCCGGGCAGCGAGCGCAGCAGGGCCTCGACCACCCGCCGGAGATCCGGGACGATCGACATCAGCCGGAGCACGCGCAGCACCCGAAGGGCCCGCAGGACCGACAGCGCCCCGCCGACCGGGGCCAGCGCCACGCCGACGACGAGAAGGTCGAAGATGTTCCAGCCGCTGAGGAAGAACCGGCGGCCGAAGGCGACGAGCTTGGCCGCCAGCTCGAGGACGAAGACGGCGAGGATGACCGTGTCGACCAGATGGATCGCGCCGCCCGCGAATCCGAGGACGGTCTCGGACGTCTCGAGGCCGAGGGTCGCCGCGTTCAACAGGATGAGACCGATGATGACCCGGTTGACCGCGGGAGAGTCGAGCCACCGGCGCAATGCGGCGCGCCAGCCATCGGTCATGTCCGTCTCTGCACTTGTCACTCGTCCGCTCCTGGTCCCGCGCTCCGGGAGCAGACACATGGCGATAGGGCGTGCCGGCGTCAATGACGCCGGCGCATGCTGATTGCCTGACGCTCTTGGAACCCTCCCTCGCGCAGTGCGCGGGGGAGGGCAGCGTGGGGGCCGAGCGAAGCGAGGGACACAGTCGCGATCTCACTAGGTCGACCTCGCTTTCGCTCGGCCCCCACCCCAACCCTCCCCCGGCTTCGCCGAGGGAGGGAGCCCGACGAAGCGGTTCTGCGTCGCCGGATCGTGCGCTAGGCTGGCGCCGGATCGCGGGGAGCCGACATGGATCTGAACGCCTGGCTGGTCTTCGTCGTCGCCGAGACGCTGCTTTGCGTGGCGCCCGGTCCCGCCGTGCTGATGGTGGTCTCGGTCGGCATGACCCGCGGCGCGCCGTCCGCCGGCTGGGCCAGCCTCGGCATCCTCGGCGCCAATGCGGTCTATTTCGCGCTCTCGGTCATCGGCATCGGCTCGCTGATCCTGGCCTCGCACGAGGTCTTCTTCCTGGTCCGTTGGATCGGCGTCGCCTATCTGGTGTGGATCGGGCTCCAGACCTTCCTCGGCAGCCATCCCAGCCTCTCGGTCGGCGGAGGACCGAAGACCGGGAGCCGTCTCGGCATCTTCCGCGCCGGCCTGGTGATGAAGCTCGCCGATCCGAAAACGCTGTTCTACTTCGTCGCCCTCCTGCCGCAGTTCATCGACCCCGACGGCGATGTCGGTCTCCAGATCGCGATCCTCGCCGTCACCAGCGTCGTCATCGAGCTCGGCGTGCTGCTGGCCTATGGCGGTCTTGCCGGACGGCTCGGCCGCTTCGCCCGCAACCCACGCTTCGCAAAATGGACCGACCGCATCGCCGGATCCTTTCTCATCGCCGCCGGGCTCGGCATGGCGACCATCCGCGAAAGCGAGTGAGGAACGCATGATGAAGACCTTCGCAGCCGCGCTGCTTCTCGGCCTCGGTGTCGCCGGCTTCGCCGAAGCGGCCGATCTCAATCTCGCGCCGACCGGCACGCTCCGCGCGGCATATCTCCAGGGCAATCCGGCGCAGGCCGTCCAGGACCCGGCCACCGGCGAGATCCGCGGCGCCTCGGCCGATATCGCGCGCGAGCTGGCGCGTCAGGCTGACGTTCCCGTCGCCATCCTGCCGGTTCAGGGTGTCCAGGGCGTGATCGACGCGGTCAGGACCGGCAAGGCCGATATCGGCTTCGTCGCCTATGAGCAATCGCGCGCCGGCACGGTCGAGTTCTCGCAGACCTACATGCTGGTGGGGCAGACCTTCGTGGTGCCGGAGGCCTCCCCGATCCGTTCGGTCGCCGACATCGATCAGACCGGACGAAAGATTGGCGCCGGCCGCTCGGACTCGATCGGCCTCCATCTCAAGCGCATGCTCGCCCAGGCGAGTTTCGTCGAATGTCCCGACGACGGCTTCGTCGAGGGCCGGCGCATGCTGGCCGCCGGCGAGATCGACGCCTTCGGCGCCAACCGCCAGCGGCTCACCACCGCGGTCAGGGGCATGCCCGGATATCGCGTGCTGCCGGACAATCTCTACGGCGTGCCGCAGACGATCATCGTGCCGAAGGGCAAGCCCTCGGTGCTGATCACCGTCAACCGCTTCATCGACGAGGCGCGGGCCTCGGGCTTCCTCAAGTCCGCGATTGAGCGGAGCGGCGTCATCGGCGTCGAGATGGCGCCACCCTCGGACCGCTGACGCCGCTCGCGCGATCGATCAGGCGGCGAGGAGATCGCGGGCGAAGGCCTGGTCGAGGCCCATGCTCGCCGCCACATTCTGTTCGGCGGCGAGCGCGGTGCGGATCGAGGGTTGGCGGAGCTGGGCCTCGAAATAGGCCGCCAGCATTGGATAGCGGTCCGGGTCGATCCGGTATCCCAGATAGTGGAAGTTGATCAGGTTCGACATCGTCGCCATGTCGGCGATTCCGAACCGATCGCCGACCAGAACGTCGCCGTTCAGCGAGCGCTCCAGATAGCCGAAGACCGTCGGCACGGACTTATTCTGAATGTCCGCGATCACGGCGGCGTCGGTCGCCTGCTTCAGGATGTTGGGCCGGATGATCTTCTGGAAGAAGAGGCCATGGATGACGTCGCGGAACACCGTGCCGTCGGCATACTCCTCGAGCCAGAGCGCGCGGACATGGTCGCGGGTCCCCTGCGGATAGAGGGGAGGGGTCGGGTATGTGCGCTCCAGATAGGTGCAGATCACCGAGGAGTCCTGCAGCACGAAGTCGCCGTCGGCCACCACCGGGATCTTGCCGGTCGGGCTGAGCTCGCCCCAGCCCGGCGGCGGGTTGAACGGGATCACCGGTTCGTTCTGATAGGGAATCCGCTTCTCGATCGCCGCGACGACGACCTTGCGGGTATGGACCGAAATCGGCACGCCATAGATCTTCAGCATTTCACTCTCCTTGGCTTCGGGGACGACCTCGCCCACCGCGGGAAGCGCCTCGCTTCCACGTTCCGACGATCTGGTTTGAGGGGAGGGCTGGCGCTGAGGCGCCGGCCCGGTTCAGGCGGCCCGGCTCACCGGGAACTGGATTTCCATGACGACGTGTTCCGGTCGTGGGCCGCTGAAGGGCGGCTCGAGGAAGACCTCGCGCGACGGGCCGGAGATCCGGTAGCGGTTCGCCTCCATCCACAGGCCAAGCGCGCCGAAGGCGATATGCGCCTGCTGGATCGGGCCGCTGCGAACCAGGGTCGCCAGGGTCTCGACCGCCGGCAGCTCGCCCAGCGTCATCTCCTCGCCGCCGGCGAGCGCGACCTTCCGGTTGGTCGAGCGGGTGAGGCCGAAGCCGATCTCGAGGTCGAGGTCCTCATCCTCGAAGTCGGAATAGGCGACGACGACCATCTTGTCGCGGACGGCCGGGGGCACCTGCGCCGTCACGGCGCGGATGACCTCCTTCAGCATCGCGACCGCATCGCCCATGCCGGCGAAGGTCCGGCGCAGCGACAGGAAGGGTTGAGCCGCGGCGGCCTTCACCACGACGTCGTACTCGCCGAGTGATCCCTGCTCGTCGATCTGCTGGAGGCGGGATTCGACGCGGGCCAGCCGGTCGGCCTCCTCGCTCAGCGTCCGTTCGAGCTCGGCCTTCTTCAGCATCAGCATGCCGCGGATCTCACCGGTCGAGACATTGCCGTCGACCATGCGGGCGACCTGGTCGAGCGACAGACCGAGGTCTTTGAGGGCGAGGATGCGGTTGAGCCGTTCGAGTTGGCCCGCGGTGTAGTAGCGGTAGCCGGTCGCGGCATCGACGTGCTGCGGGCTCAAGAGGCCGATGCTGTCGTAGTAGCGGAGCAGCCGCCCCGACACCCGCGCGATGGTGGAAAACTCGCCGATCCTGAACATGGTCTCGTCAGCCCCGTCAGCTTGTTCCTGACAGTGACTGTCCGGGTTGACGTAGCGTCAAAGTCAAGCGGTTCTGCGAACGATCCCAAAAATAACCGCGTCAACTCTCGACGCGGATGCGAAATGGTATATTTCCCGACGATGACGGCGTTCACCAGACGGGCATTCGCGGGTTCACTTGCTGGCGCGGTGGCGTGGGCTCAATTTTTCGTTCTCTTGACGCAGACCAGGGCGCTCGCCGGCGCGGTTTCTCCCCTGATGAAGCGCTGGCTGGACGGCCAAATCGCACTCGCGAAGGATCTTCGCACGGACGTTCTGTCTCCGATTCAATGGCAGGGCGCGATCGAAGCGCTAAACCAGACCATTCCGCTCGACGAGCTGCTCGGCTATGTCGAGTTCGACACTCTTGCTTCGCGGCTGGAAGCGCTTGGCCCTGGCGAGCATCGACAGGGATTGTCTTTGACGGACTTTGCGGGGTTTCGGATCGGCACGGCGCTCTTCTATGTACCGAAGGGCGACGCCATCCCTCCCCACGGCCACAATGCGCTTGTGACCGCACATCTGATCCTCAAGGGCCACTTCCATGCTCGAACCTTTGACAGAGTTCGCGACGAGCCCGGCCGGATATTCCTGCGGCCGCACCTCGACATGGTCGTGGGACCGAGTTCGACGGTCTCGATGTCAGACGATCGAGACAATGTTCATTGGTTTGTCGCGGACGGCGGTCCGGTCTTTACCTTCGATGTCGTCGTCGGACGAATTGGGCAACGCCGATATCTCAATACCCCCAACCATGAGGGGCGCATCTATGTCGATCCGGCCTCGAAGCCGGGACAAGACGATCTGATCGCGGCGACCGTGATCGATGGAGTCGCTGCTCACGAGAGGTACGGTCGGGCCTGAGTCAGCCCTCGACCCGGATCCCGTACTCGGCGCCGGCGTCCAGCAGCCAGTCCCAAAGGTAACCTGCGAAGCTGCGGGCGACGAAGAGGTCGTAGCCGCCGCCTTCGATCGGCAGGATCATCACCTGGGCGCGGGCGATCAGGCTCTGCGCGACGCGGTCGGCGCCGAAGACGCGCGGATGCAGGTCGAGGGTGCAGCCCTTGGCCAGCACCGGGCGGGCGCAGGCGCCGGCGATGCGCAGGACGGCGCGCGCGTCGGTCACGTCGGTCACCGCATGCGGGTCGATGGTGAGCGCCGCCGAGAGATGCTGGATCAGCTCGGCCTGCCTGCCGTCGTTGCAGACGATCAGCCATTCGTCCGGTCCGAGCCAGCAGGCGCGGGAGTTCGCGTCGCCGGCGGTCGTGTTCGCCGTCATCGGCAGGCCGTATCCCAGCGCCCGGCCGGCGGCGGTGAGGCCGCTGCCGCGCACCCGCAGGTTCACCTGGCCGACGAAGCGCCGGTCGGTCAGCGCGATGCCCGACGGGCCGTTGCTCTCGCCCGGGCGGACGACGTTGTCGAGGGGCGCGCACTCAACCGTCACGACGGGCATTCTCCGGATCGTAGAAGACGGGCTTCACCACTTCGGCCGCGACCGTCGGGCCGTCGAGCAGCGGCAGATAGACGGTGTCGCCCATCCGCGCGCGGCCGTTCTTGACCAGCGCCATGGCGATGCCGCGTTTCATCGTCGGGCTGTGATAGCTGGAGGTGACATGGCCGATCATCGGCGCCGGCCGTGCCTCGCTCGGCCGCTCCAGGATCTGGGCGCCGATCGGCAGAACCCGCGCCGGGTCCTTGGTCATCAGGCCGACCAGGTGCTTCCGCTCCGGCCCGCTCATGCCCGATCGCGTGAGCGAGCGGCGGCCGAGGAAGTCCTTCTTCTTCGACACCATCGCCTCCATGCCGAGATCGGCCGGCGTGATGGTGCCGTCGGTCTCATGGCCGACGACGATGTAGCCCTTCTCGGCGCGGAGGATGTGGAGGGCCTCGGTGCCGTAGGGCGTGATTCCGTGCGGCCGGCCGGACTCCATCAGCGCCTGCCAGAGGGCGAGGCCGTGGCGGGCCGGCACGTTGATCTCGTAGGAGAGGTCGCCCGAGAAGCTGACGCGGAAGATGCGAGCCGGGATATTGGCGACGCGGCCCTCGCGGAAGGCCATGAACGGGAAGGTGGCCGCCGACAGGTCGACGTCGGTCAGCGGCCCCAGCACCTGGCGAGCCTTGGGGCCCGAGAGCGTGGCGACCGCCCATTGCTCGGTGACCGAGGTGAGGAACACTTCGACGTCCAGCCACTCGGTCTGCAGCCAGTCCTCGATCCAGACATAGACGCCGGCGGCCCCGCCGGTGGTGGTGGTCATGTGGAAGTGGTCGGGGCCGAGGCGGGCGGTGACGCCGTCGTCCTTCACCATCCCGTCCTCGCCCAGCATCAGGCCGTAGCGCGCATGGCCCTGCTTGAGCGAGGTGAAGTTGTTGCAGTAGACGCGCTCGATCAGCGTCTCGGCGCCGGGGCCGCGGATGTCGATCTTGCCCAAGGTCGACGCGTCGAACAGGCCGACGCCTTCGCGCGCCGCGCGCACCTCGCGGTCGGCGGCGGCATGCATGCTTTCGCCCGGCTTCGGATAGGCCTTGGCGCGCCGCCATTGGCCGACCGGCTCGAACAGAGCGCCGGCCTCGGCATGCCAGGAATCCATCGGCGTCTTCCGCGTCGGCACCGAGAGATCGCCGACCTCGCGCCCGGCCAGCGCACCGAAGCTGATGGGGTGATAGGGCGGGCGGAAGGTGGTGGTGCCGACCTGCGGCACCGGCTGGTTCAGCGCATCGGAGAGCACGTTGAGGCCGAGGATGTTGCCGGTCTTCCCTTGGTCAGGCCCCATGCCCCAGGTGGTGTAGCGCTTGGCGTGCTCGACCGAGCGATAGCCTTCGCTGACGGCGAGGCGGAGATCCGCCTCGGTCACGTCGTTGTGTAGGTCGACGAAGCGCTTTCCCCCGCGGCTCGGGCTCGCGACCGGGCCGATGCGGCTGTCGTGCTCGGGCTCGGGCGCGTCGAGGACGAGGGCAGGGCCGGCGCTGAAGCCGGCGCGGCGGGCGGCCTCGGCGCCGAGGCGTGCGCCGTCGGCGAGGCAGTCGGTCAGCGCGAAGCGGCCGGCGGCCGCACCGGCGATGGTCATGCGGTCGGCCGGTGCGCCGGGCACGAAGGCGGCCAAACCTGAGTCATAGGCGGCCTTGCCGCCGGCATGGGCGTAGAGATGCAGCGCCGGGTTCCAGCCGCCGGAGACGGCGAGCAGGTCGCATTCGATGATCTGGCGGTTCGACGGGTCGTCGATGGGTGCGGCTTCCACCGCCTTGATGCGGGTGCGCCCGCGGCCGCCGACGATGCCATGGCCGGCCAGCACGCGAAGCCCGCGCTCGCGCGCCATCCCCGGCAGCGCGCCGGAAAGGTCGTGGCGGAGATCGACGACCGCGGCGACCTCGACGCCCGCGTTGGCGAGATCGAGGGCGGTGCGGTAGGCGTCGTCGTTGTTGGCGAAGACCACCGCGCGCTTGCCGGCGGCGACGCCGTAGCGGACGGCATAGGCGCGCGCCGCCGAGGCCAGCATGGTACCGGGCCGGTCGTTGCCGTCGAAGATGATGGCGCGCTCGATGGCGCCGGTGGCGACCACGATCTCCTTCGCCCGCACTCGCCACAGGCGCTCGCGCCAGCGGGCGCGGCCCTGCGCCACCGGGATCGCGCGCTCGACGCAGGCGACGTAGCCGTGGTCGTAGACGCCGAGCGCCAAGGTGCGGGCAAGGCGGCGGACATCGGGCAGGCGGTCGAGCTCGGCCGTGGCCTCGGCGACCCAGTCCGGTGCCGGCCGGCCGTTGATGGTGTAGGGCGTGTTGAGAAGCTGTCCGCCGGGCTCGACCTGGTCGTCGACCAGGATCACGCGGGCGCCGGCGCGTCCGGCGGCGAGCGCCGCGGCAAGGCCCGCCGGACCCGCGCCCACCACCAGCACGTCGGCATGGGCGTAGCTGTGCTCGTAGCGGTCGGGGTCGGGCAGCTCCGGTGCGCGGCCGACGCCGGCGGCGCGGCGGATCAGCCATTCGTAGATTTTCCAGCCGCCGGCCGGGCTCATGAAGGTCTTGTAGTAGAAGCCGGCCGAGAGCAGCGGCGAGGCGAGGTCGGCGACGGCACCGAGATCGAAGCGCAGCGACGGCCAGCGGTTCTGGCTGTTGGCGATCAGGCCGTCCGAGAGCTCGATCGTGGTCGCGCGCGCATTGGGCTCGATGCCGGCGCCGATGCCGGTCTCGACCAGTGCGTTCGGCTCCTCGACGCCGAGTGCATAGATGCCGCGCGGGCGGTGATACTTGAAGCTGCGCGAGACCAGGTGGATGCCGTTGGCCAGCAGCGCGGAAGCCAGCGTGTCGCCGGCAAAGCCGTCATAGGCATGGCCGTCGAAGAGGAAGCGGAGCGGCGCCTCGCGGTCGATGCGGCCGCCCTGGGCCAGGCGATAATCTTGGTTTGAGCTGGGGCTCATGCCGGCAGGTCCGGATGCGCGTCGCCGACCTTGTAGGCCGAGGCGATCTTATGCGTGACGGTGTGGCGGACGACGTAGAACCAGCGCTTGCAGCCGGCGAGGTGCAGCCAGCGTTCGCGGTGCCAGCCCTTCGGATTCTTCCGCATGAACAGGTAGTCGGCCCAGGCGTCGTCGGTCGCCTCGAGATGGTTCTCGGGTCGGCGGAAATGCGCCTCGCCGCCGTAGCGGAACTCGCCTTCGGCCCGCTCGCCGCAATAGGGGCAGGGGATCAGGAGCATCTTTAGTGGGCCACCGCGGCGGCGCCGTGCTCGTCGATGAGCCGGCCGGAGGAGAAACGGCTGAGGCTGAAGGGTGCTGCCAGCGGGTGCGGGCGGTCGTTGGCGATGGTGTCGGCCAGCACCCAGCCGGAGCCGGGCGTCGCCTTGAAGCCGCCGGTGCCCCAGCCGCAATTGATGTAGAGCCCGTCGACCGGCGTCTTGCCGATGATCGGGCTGGCATCGGGGCAGATGTCGACGATGCCGCCCCAGCTGCGCAGCACCTTGAGGCGGCTGACGATCGGGAACAGCTCGATCATGGCCGACGCGATCTCCTCCAGGATCGGGAGCGAGCCGCGCTGAGCGTAGGAGTTGAAAGCGTCGATGCCGGCGCCCATCACCAGCTCGCCCTTGTCGGACTGGCTGACATAGGCATGCACGGTGCCGGACATGACCACCGTGTCCAGCACCGGCTTGATCGGCTCGGAGACCATCGCCTGGAGAGGATGGGATTCGATCGGCAGGCGGAAGCCGGCGAGGCCGGCGAGCACGCTGGAATGGCCGGCGGCGACCAGTCCCACCTTCTTCGCATCGATCGAGCCGCGCGTGGTGTCGAGGCCGACGACGCGGCTGCCGTCGCGGCGGATGGCGGTCACTTCGCAGTTCTGGATGATGTCGACGCCGAGCGCATCGGCGGCGCGGGCGAAGCCCCAGGCAACGGCGTCGTGGCGGGCGATGCCGGCGCGCTTCTGGATCGAGGAGCCCATCACCGGATAGCGGATGTCCTTCGAGCCGTTGAGGATCGGGATGAAGGCCAGCGTCTGCTCGCGGCTCCAGATCTCGGCGTCGATGCCGTTCAACCGGTTGGCATGGACGCGCCGGCTCGCCTCGTTCAGCTCGTGCTCGGTATGCGCCAGCATCACCAGGCCGCGCTGGCTGAACATCAGATTGTAGTTGAGGTCCTGGGTCAGGCCCTCCCAGAGCTTCAGCGAATGCTCGTAGATGGCGGCGGATTCGTCCCAGAGATAGTTGGAGCGCACCACCGTGGTGTTGCGCCCGGTGTTGCCGCCGCCGAGCCAGCCCTTCTCCAGGACCGCGATGTTGCGCACACCATGGTTCTTGGCGAGGTAGTAGGCGGTGGCGAGCCCGTGCCCGCCGCCGCCCACGATCACCACGTCATAAGACGACTTCGGCTCCGGGCTGCGCCAGGCCTGCTGCCAGCCGTCGCCGAGTCCGACCGCGTTCCGAAGAAGCTGGACGAAGGAGTAGCGCTTCACGCCACCGCCCTGAGCTTCTGGCCCTCGACCCAGGCCGTGGTCTCCTCCAGCGCCTTGCCGAAGCGGGCGAGGATCTCGTCGATGTCGGCTTCGGTGATGATCAGGGGCGGGGTGAAGGCGATTGAGTCGACCAGGTTGCGGACGATGAGGCCATGCGCCTGGGCGCGCTTGTAGAGATAGAGGCCGACGCCGGACTTGGGATCGAAGGGCTCCTTGGTCGCCTTGTCCTTCACCAGCTCGACCGCGGCCACGAGGCCCACGCCGCGGACCTCGCCGACCAGCGGGTGGTCGGCGAACTTGCGAAGCCCCGCCTGCATCCGCGGACCGACCTTGCGGACATGATCGATGATGTTCCGCTCCTCGTAGATCTTGAGCGTCTCGACCGCGACGGCGGCTGCGACCGGATGGCCCGAATACGTGTAGCCATGGCCGAAGACGCCGATCTTCTCCGACTGGCGGACCAGCGCCTGGTAGATCTTCTCGTCCACCATCACGGCCGAGAGCGGCATGTAGGCGGATGTGAGCGCCTTCGCCATGCTCATCATGTTCGGCTTGATGCCGAGCGTCTCGCAGCCCCACATGTTGCCGGTGCGCCCGAAGCCGCAGATGACCTCGTCGGCGATGAACAGCATGTCGTGCTTGTCCAGCACCGCCTGGATCTTCTGGTAGTAGCCCTTCGACGGCACGATCACGCCGCCGCCGCCGAACACCGGCTCGGCGATGAAGGCGGCGCAGGTGTCCGGGCCTTCCCTCTGGATCAGCGCCTCCAGGCTCTCGGCCATGCGGGTGTCGAACTCGTCCTCGGTCTCGCCCGGCTTGCCGAAGCGGTAATAGTGCGGGCACTCGGTGTGCAAGATGTTGGCGATCGGCAGGTCGAAGTCGCGGTGGTTGTTTGGCAACCCGGTCAAGCTGGCCGAGGCGACGGTGACGCCGTGATAGCCCTTGATGCGGGCGATGATCTTCTTCTTGTTCGGCCGGCCGAGCGCGTTGTTGTAGTACCAGACCAGCTTGACGACGGTGTCGTTGGCTTCCGAGCCCGAGCACTGGAAGAACACCTTCGACATCGGCACCGGCGCCATCTGAATCAGGCGCTCGGCCAGCTCGATCGCCGGGTCGTGCGATTTATGCGCGAAGGCGTGGTAGTAGGGCAGCGTCGTCAGCTGCTTGTAGGCGGCATCGGCCAGGCGCTTCTCGGAGAAGCCGAGCGAGGCGCACCACAGCCCGGCCATCGCCTCGATATACTCGTTGCCGGCCTCGTCCTTGACCCGGACGCCGTTGCCCGACGAGATGATCATCGGCCCGTCGGTCTCGTGCGCCTTCAGGTTCGTATAGGGATGGAGCACATAGGCGATGTCTCGGGCGGCAGCCGAGTTGAGACGCGCTGACATGGGTGGCTCCATCGGTCGGGATCGGTGTTCAGTGTAGGGAGTGTGGCGAAGGTCGTGCAAGGGGAAGCGATGAGAGGCGGACGTGATCAAGCTCTATAGCTATCACCGCAACTCGGCCGGCGAGCGCGTGCGCATCGCTCTCAATCTCAAGGGCGTTCCCTACGCCTATGTCTCGGCCCCGGCGCTGGGCGAGGCCTATCGCGCGATCAATCCGCAGGGGTTGATGCCGGCGCTCGACATCGACGGCCGCATCCTGCTGCAGTCGACCGCGATCTTGGAATACCTGGAAGAGCGCTGGCCGGAGCCGCGGCTGCTTCCCGTCGACCCGCTGCTCCGGGCAGAGGCGCGGGGATTCGGCCAGGTGATCGCCTGCGAGATGCATCCGCTGACCGTGCAGCGGGTGCGAAAGCGCCTGGAGGCAGACATCGGCGCCGGCGACGAGGCGATCGAGGGCTGGACCAAGCACTGGATGGCCGAGGGGCTCGCCACGCTGGAGGCCATGCTGGCCCGGCGCGAGCGCGCCTCGCCTTTCTGCTTCGGCGACGCGCCGGGCTGGGCGGAGCTCTACCTGATCCCGCAGCTCCGGAACGCGCGCCGCTTCGGCTCGGATCTCGCCGACTATCCCCTCCTGCTCGACGTCGAAGCCCGCTGCGTCGATCTCGACGCCTTCCGCAAAGCGCGTCCGGAGAACCAGCCGGACTTCCCCAAGGCCGTTCACGCGTAGCGACGCCGGGCCTCCAGCGCGAGGCCGAGGCCGATGGCGCCGAAATGGTCGGCATCGACCAGGCGCGCGGCAGGCAGGCGGGCGGCGAGCGCGTCTCGCACCATCGGCAGGAGGGCCGAGCCGCCGGTGAGCACCAGGCTGTCGACCTGCTCAGGCCGGATGCCGGCCATGGCGGTACAGCGCGAAAGCGTGTTGCCGACCCGCTCGACCGCTGCCTCGATGGCACGTCCGAACTGTCCGCGGTCGAGCCAGACGCCGAGCCCGGGCTCGATGCGGGCGAGATCGATGCGCGCGTCCTCGGCCGAGGAGAGTGCGATCTTCGCCGCCTCGGACTGGAGCGCCAGCCAATGGCCGAGACGCTCGTTCAGCGCCGTCTCCATCCGTTCGAAGGGGATCGGATCCTTCGCCGCCCGCTTCATGTCCTGGACCGATCTCAGGATGCTCGGCGTATAGAGGAAGTTGATCTTCGACCATGTGGCGAAGTCGTGATAGAGCGCGACCGGGCTCTTCAGGCCGTCCTTCCGCACCACATGGCCGTATCCCAGCTCCGGCATGATCGCGGCCAAGCTGGCCAGGCGATCGAGATCGGTGCCGCCGACGCGCACGCCGTCAGTGGCGAGGATGTCGTCGGCGCGGTCGCCGTGCCCGGCGCGGGCGGGATCGAGGCGCACCACCGAGAAGTCCGAGGTGCCGCCGCCGATGTCGGCGATCACCGCCAGCTCCTCTCCCGAGAGCGTCGATTCATAGTGGAGCGCGGCCGCGATCGGCTCGTACTGGAAGCTGATCTGCCGGAATCCCGTCTGGCGGAGCACGTCTTCCAGCGTGTCCTGCGCCTGCCGGTCGGCAGCTTCGTCGTCGTCGACGAAATGGACGGGGCGGCCGTGGACCACGCTGGTGAGCCGCATGCCGGCGGACGCTTCGCCGAGCAGCTTGATGTGGCCGAGCAGGAGGCCGATCGCTTCATCGAAGCGGATCTTGCGGGCGCCGAGGCGGGTCTCCTGGTCCATCAGGTCGGAGCCCAGGACCGATTTGAGCGAGCGCATCAGGCGCCCCTCGTTGCCCTCGATGTATGTGGCGATCGCCGCCCGCCCGAAGACCGGGTCGTCGGTCTCGGCATCGAAGAAGAGCGCGCTCGGCAGGGTGACCTGCCCGCCTTCGAGCGGGGCCAGCCGCGCGGCATTGCCGTCGACGAGGCCGAGCGTCGAGTTGGATGTACCGAAATCAAGGCCGCACCAGGCCATGGGTCCCTCCCGGGGAATGAGTGGTGGAGGGCCATTCAATTAGACGCGTTTTCATGCCGTTGCCAGCTAGTTTCTTTCGCTGTAGAGTCTCGGTGCCTAGGGGTTGCCGAGAGCGGCTCCAGGATCGAACGCCGGCCCCGGGGCCGGCGTTTTCGTTTTCGGGTCTGTGCATTCGGAACCCTCCCCTGGCAAGCCGGGGGAGGAGTCCGAGATAGCTACCAGATGCCGATGTGAATCCCGCGCGCCCGGTGCGTGTCGGTGCGGGCCTCGACGTCGGCGTCGGACATGCGGGCGCGGGTTTTTCGCGACGCCATCCAGTCGAACAGGCGTTCCT
Source organism: Alphaproteobacteria bacterium (assembly GCA_964201945.1). Lineage (GTDB taxonomy): Bacteria > Pseudomonadota > Alphaproteobacteria > SHVZ01 > SHVZ01 > SHVZ01. Next base: position 16,859 of record CAXNIC010000026.1, read on the forward strand.
TCATCTCGCGGCGCACGCCGGCGCGGCCGCGGTCTTCGCCCAAGTCATGGTACTCGCCGGGATCGGATTCGAGATCGAAGAGCTGTGGGCGGAAGCCGGGCCATTCGACGTATTTCCAGCGGCTCGTGCGCACCATGTAGCCCCGGCAGTCCTGCGGCTGGCGCCCGAGCGCCTTCCGGGCGCGGCGGAAGCCGTAGTCGAGCTCGGCGAAGACCGCGTCGCGCGGCTCGAACTCGCGGCCGCGGAGTTGGGGCAGCAGCGACCGGCCTTCTATGACGTGCTCCGGGATCGGCGCGCCGAGCGCGTCGAGGAAAGTCGGCAGCACGTCGATGCCCTCGACGAAGCGGTCGTCGGTGCGCCCGCGTGCGGCCGCCGGATCGGGATCGACCACGATCAGCGGGATGCGCACCGCTTGCTCGTAGAACAGCTCCTTCTCGCCGAGCCAGTGGTCGCCGAGGAAGTCGCCGTGGTCGGAGGTGAAGACGATCATGGTGTCGCTAAGGCGGCCTTCCTGGTCGAGGAAGGCCATGAGCCGGCCCACGTGATCGTCGATCTGCCTGACCAAGCCCATATAGGCGAGTTTGGCATTGGTCGCGACGTCCTCGCGCGCGAAGCTCAAGCCTTCGTCGGTGCGCCGATAGGCCTGGACCACCGGATGTGCGTCCGTCAGCTCGTGTGGCTCCCGCGCCAGCGGCAGATGCGTCGCCGGCGGGTACATCGCGTGATAGGGCGCCGGCGCCAGATAGGGCCAGTGCGGCTTGATGTAGCTCAAGTGCAGGCACCAGGGCTTCTCCGCCTGCTCACGAATGAAGGCCATCGCCCGGTCGGTGGTGTAGGCGGTTTCGGAATCCGCCTCGGCGACACGCGCCGGCAGATGCGCGTTCCGGATCAACCAGCCGTCCAGCACCTGGCCGTCGGGCCCGGCGGCGCCGACGACGAAGTCGGTCCAGGGATCGTCGCCGGGATAGCGGCTCTTGAGGTAGCGCATGTAGGGCGAGTCTTCGGGCGGCCGCACATGGCCCTCGTAGTGGTCGAAGGGCTCGAAGCCGCCCTGGCGGAGAAGGAGGGTGTCGGGCGAGGCCGGGTCGAGCCCGAGGCGTTTCATCCCGGCGAGGTCCGGGGTGAAATGAGTCTTCCCGGCAAGCGCCACCCGGAGGCCGAGCGGCCTCAGGTGATCGCCCATGGTCAGCTCGTCGACCGGCAGCGGCACCCCGTTCCAGGTCGAGCCGTGGGTCGCCGCATAGCGCCCGGTATAGAAGGACATCCGCGACGGACCGCAGACCGCCGAGGTGCAGAAGGCATTGCTGAAGCTGACGCCCCGGGCAGCGAGCGCATCGATGTGGGGGGTCTGGAGGGTGGGGTGGCCAGCCGAGGACAAGTAGTCGTAGCGAAGCTGGTCGCACATGATGAACAGGAGGTTGCGGACGGCGGCCATTCGAAGGGTTCCCCGGACCTTTCCGGAAGGATGGACGACCGGACGCCCCCGACGCCAGGGGTTTGACCTTAGGCCGCGGCGGGGGATAGCAATGGAGGGTGAACAGGATGATTCCGGGCCTGGCCCTCCTGGCGCTGCTGATCGCGGCGCCCGCAGCCGAGGCCGTCACCTTCCGCTACGCCGCCAGCGCCGACCTGCTCGGGCTCGACCCGTACATCAACAACGACGGCGTCACCAACGCGATGAAGGGCAACCTCTACGAGGGGCTGCTCGCGCGGCGCTACGACCTCGCGCTCGAGCCGGCGCTCGCCGTCGAGTGGAGCCGGGTCGGGGCGGACGTCTGGCGGTTCAAGCTGCGGCCGGGCGTCACCTTCCACGACGGCTCGCCCTTCACCGCCGACGACGTGATCGCGTCATTCTCCCGCATCACGCACGACCAGTCGGCCTTCCGCCAGTCGATGTCGAACATCCGCGAGATCCGGAAGCTCGACGATCTCGAGATCGACATCGTCACCAAGGTGCCCGACGCCACGCTCGACCAGAGCCTTCCGGTCTTCCTGGTCATGTGCCAGCGCTGGCTCGAGGCCAACAACACCCAGCATGTGCTGCGCGGCACCAATGCCGCGACCTTCGCCAATTCCTTCGCCAACGGCACCGGCCCCTTCCGCCTGCTGCGGCGCGAGCCGGGCGTCCGCACCGTGGTCGAGCCTCATCCCGCATGGTGGGGGAAGCTCGAGCACAATCTCACCCGCGCCGTCTTCAAGCCGATCGCCAACGCCGAGGCGCGCGTGCAGGCCTTGATCGCGGGCGAGGTCGACATGGCCTATCCGGTGTCTGGCCAGGACGCGTCCCGCATCCGCCAGGCCGGCATCCAGGTCATCACCGCGCCCGACCTCCGCACGGTCTTCCTAGGCTTCGACACCTTTCGCGACGAATCCCTGAGCCTGAAGGGCAAGGGGCGCAATCCCTTCAAGGACCGCCGGGTACGGGAGGCGTTCCGCCGTGCGATCGATCCCGACATCCTGCATCAGGACGTCATGCGCGGCCTCTCTCGCCCCACCGCCTCGATGATCGCACCGGGAATCGAGGGCTATGAGGAGGCGCTCGACCGGCCCGAGCCGCGTGACCTGGACGGCGCCCGGCGCCTTCTCGCCGAGGCCGGCTATGCCAACGGCTTCCCGGTCACGCTCGACTGCACCAACGACCGCTACGACAACGACGAGGCGATCTGCCGGCGGCTCGCCTCGATGCTGGCGCGGATCCGCATCACGGTGAAGCTGAACGTGATGCCGAGAGCCGACTACTTCGAGAAGGCGAGCGCGCGGGGCGGCAACAACACCTCGTTCTTCATGCTGGGATGGACGCCGGCGACTTTCGACGGGCTGAATGCGCTGACCTCGGTGATGGGCACCGGCGGCGGCGCCAATTTCGGACGCTATTCCAATCCCAAGATCGACATCCTGGCGCGGAAAGCCGCCCAGGAGCAGGATCCGGCGCGCCGCCGCCAGCTGATCGGGCAGGCGCTGGCGATCCACAAGGAGGACGTCGGCCATATCCCGCTGCACCAGCAGATGCTGGTCTGGGGCGTGCGCCCGACCGTCGCCGACATCAAGCCCCGGCCCTGGAACGACGTCGATCTCCGCTGGGTGGTGATGAAGTAGTCGCCATGTCAGGACCCAGGGCCCCCGGCCACGTCATCCTCTCCTCGCATCCCGGCGCCAGTGCCAAGCCGGTGCCGATCCGCTGGGGTGCGGCCGACGCCAAGACCCGCGGGCCGATCATCGCGACCACGACCGAGACCAAGCATCGGAACGTCATCGGTGCCCATGCCGGCTCCTATGCGCTCTACCGGGCGCTGGCGATCGCGTCCGGCCGGCTGAGCTCGGTCCATATCCCCGACCTCACCAACACCATGCCGGCCGAGCCGATCGGCCCGCATCCGCAATGGGCGGACGCGAAGAAGATCGTCTCGCTCGATCCCTGGGGCCACATGGTCGCCGAGGCCTTCGCCGACCGGCTCAAGGACGGATGGGACATCCGCCCGACCATCGCCGTGACCAAGGCACGCATCAACCTGCCGGAGCTGCGCGACGCGATGGCGGCCGGCCGGGTCAAGCCGGACGGGGACGTGCTGCTGCCCAACGGCGACGCCCGCGTCACCAAGGTCGCGATCGAGCCGGTCTGGCATCTCCCCGGCATCGCCGAGCGCTTCGCCATCACCGAGAGCCTGCTCCGCCGCTCGCTGTTCGAATACACCGGCGGCATGTTCCCCGAGCTGGTGACGCGGACCGACCTCAAGGTCTTCCTGCCGCCGATCGGCGGCCACACCATCTATCTCTTCGGCGACGCCGCGGCGCTGACCGATCCGACCCGCAAGGTCGCCTGCCGCATCCATGACGAGTGCAACGGCTCCGACGTCTTCGGCTCCGACATCTGCACCTGCCGGCCCTATCTCGCCCATGGCATCGAGGTCTGCATCCAGACAGCCCAGGAGGGCGGTGCCGGCATCGTCGTCTACAACAGAAAAGAAGGCCGGGCGCTTGGCGAAGTGACCAAGTTCCTGGTCTACAACGCCCGCAAACGCCAGGAAGGCGGCGACCGCGCCGAGACCTATTTTGAGCGGACGGAGTGCGTCGCCGGCGTGCAGGACATGCGCTTCCAGGAACTCGCGCCGGACGTGATCCACTGGCTCGGCGTCACCCGCATCGACCGCTTCTGCTCGATGAGCGACATGAAGTACGAGCCTCTGGTCCGGACCGGCATCGAGGTGGTCGAGCGGGTCGCGATCCCCGACGGGCTGATCCCGGCCGACGCGCGCGTCGAGATGGATGCCAAGAAGGCTGCGGGCTACTTCACCGAGGCGGTTCCCGACCTGGCGGAGCTGGCCAAGGCCAAGGGCCGATCGCTTAGCGAATGATGGCATTGACCGAATGAGAAGCGAGGTCGAGGCGGCACGCTGGCTGCTCACCGCGGACGCCGTGCGCAGCCGCGCGCATCAGCTCCTGGCGCTTGCCGATGCCGGCAACCTGCCGCACCTGACGCTGGATCGCGGACGCCTGCCTTTGGTCGTCGACGAGGTGCTGGCGGCGACGCGGGACGCCTATCCCGACCTCGACATCCCCTATCACAGCCGCTGGCGGCACTTCGCCGTCGGCGGCCGCGACCGCTGGAAGGATCTCGCGGCCACCATCGCCGGCGATGCGCGCGAACGCGCCCGCATCGGCTTCGACCTTGCCGTCACCAGCGTGCTTCTGGATGCCGGCGCCGGGCCGGACTGGTGCTATTGCGAGCCGGCAAGTGGCGTCACCTTCACCCGTTCAGAGGGCCTCGCGGTCGCCAGCTTCGACTTGTTCGCGGCAGGCACCTTCTCCGGCGACCCGTCCCGGCCGCTTCGTGCCGATGCGGCCGGGCTCGCCCGCTTCGATGCGGGCACGCTCGCCTTCGGCTGCCAGGTCGGGCCGCAGAACCCGATGGTCGGCCTGGAAGGCCGCGCCTCGTTGCTGCGGAGCCTCGGCCAGACGCTTCAGGCATCGCCTTTGCTGTTCGGCGCTGATGCCCGCATCGGCAACCTGGTCGATCATCTGGAGGGCAGGGCCAAAGACGGACGCCTGCCGGCGACCGCGATCCTGGAGGCGGTCCTGGCCGGTCTCGGGCCGATGTGGCCCGGGCGTCTCAACCTCGCAGGATTGCCGCTCGGCGACACCTGGCGGCACACGCTGGCCCGGAGCGAGGATGCCGCCGACGGCCTGGTGCCCTTCCACAAGCTGTCGCAATGGCTGACCTACTCGCTGGTCGAGCCGCTGGAGGATCTCGGCCTCGTCGTCACCGGCCTCGACGGCCTCACCGGGCTGCCTGAGTATCGGAACGGCGGGCTTTTCCTCGATCTCGGCGTGCTCGCCTGGCGGGATCCCGGCGTGGCGCAGAGGCGGCTCCGGCCCGGCGACGAGCCGGTGGTCGAGTGGCGGGCGCTGACCGTGGCGCTGCTGGACGAGGTGGCGGCGGCGGTGCGGACGCGGCTTGGCCTCGACGCCGAGCGGCTGCCGCTGGCCAAGGTGCTGCAGGGTGGCACCTGGACCGCGGGCCGCCGGGTCGCGGCCAGGTTGCGCGCCGATGGCGGGCCGCCCGTGCTCCTCGACAGCGACGGGACGGTCTTCTAAAGCTTCGGCAGTCGCGGGGGAGGGATCATGTCCAACGTCACCGTCGTCAGCCATCCGCTGGTCCAGCACAAGCTGACGCTGATGCGCCGGAAGGAAACGCCGTCCAGCGAGTTCCGCCTGCTTTTGCGCGAGATCGCGCTGCTGCTGGCCTACGAGGTGACCCGCGACCTGCCGCTCACCGTGCGCCCGATCGAGACGCCCTTGGCCGAGATGGACGCGCCGGCGCTGGCCGGGAAGAAACTCTGCATCGTCTCCATTCTCCGCGCCGGCAACGGCATTCTCGAAGGCATTCTCGACCTGATCCCCTCGGCCCGGGTCGGCCATATCGGCCTCTACCGCAATCCGGAGACGCTGGAGCCGGTCGAGTATTACTTCAAGGTGCCGCACGACATCGCCGACCGGCCGGTGATCGTCGTCGATCCGATGCTGGCGACCGGGCATTCGGCCTCTGCGGCGATCTCGCGCCTGAAGGACCGGGGCGCCGCCAATATCCGCTACGTCTGCCTGCTGGCGGCGCCGGAAGGCGTCCGGGCGCTGGGCGAGGCACACCCCGATGTGCCGATCTTCACCGCCTCGATCGACAGCCACTTGAACGACCACGGCTACATCGTTCCCGGCCTCGGCGACGCCGGCGACCGCATCTACGGGACGAAATAGCCGTTCCGCGGGGGACTTGCGGGGTACCCCCCGCGCTTCCGGTTGACGACACCGGCCCGGCCAAGGGAAACTGTGGTCAGCTGGTGCCGGACCAATCCGCCACCGGGATGAAAGACAGGGAAGCGGCCGAACTGGCCGCATATCGGAGGGAGATCCTGATGCGTTACATGATGGCGACGGCTCTGGCCGTCGCGATGGCTGCACTTCCCGCGCACGCGAAGGTGCTGCGCTACTCGACCAATGCCGATCTTCTCGGCCTCGACCCCGCGATCAACAACGAGGGGCCGACCAATGCGATGAAGACCAACCTTTACGAAGGTCTGCTCTATCGCAATTTCGACCTCAGCCTGGCTCCGGCGCTGGCGACCGAGTGGTCGCAGGTCAGCCCGGAAGTATGGCGCTTCAAGCTCCGCCAGGGCGTGAAGTTCCATGACGGCACGCCGTTCACCGGCGCCGACGTCGCCTTCTCGCTGACCCGCTATCAGTCCGA
>CAXNIC010000027.1:0-23239 GCA_964201945.1 Alphaproteobacteria bacterium
CGCCATGTCGTCAAGGACGTGCTGGACGCCTTCGCCTCCTCCGACACCGCGCGCGCCATCCAGGTCTGGCAGCGGGACGAGGAGGTGGACGCCATGTACACCAGCCTCTTCCGCGAGCTCCTGACCTACATGATGGAGGATCCGCGCAACATCACGCCCTGCACGCATCTCCTTTTCATCGCCAAGAACCTGGAGCGCATCGGCGACCACGCGACCAACGTCGCCGAGACCATCCATTTCCAGGTGGTCGGGCGCACCATCGCCGAGGCGCGACCGAAGGGCGATGAAACCAGCTTTGCCGTGGTCGAGCCCGATGCCCGCCGCTCCTGAAACCATGAGCCCGCTGGTCCTGGTGGTCGAGGACGAAGGCGCCCTCGTCACCCTGCTTCGCTACAACCTGGAACGCGAAGGCTTCCGCGTCGCCGAGGCGAGAGACGGCGAGGAAGCGATCCTGCAGGCGGCCGAGCTCAAGCCCGACCTGATCCTGCTCGACTGGATGATCCCGCATGTCTCCGGCCTCGAAGTCTGCCGCAGGCTTCGCCGTCGGCCGGACACGCGCTCGACGCCGATCATCATGCTGACCGCTCGGGCCGAGGAGAGCGATAAGATCCGCGGCCTCGATGGCGGTGCCGACGACTACGTGACCAAGCCCTTCAGCCCGACCGAGCTGGTGAGCCGGGTCAGGGCGTTGCTGCGCCGCTCGCGGCCGGCGATGGCGGCCGAGCGGCTGGAGTTCGCCGACCTGGTGATGGACCTGGCCGCCCACCGCGTCCGCCGCGGCGGGCGTGACATCCACCTGGGGCCGACCGAGTTCCGCCTGCTTCGCCACCTGATCGAGCATCCGGGCCGGGTCTTCTCGCGCGAGCAGTTGCTGAATGCGGTCTGGGGCAGCGAGGTCTATGTCGAGCCGCGGACGGTCGACGTCCATATCCGGCGGCTCCGGCTCGCGGTCAACGCGCCCGACGAGGCCGACCTGATCCGCACCGTCCGCTCCGCTGGCTACGCCCTCGACCGGCCGACCAACGGCCAAGACGGCTGAGACTCGCGGAATCGGCCTACCCGCGATCGCGGCAGGTCCTATGATCGGCGTCGATGCCGTCTTCGAACCGAGCCCTTGTCACAGGCGCGACCGGCTACCTCGGCCTCGCCTTGACCGCCGATCTCCATGCACGGGGCTGGGACGTCCATGCCCTGACACGACCCGCCTCATCGCGGGCGCGGCTGGCTCACATCCTGCCTCTCGATCGGATTTACCCGAGCGCCATCGCTCCTGAAGCGACCGCCGATGTCGTTGAGCGTCTCAAGCCGGCCGCGATCTTCCATCTGGCTGCGACCGGCCGCATCGCCCATGGCGTCGCTGACATAGTGCCGATGATCGAGGCCAACTTCGCGCTAGGCGCCGCCGTCGCCGAGGTGGCAGCGGCATCGTCCACCGCGCTGCTCGTCGCCGGCAGCTACTGGGAGTATGGCGAGGCGGGAACAGGCGGGCCGAACAGCCTCTATGCCGCAACCAAGCGCGCGCTCGATCCTCTGCTCGCCTATTACGGCGAGCGTCGCGGCCTCAGATGGACGAAGCTGGTCCTCCACGACATCTACGGGCCAGACGACTGGCGCCGGCGGCTGGTCACGCAGCTGATCGAAGCCGCCGAGACGGGCACGGCGATCGAGCTGACGGAAGGACTGCAGGAAATCGAGCCGCTGCATGTGGACGATGCGTCAGGCGCCTTCGTCCAAGCGGCGGAGGTTCTTCTGGAGGGCCGAACGCTCCCGCGGGTCGTCGGCATCGGCGGCGGCGAGCGGGTGACGCTGCGGGCGCTGGCGACCCTGATCGAGGTCGCGACCGGGCGCGGGATCGATGCCCGCTGGGGAGCCCGGCCATATCCCGAGGGTCAGATCTTCAAGCCGGCCGAGTTGCCTCGCCTGCCCTCATGGCAGCCACGACACACATTGAAAGGCGGCCTGGAGACCGTGGTCGCGAGTCTCCTCTCGGCTCAGCGGGGTGACCGGCAGAAGGCGTGAAGGCGCTCGACGACGAAGTCGATCATGGCGTCCGTCAGGCCGGGATAGACCCCTAGCCAGAACAGGCGCTCGGCGACGATGTCGGTGTTCTTGAGGCCGCCGACGACCCGGTGCGGAACGCCGACATAGGCCGGCTGCCGCAGCAAGTTTCCGCCGAACAGCAGCCGCGTGCCGATGTTCTGCTCGTTCAGCCAGCGCATCAGGTCCTCGCGCGAGAATGGCGCGTCGGGGCGCAGCAGCAGCGGGAAGCCGAACCAGCTGGGATCGCTTCTCGGCGTCGCTTCCGGCATCTCAAAGATGTCGGAGAGATCCTTCACGCCGTCGAGCAGGCGATGGAAGTTGCGGCGGCGGGCAGCGATGAAGGCCGGCAGCTTGTCGAGCTGAGCCAGGCCGATGGCGGCCTGCAAGTCCGTCGCCTTCAGGTTATAGCCGATGTGCGAGTAGATATATTTGTGGTCATAGCCGTAGGGCAGGTCGCCGAGCTGCCAGGCGAAGCGCTTGCCGCAGGTATTGTCCTTGCCCGGTGCGCAGTAGCAGTCGCGCCCCCAGTCCCTCAGCGACTCGACGGCCCGCATCACCCGCGTGTTCGCGGTCAGGACCGCGCCGCCTTCCCCCATGGTGATGTGGTGCGCCGGATAGAAGCTGACGGTCGCGACGTCGCCGAAGGTGCCGACGGGACGCTCGTCATAGGTGGCACCCAGCGCGTCGCAGCAATCCTCGACCAGCCAGAGGCCGCGCGTCTTCGCGATTTCCGCCACCTCGGCGACGGCGAAGGGATTGCCGAGCGGATGGGCGATCATGATGGCGCGGGTACGCGGACCGATTGCCTCTTCCAACGCCGTCAGGTCGACGCAATGGGTCGGCAGCGTCACGTCCACGAACACCGGCACGAGGTTGTTCTGCAAGATCGGATTGACCGTCGTCGGGAAGCCGGCGGCGACGGTGACGACCTCGTCGCCCGGAACCAGACGCCGCTCGCCGACCAGCGGCGAGGTGAGCGCGGTGAGCGCCAGCAGGTTCGCCGAGGAGCCCGAGTTGCAGAGGCGGCAGCGGCGCCCCCCGAACCATTTTCCCAGCTCGTCCTCGAAGGAGTCGGCGAAGTGTCCGTGGGTCAGCCAGAATTCGAGCGACGCCTCGACCAGGCGCTTGACCTCGGCCGCATCGAAATGCCGGCCTGCCACCGGCACGTGGGTCGTGCCGGGTACGAACGGCTTCGCTGGAAACGCCTCGGCGACATACTCCTCGACCAGGGACAGGATCTGCGCCTGCAGCTCGCGGGCACGGCCGGAGCTCACGCGAGATACTCGCGATACCACCGCACGGTCCGCTCGACGCCGCCGGCGAGGTCATGCCGCGCCGACCAGCCGAGCTCGTCCCGCATCCGCTTGGCCGAGAGGTGCTGGTGGCGGATCTCCAGCTTGGCGGTGCCGCGGACATCGGGCGCGAGATCGGTGCCGGACGCCTTGGCGATCGCCGAAACGATCTCCAGCACGGTCCGCGTCTCCTCGGTCGAGACGTTGAAGGCGCCGCCGCGTCGCGACGGATCGCCGGCGAGCCATTCCGCCAAGCAGACATAGGCGTCGGCCGCGTCCTCGACATAGAGATAGTCGCGGGTCAGCGTCCCGTCCGAGCGGATCACCGGCCGCTCGCCGCGGAACAGCGAGCGGATGGTGCCGGGAAAGAGCCGGTTCCAGTTGAGATCGCCGCCGCCGTAGAGATTGGCGCAGCGGGTGATGAGCGCGGGCAGGCCGAACGAGGCGACATAGCTCTGTGCCACCGTCTCGGCCGCGACCTTGCTCGCGTCGTAGGGATGGCGCCCGAGAAGCGGCATGTCCTCGGTGTAGGGGAGAACCGGCTGGTCGCCATAGGCCTTGTCGGACGAGGCCAGCACGATGGCGCGCTGGCCGCCGATCTGGCGGCAGGCCTCGAACAGCGCCCAGGTGCCGCCGACGTTGACGTCGAAGGTCTCTGCGGGATTGCCGGCGGCGACGCCGACCACGGTCTGCGCCGCCAAGTGCATCACCACATCACACTCGTATTCGCCGAGCGCGCGCTTCAGCAGGTCTCCGTCTCGGACATCGCCGTGGACCAGCACGCAGCGGTCCATCAGGGTACCGAAATGCGTCCGCGCCACCGGGAGACCGTCGCGGACCAGGCAGACCGGCCGGGCGCCGTCGGCCAGCAGGCGCGCGACCACCCAGCCACCCAGCAGGCCGGTCGCGCCGGTCACCAGCACCGGCCGGTCGCGCCAGAAGGCGGTCACCACGTCCTCCACGGCGCCCGGCCTTCGGACCAGAGCGCGTTGAGCGCGAGATAGTCGCGGTAGGTGTCGAGGGTGTGGAAGAAGCCGTCGTGGCGATAGACCATCAGCTGACCATCGCGCGCCAGCCGCTCAAGCGGCTCGCGTTCCAGCACGCAGGACGGATCGGCGGACAGATAGTCGAGCACGCCGCGCTCGAAGACGAGGAAGCCGGCATTCACCAGGCCATCGATCCGCGGCTTCTCCCGGAACCGCATCGCCCGATCCCCGCTGTCGACCTCGATCACGCCGAAGCGCGATTCCGGCTGGATGGCCGTCATCGTCGCCAGCCGGCCATGCGACTTGTGGAAACGAAGGAGGGCGGAGACGTCGACGTCGGAGACACCATCGCCATAGGTCACCATGAACGGTCCCTCCGGCAGGTAGCGCTCGACCCGCTTGACCCGCGAGCCGGTCATGCTGTCGGGGCCGGTCTCGGCCAGGGTGACCCGGAGGTCGCTTTCCGCAAGCGGGCTATGGAAGGTCAGCTCGTCCGGCCGCCCGAGCGACATCGTGAAGTCCCGGGACATGGCCTGGTAGTCGAGGATGTAGCTCTTGATCTTCTCGCCCTTGTAGCCGAGGCAGAGCACGAAGTTGGTGAGCGCGTGGACCTGGAAATGCTTCATGATGTGCCAGAGGATCGGCTGGTCGCCGATCTGCACCAGCGGCTTCGGGATCGATTCCGTGTGCTCGCGCAACCGCGTGCCCTGGCCGCCGCAAAGAATGACCACGGCCATCTCGTGCTGCGCCACCACTTCGTCCCCTCTTCCGACCCGAGCTTCGTGCTTCATTAGTACAGAAGATGTCGGATTGCACCGACTAGACGACGATCGGTCCGAACAGAGCCGCCGCCGGTTTCTCGCCCCCGACCAGGTCGATACCGACGATCCGCGCCCCATCGGCATAGTCGACGCTGCGATGGGTCTTCTTGATCGGAATGCGCGAGAAGACCTTGCCCAGCGCCTGGCGGCTGCGTCCGTGGCGGTTCAGCTGATCCTGGAAGAACTGCTTCTGCCAGGGCTGGTGGAAGAAGCGCATCCGCGTCGGCCGGGTCTCCGTCGGGGCGTCCTCGAAATCCGCCTGCTCGAGCGCAACGAAGTCGTAGTCGAAATCGGCGACCGTCTCGCTGTCGAGGTCGATGAAGGAGCGCTTCTTCAGAAGCGAGAAGCGCTTGAGGTCGGCGAAATAGGCGGCATCCAGCAGGTCCTCCTGCCCGGTCCGCTCGATGACGAAATCCGCGAACAGGTCGAAGGCGACGTCGTGCAGCGCCTCCATGCAGGTGAGGTAGACCTGCGCCTGGGTGTTGAACAGGACGTTGTTGCCGCGCTCGCCGGCAAGGTAACTCTCCAGCACGGCACGGTCGGTCTTGATGTCGTCGGCCAGGGCCTCGTAGGTGGGCGCCAGCTCGCCTTCCGTCGCTTCGAGGAAGCTTCCGTACATCGCAGCGAGCGCCGGCGGGAAATCGCCACGGCGGGCGTGCATGTAGAGCAGCCAGTCCGAGATCTTGAAGCCGAGGCCGCGGATGAAGCGGGTGAGCTCGAGGAAGATGTTGTCGTTGTAGAACAGCGTGACCGTGAGCGCGAAGCTCCGGCATTCGAGGTAGTCCTCGAAGGGAAGCGTCGCATTCTCGACGCAGACCTCCTCGATCTCGACGCAATGCAGGGTCTCGCCGGCGAAGGGATAGAAGCCGAACGAGCGCGGCACCACCCGGTAGCGCGTCTTCATTCCGAAGCGCTCGCGCTCGCGCTGGGTGGCGAGCTCGGAGCCGTCGAGGATCATCAGCGTGAACAGCCGGATCTGATTGAAGTCGGCGTCGATCAGGCGGCAGACAGTGTCGATGTGCTTCTTCCGCGAGTCTCCCGGCAGCGCCAGGATCACCTCGGAGTAGGTGTTGGCGTCGGTCGGGCTCAAGCGGCTGGAGACGGCGATGATCTGCTCGTAGGAGATGTTGCTGCGCTTGATGTTCTTCAGCACCTCGTCGTCGAGCGACTGCACCGATGCGGAGAAGCGGAGTGAGCCCTGCAGCAAATCCGAGCACTCGATGATGCGCGCCTGCTGGTTCTTCCCGGTCGAGACCTGCAGGTGATGCGGGTAGTCGTATTTGATCTTGGTGTCGGCGATCACCCGGCAGAACTCGACGTCCTCCTTGAACATGCCGAAATTGGTATCGGCGAGGGTCAGATACTTTCCGGTGTAGCGCTCGGCGATGTAGGTGAGCTCGGAGCGGAGCCGGCCGACGCTGGCCTTGTTGACCTTGCTGCGGGCGCCGATGCCGTCGACGCAGAAGGCGCAGGTGAACGGGCAGCCGCGATTGCTCTCCATCAAGGGAACGAGCGATGCGTCGGAAAGAAAGGCGTCGAGGTAGCCTTTGAGATAGGGCGAGGGCGTTGCGTCGAGGTCGGAGATGCGGGGAGAATCGTCGAAGCCGTCGCGGCGGACGCCGTTGGTCTTGACCAGCTTGCCGTCGACCAGGGCATGGACGCCGTTGATGCCGGCCCGCTTCACCGCCTCGATCGAGCGGCTCGCGATCCAGGCTTCGCCGACCTCGAGGAACGGCCGCTCGCCCTCGCCGACCAGATAGACGTCGACGGCGGGATGGGCGCGGAGCCAGGCTTCCTGACGTGGCGATTCCAGCGGGTAGTTCGGTCCGCCGAAGACGACGAGGGTGTCGGGCGAATGCCGCTTGATGGCGGCGGCGATCGTGTAGGAGAGGTCGAGGTTCCACATGTAGTTGGAGAACCCGACGATGGCCGGACGTCGCGCCTGGAAGGCAGCGTCGAGCGTATGCGGATACTTGAAGAGCTCGATCTCGACCGGCTGCTTCGAATGGGCCAGGAAGTAGCTCTTGATGCAGCCGACCGGATAGGGAACCAGCTCGGCGTTCACGCCCTGGGCGGTGTGCGTGAGATCACAGAGATAGACCAGATCCATTGGCGTCCCGACGGGCGGCAGTGCTCGCAACTGGCGTTTATCTTACCATACGAAGGCCCTCGCCAAGGGCGAAAACGCCCCGATCAGGGCCTCGTTCCGTCCTTGGTCGTGGCCGCGTCGTCCGGCCAGGCCGGCCCGAAGCCGATCGCCGGCGGCTGGCTGCAGAGATCGGCCATTCTTTGACGCGCCGCCTCGAGCTCGAGGAAGGATCGGCGAATTTCAGCGAAGATCGAGGCATACCGGTCATCGCGAAGCAGGCCGAAGAAGCGCTCGAGGTCCGACCACTCGCTCTGCCCCGGCCGATAGACCTCAAAGTAAATGCGACGCGCCAACTCATGATAGACGAAATAATGGATCGGCAGCGGCTCATTGAAGTACCGCTTGAAGAAGGACGGCGGCGCATCGTCGCCGATCGCGCCGAGCCGGCGCAGCTCGAGCGTGGCACGGACCACACCCATCGGGTGGTTCTTGGTTTCCGCGAGCCAGCGCTTCGCATAGGCCTCGTACGTCACCACATCCATCACCGGCGTGAGGAAGGCGGTGCGCGTGAGCATCTCCGCCGGCCGGTCATGGAAGGAGGCAGCCAGAGAGAAGGTATGCGGGTAAAGGGTGTCCATCGCCACGAACTGCTCGAAGTGATCGAGTCCGGAGCGCCGGAAGACCGGGTGGCCGAGGCCACCGAGGAGCCCGAAGAGGCCGAAGCGATCCATCAGCCGCCGCAACGGCTGCCGCACAGGTTCGGTCAGGCCGAAGGCGACCGCCGTGTTGTCGGCGGGAGCATCCAGCCGCGCCGCCGGGACGATATAGAGCTCGCTGCTTCCGCGTTCCACCAGCGGCACCAGCCATTCGAGCACGTCCTCGGCCAGCAGGTCGTCGTCTCCTGAGAACCAGACATAGCTGCCGCGGCTGATCTCGATCAGCGTCGCGAGGTTTCGTTCCACCCCGACATTGGTGGGCTGGCGATGGACGCGGATGGCAAGACGGGTCTGCCAGTGCCGAAGGACCGAAGGCGTGTCATCGTCGGAGCCGTTGTCGGCAACGATAATCTCCACCTTCGAGCCATCGGTGCGCGCGAGCGCGCGCTCGATGCTTGCGAGGAGTCGATTCAGCGAGGCATGGCGGTTGAAGGTGGGGATGGCGAGCGACAGCGCCGGCGAGGCAGGGGTCATACCGTCTGGGAATGTAGGGCCTGTCGCAGTCTAGCAGATGGCGGTCGAAACGCGATCCGGCGGGTCGGTGTCACCTCGCATCGTGAAAGATGATGCCGAGAGTGAAGCGGAGGCCCGTGCGGACCCGGCTGACACCATGCCGCAGCATCACCCGATGGACGCCGCGGGCGCCCTGCCGGGGACGGTCGCGGACGGCGAAGATCACCGCCTCGCCCTGGCGGAGCCGCACCACCTCGGCTCGCGACTGCTGGCGGGGGCGCTGCTCCACCAGCACGAATTCCCCGCCGTCGAAGTCCCGGTCGGGATCGCTGAGCAGGAGGGTCGCCTGAAGCGGAAAGACCAGGTCGCCGTAGAGATCCTGGTGCAGGCAGTTGTAGCCCTCCGCCTGGTAGCGCAGCAGAAGGGGCGTCGGCCGCACCTGTCCCGCCTGGTGACAAAGGCCGAGATAGTCCGCGAGCGTATCCGGATACGAGGCCGCGCTTCCGAGCGCCGCCGACCATGCATTCGCGACCGGCGCGAGGTGCCGGTACAGCGATCCCCTGAGGGTCTCGATCTCCTCCGGCAGAGGATAGGCGAAGTACTTGTACTCGCCCTTGCCATAGGCATGGCGCTCCATCACCACGCGGCTGCGAAAGCGCGCCTCCTCCTCGTACCAGCCGGAGATGCGCCGGCAGGTCTCCACGTCGAGCAGCGGCCCGGTGGTCGCGTGACCGTTGGCCGAGAGAGCGCCGGCGATGTCCGGCCAGGGGAGATCGGAAATAGTCATGGGCGATGCTCGCCGATCGGGCGGCCCTCGCCTATCCGGATCATGCGCCGGCGTCCTAGAAGTCGAGATCGGCGTAGTGCTTGGGTGGTGGCGCGCCCGGGATGTGGTCGGCGAGGATCGGGCGGAACGAGGGCCGGGACTTCATCCGCGCGTACCACTCCTTCGCTTCCGGATGATCCTCCCAGGGGACGTCGCCGGTGTAGTCGAGGGCGGAGAGGTGCGCGGCTGCGGCCACGTCCGCCAACGTCAGCCGATCGCCGGCGAGCCAGGTCCGCCGTTCGGCCAGGAACGCCATGTAGTCGAGATGGACGTGAAGCGCCTTCATTCCGTCGCGGATCGCCTGGCTGTTGGGCGTGCCGAGACCGAGGAAGCGCTTCATCATCTTCTCCTCGATGAGCGCGCGCGAGACTTCGCGCTCGAACTTGTCGTCGAACCAGGCGACCAGCCGGCGCACCTCGGCGCGCTCGATGGCATCGCCCAGGATCAGCGGCCGTTCGGGATAGGCCTCTTCCAGGTACTCGCAGATCGGGCCGGCATGGACGATCTGGGCGCCCGAGTCCTCGACCAGGACGGGGACCTCGCCGGCCGGGTTCATGTCCATGAACTCGGGCCGGCGCTCCCAGGTCTTCTCGACCTTCATCTCGAACGGGAGGTTCTTCTCGGCGAGCGCGAGGCGGACCTTGCGTGAACCGGCCGAGAGCCAGAGGTGATAGAGCGTACGCATCGAGGCCGCACTCTATACGAGAAGCGGCCCTGGAGTCGCAAAGCCTCCGGCGAGGGACGGATCAGCGGCGCAGCAGCGAGAAAGCGAAGTCGCGGCCGAGGCCCTGGTTGAGCGCCAGATGGATCCACAGCATGGCGTAGGGCTCGAGCAGCCTGGAAATGCGCAGCTCGCCTGCGTCCACCGCCTCGAAGCCGAGATCGGTCATCAGGCTGAGCACGACAGGCTTCCGACCCGCATCGTCGCCGGCGACGAACATCGCGGCGAACCCGTCGGGGAACTTGGCATCCTCCATCGCGAGATAGCCGACCTGGTTGAGGGCCTTGAAGACATGGGCTCCAGGCGCCCAGGCGGCGACCTGCTCGCCGCCGGAGGTATCGAGCCCGAGCGCGAGGCCGAACTGGCCGTCGGCATAGGCAAGCGGGTTGGTGCAGTCGATCACCGTCTTGCCGGCGAGGCCGCCGGCGGCGGCGATGGGCGCCTCGGTCTGTTCCCAGGGCGTCGCCAGCACCACGATGTCCGCCGCCTTCGCCGCCTCGGGCACTGCGGCGACGACGGCCCCTCTCTCGATGGCATTCGCCGCCGTCTGGGCATTCGCCGACGTCGGATCCCTGACGCCGAAGACGATGTCGTGGCCGGCCCGCGACCAGCTCATGCCAAGCGCGGTGCCGACGCTGCCAGCGCCGATGATCGCGATCTTCATGCACGTCCCCGAAGCATCCCCACCCCCAAGATGGGGCAATCCGGGCATCCGTCCAAGTGATAAGCCGCGACCTTAGGTTGGTTTTTGGTTAACGGCCGACCGAACCAGCGCCTCGAAGCCGCCATCGGGCAGCGTCCGCCGCAGCGCTTCGGCGATGGCCCGCGCGTCACCGAGGCCGTCATGGGCACGGCCGGGTGCGGCGAAGCCGAATACGGCCGGCAGGTCGGAAGAGACGACATGGCGGTCGCGGACGGCCGCTCGGCTGAAGTGCCGGCTCACGCTGCCGAACGTCGCGCCGGCAAGCGGGTCCGCGATATCGGCCAGCCGCGCATTCTGCCGAAGCCAGGCATCGTCGCCGCCATTGCAGAGGAGCAAGCGCGCGCCATCGGCGAAATCCGCCAGACGCCCGAGCGCCAAGGCAATGTCGATGCCCTCGCGATCGATCCGCTCCTGCGCGATCCCGGTCAGGTCCATGATGTAGTCGCTGAGAGTCGGGTTGAGCCGGGGCTTCACCGCCAGGTCGAGGGTGCCGGTCTCGCGCAGCCCGGCATCCAGTCGCACCGCGCCGATCTGGATGATCTCTGGATACTCGCCGGGGCCGGTCCAGCCGCGCGCCGCGGACCCCGGCCAGGCGGTCAGTTCCAGATCGAAGACGACGAGCATGGACCCCAGAATAGAATGCCCTCCCGTCCGGGGGAACGGGAGGGCGGGGTGCGGGGCGGGCGGCCGGAGGAACGGTCGACCTGAGCCCCGCAATCCGGGTTGGTCAGCGCCAGCCGACGCGATCGGTGATCCGGACGGCCTCGGCATTGTTCTTGGCGAGCACGTCGAGCGGGACCGTGGACGCCTTGAAGGTCCCGAAGGACGCCACGACCTCGGACCGCGGGATGCCCGGCTTGATCGGATATTCACCGACGACATCGGCGTGGATGCGCTGCGCCTCGTCGGACAGCATGAACTCGATGAATTTGACGGCGTTGGCGACGTTCTTGGCGCTCTTGGTCACCCCGATGCCCGAAACGTTCACATGCGCGCCGTGATCGGCCTGGTTCGGCCAGAAGATCTTCACCTTCTTGGCCACGTCCTGATCCGCCGGATCCTTGGACTGGGTCATGCCGGCGAGATAGTAGGTGTTGGCGATCGCGATATCGCATTCGCCGGTCGCGACGGCCTTGAGCTGGTCGCGGTCGCCGCCCTGGGGCTTGCGGGCGAGATTGTCGGTGATGCCCTTCGCCCAGGCTTCGGCCTTGGCCGGGCCTAGGGTCTCGATCATCACCGCCAGCATCGACTGGTTGTAGATGTGCGAGGAGGTGCGGACGCAGATCTTGCCCTTCCACTTGGGCGAGGCGAGGTCCTCGTAGGTGGAAAGATCCGAGGGTTTCACCCGATCGACCGAATACATGATCGGCCGCCCGCGCAGCGACAGCGCGGTCCAGGTGCCGTCGGGGTCGCGGTACGCCGCCGGTACGATCTCGTCGATCACCGCCGACTTGACCGGCTGGAAGAGATCGAGCTGCTTCGCGCGGATGAGACGGCCGGCATCGACGGTGATCAGCAGGTCGGCCGGGCTCGCCGCGCCTTCGGCCTTCAGCCGCTCGATCAGCGCATCCTCGCCGCCCGAGACCAGGTTGACCTTGATCTTGGTCTTTTCGGTGAAGGCATCGAGGAGGGGCTTGATCAGCGCTTCCTGGCGATAGGAGTAGAGATTGACTTCCTGAGCCATCGCCGGGACCTGCAGCAGGCCGAAGGCGAGGACGAAAGCCGGGGCGAATTTGCGCATCTGCGATCCCTCCGGGGACTTTGGTTATTGATAATCACTCGCAAATAATCGCCCGATGATCAAGCATGATCTTTGTCGCACCCCTCCTCGCCCTCGGTTGATCCGTGACGACAGATGAATCTTGCTGACTCCCTGGTCAGGGCCGCGCGTGCCCATGGCGACCGTCCGGCGCTCGCCCTCGGCACCGAGGACCGCCTGGACTATGCCGGCTTCGCCCGGCGGGCCGGCGCGCTCGGCGAGGGTCTCAGGCGCCGCTTCGGCCTCGCCCCCGGAGACCGCGTCGCACTCGCGATGAAGAACCACCTGGATTACCTGCCGCTGCTTTACGGCTGCTGGTGGACCGGCCTCGCCGCGGTCCCGGTCAACGCCAAGCTGCACGCCAAGGAGATCGCCTACATCCTCGCCGACTCGGGCGCCCGCCTGGTGCTGGCGACCGACGACATGGCGGAGACCGTCGCAGCCGCCGCGACCGAGGCCGGAACCCGGCCGGTCGTGCTCCAAGTCGGCTCGGCGGAGCTGGAGCGGCTGGCGGCCGAGGCGCCCTCGGCGCCGGCAGAGCAGGCGGACTCGGACCTCGCCTGGGTCTTCTACACCTCCGGCACCACCGGCCGGCCGAAGGGTGCCATGCTGAGCCACGCAAATCTCCTGGCGATGACGCTCTGCTACTTCGCCGACGTCGATACGGTCTCGCCGGGCGACGCCATGCTGCATGCGGCCCCGCTGTCGCACGGCTCCGGCCTCTATGCGCTTCCCAATATCCATGCGGCAGCCAAGCAGGTGATCCCGGTTTCAGGCGGTTTCGACGGGGCGGAGATCGCCGCGCTCCTCGACCATCACCGGGGCGTCGCCATGTTCGCGGCCCCCACCATGGTCTCGCGGCTGGTCGCCCATCCGGCCGTGGCCGCCAGCGGTGTCCCCGGCCTGAAGACCATCATCTATGGCGGCGGCCCCATGTACGTGGCCGATCTGAAGCGCGCGCTCGAGGTCCTCGGCCCCCGCCTCGCCCAGATCTACGGCCAGGGCGAAAGCCCGATGTGCATCACCTCGCTGCCGAAGGCGATCATCGCCGACCGCGCCCACCCGCGCTGGGAGGCGCGCGTCGCCTCCGCCGGCATCCGCCAGTCGACGGCCGAGATCCGGATCGCGGACGAGGACGACCGGTCGCTGCCGATCGGCGAGATCGGCGAGATCCTGGTACGGGGACCGCAGGTAATGGCGGGATACTGGAACCGGCCCGAGGCGAACGCCCAGGCGCTCAAGGGCGGCTGGCTCCATACCGGCGACGTCGGCGTGCTGGACGAGGACGGCTTCCTCACCCTCAAGGACCGGTCCAAGGACCTCATCATCTCCGGCGGGTCCAACATCTACCCGCGCGAGGTCGAGGAGGTGCTGCTCCGGCACCCGGACGTGGTCGAGGCGGCGGTCGTCGGCCGGCCGCACCCGGACTGGGGCGAGGAGGTCGTCGCCTTCGTCGTCACCCGCGCCGGCACCACCGTCCAGGAGTCCGCCCTCGACAGCCTGTGCCTTGATGAAATTGCCCGATTCAAAAGGCCCAAGGCCTACCGCTTCGTCCCGGAACTTCCCAAGAACAACTATGGAAAAGTGGTCAAATCCACGTTACGGACCGGGTTTTGATTGGTATTAGATCAAATGTCAGATAAGTGACGGCCATGGTTGAGTTCGTAAAGCCCCCCCGTTCGCTGGTCGATAAGACTGGCCGCGGCACGCCCGGAGCCGGCGATCGCCTGATCAAGAAGGCGGATCAGGCGGTGAAGGAGCATCAGGGCCGCGTCGACTACAAAAAGATCGCCGGGGCGTCACTCGACAAGCTGCACCAGCTCATGCACGACTTCCTGGCCAACCCTCTCGCCAACGGCGAGATCGGCCACCAAATCTACGAACTCTGTCACGACCTCAAGGGCGAGGGTGCCAGCTTCGGCTATCCCGCCGTCTCCCGCGTCGCCGACCTCATCTGCCGGGTGATGGACTGCAAGGCCCAGCGCAACCAGCGCTTCCTCGAGATCGTCAAGATCGAGGTCGACTCGATCCGCGCCATGGTCCGCTTCGACGTCAAAGGCAACCCGCGCGGCCTCGCGATGGAGATAATCGACGCGCTCGAGTTCCTGGTCGACAACTACCTCGATAAGCTGAAGGCCGACCAGGCCGCCTGATCGTTGCAGGGAGCGGCGAAGCCGGCCACTCTCCGCCGGTGACCGATCCCCTCCTCGTCGTCATCCTCCTCACCTTTCTTCTCGCCGGACTGGTCAAGGGCGTCATCGGCCTTGGGCTCCCGGCCATCGCCATCGGCTTGCTGAGCCTCGCGATGACGCCGGCCGAGGCGGCGGCGCTGCTGGTCGTGCCGTCGCTGGTGACCAACATCTGGCAGCTTGCCGCCGGACCGAGCTTCACCGCCCTGGCCCGCCGGCTCCTGCCGATGATGCTGGGCGTCTGCGTCGGCACCTGGGCGGGAAGCGGGCTTCTGACCGGCGCGGGCGCGGCCCAGGCGTCGGTCGCGCTCGGCGTCGCGCTTCTGGTCTATGCCGGGCTCGGCCTGACCACGCTGCGCCTGTCCGTCCCGCCCGCCTGGGAGCGGCCGCTGGCACCGGTCATCGGGATCGCGACCGGCCTCGTCACCGCCGCCACCGGCGTCTTCGTCATCCCGGCAGTGCCCTATCTGCAGGCGCTCGGGCTCAACAAAGACGACCTGGTCCAGGCCCTCGGCCTCTCCTTCACCGTCTCGACGGTGGCGATGGCCGCCAGCCTCGCCCATGAAGGCGCCTTCGGCGGCACCGACGCCACGCTGTCGCTGCTGGCGCTGGTTCCGGCGCTGGGCGGCATGGGGCTCGGTCAGTGGCTGCGGAGCCGGATCAGCCCGGAGATGTTCCGCCGCTGCTTCTTCCTGGGATTGCTCGCGCTTGGCGCCCATCTGGCGCTCAGGGCGGTGATCTAGGTCTTCGCCGCCTCGCGGGCGCGCAGCTCGCGACGCATGATCTTGCCGGTGGTGGTCATCGGCAGCGCGTCGACGAACTCGACCGCGCGCGGATACTCGTGCTGGGCGAGCTTGGTCTTCACGAACTCCTGGACCTCGCGCGCCAGCGCCGCATCGCCGGTGCGGCCGGGCTTCAGCACCAGGAACGCCTTGATGCTCTCGGTCCGGATCGGGTCGGGCACGCCGATGACGGCGGCAAGTGCCACGGCCGGATGCTTCAGCAGACACTCCTCGACCTCGACCGGGCCGACGCGGTAGCCCGCCGTGGTGATCAGGTCGTCGCTGCGCCCGACGAACCAGATGTAGCCGTCCTCGTCCTGGCGGGCGAGGTCGCCGGTCAGCAGGAAATCGCCGGCAAACTTGGCTTCGGTCGCCTTGGGATTGTTCCAGTAGCCAAGGAACATCACCGGGTCGCCGCGGCGGATGCCGACCTCTCCGACCTCACCCCGCGGCTTTTCCCGGCCGGCGTCGTCGACGATGCGGACGTCGTGGCCGGGGATCGGCCGGCCCATGGCGCCCGGCCTCACCGGCACCATGCCGGCGCAATTGCCGACGACCAGGTTGCACTCGGTCTGGCCGTAGAACTCGTTGATGGTGAGGTCGAAGGTGGCCCGGCCCCAGTCCAGCAACTCGACGCCCAGGCTCTCACCGCCGGAACCTATGCTGCGGAGACGAAAGCCGTGGCGACGCGGGTTCTCGACCTGGCGCATCAGCTTCAGCGCCGTCGGCGGCAGGAAGGCGTTGCGCACCTCGTGCCGGGCCATGAAGGCGAAGGCCTCGTCGGGATCGAACTTGGCGAAGCGGCGGGAGACCACCGGCACACCGTGATGCCAGGACGGAAGCAGCACGTCGATCAACCCGCCGATCCAGGCCCAGTCGGCCGGCGTCCAGAAACGGTCGCCGGGTCGAGGGAAGAACTCGTGCGGATACTCGACGCCCGGCAGGTGGCCGAGCAGCACGCGATGGGCGTGAAGCGCGCCCTTCGGATTCCCGGTGGTGCCCGAGGTGTAGATGATGAGGGCCGGATCGTCGGCCACGGTGTCGACCGTGACGAAGCTGTCCGATGCCTTGGCCAGCGCCGGCGCCAGAGCGGAGAAGCCTTCTCCGTCCTTCGTCTCGTCGACCACCAGCACCAGCTTGAGATCGGGCAGGCGGTCGCGGATCGGCCGGAGCTTGGCGTAGCTCGCCGCGTCGGTGATCACGGCCTTGGCGCCGGCATCGCCGAGCCGGAAAGCCAGCGCGTCCTCGCCGAACAGCGTGAACAGCGGGATCGCGACCAGGCCGGCCTTGTAGCAGGCGACATGGGCGAAGGCGGTCTCGGGCCGTTGCGGTAACAGGATGCCCACGCGGTCGCCGCGAGTGAGGCCATGGGCCAGGAGCAGATTGGCCAGCCGGTTCGCCTGGCGCCTGACCTCGCCGAAGCGCCAGCGCTCGACCTGCCCGTCCTCGCGCTCGTGGATCAGCGCCAGACCCTCGTCGCCATGCTTGTCGCAGAGATCGTGGCCGAGGTTGTAACGAGCCGGGATGCTCCAGCGGAACCCGCCGACCAGCGCCTCGTAGCTGGCCGCGCGGCTCAGCACTTCAAGAGCTCGACCACGTGGTCGGCGATGGCGAGCGAGGCCGTCAGCCCCGGCGACTCGATGCCGTAGAGATTGACCAGGCCGGGGACGCCGGTCTCGCGCGGCCCCTGCACCAGGAAGTCGCGGGCAGGCTCGCCCGGCTTCTGCAGCTTAGGCCGCATCCCCGCGTAGCCCGGCGCCAGCGCTCCGTCAGGAAGACCGGGCCAATATGTCCGGATCGCCGCATAGAAGCTGTCGGCCCGGCGCGGGTCGACGTCGTAGGCGATCTGGTCCACCCATTCGACATCCGGCCCGAACTTCGTCTGGCCGGCGAGATCGAGGGTGACGTGGATGCCCAAGCCCGCCTGCTCCGGCGCCGGGTAGATCAGCCGCGAGAACGGCGGCTTCACTCCGGTCAGCACGTAGTAGTTGCCCTTGGCGAGATAGGCCGGCGGCACCGTCTCCGGGTTGAGCCCCTCGAGGCCGCGCGACAGCTTCTGGGCATGCAGCCCAGCCGAGTTCACCAGGGTCCGGCAGCGAAGCCGCATCGGCTCGGCGCCGCCGACCTCGATCTCGATGGAATTATGCCCGACATGACCGCCCAGCACGGGCGAGAGAAACGCCAGCATGGCGCCGCGATCCTCGGCGTCGCCCTGGAGCGCCAGCATGTAGGAGTGGCTGTCGATGATGCCGGTCAGCGGCGAATGAAGCGCACCGATGCAGGAGAGCGCCGGCTCCATCGCCTTCGCCTCCGCCGCCGGCAGCCAGGCGAGATCGCCGGCGCCGTTCTTCGCCGCGATCGCCTTCAGCTTCTCCATCCCGGGCCGTTGCGACTCGTCGGTGGCGACGATCAGCTTGCCCGATTGCCGGTGCGGCACGCCGTGCTCGGCGGCGAAGCGGTAGAGCAGGTCGCGGCCGGCGACGCAGAACTTCGCCTTCAGGCTGCCGGTCGGGTAGTAGATTCCCGCATGGATGACTTCCGAGTTGCGGGACGAGGTCTCGGTGCCGATCGAGTCGGCCGCTTCCAGCACGATCACCTCGCGGCCGTCGAGCGCGAGTGCGCGCGCGATCGCCAGCCCCACCACCCCGGCCCCGACCACCACCGCATCAACCGTTTCCGTCATGGCCGGCACTCTTGTCCGCGACCGCAAAAAGGGTCAAGCGGAAGGAGCGTGGCGCGGGCGTGTCCCGGGCCGTCGTCTGCTTCGGGCTCCAAGCAGCCCGGAAGCGGTTTGGGTCTTTGCCGGAAACCTCGACCAGAGAGCGGCTTTTCTGTTGCCTCCGCTCGGGTCGCGGCTGTGTAGTTCCATTCTCGACCCGTGGAGAGTGAAATGACGCGCAAAGACATCGGGCGCCTCCTGTCGATCCTCATCATTGCCACCGCCGTAGTCAGCACGCCGAGCGTGGCGCAGCCCATCCAGGATTTCGGACGCGGAAATCCAGTGCTGTCGGTGCGCGCAAAGTACATCGACCAGCGCATCGCCGAATTCATGGAAAAGAACGACGTGCCCGGCCTTGCCATGGCGATCGTGCAGGCGCCCTACATCCCGCGCTCGGCGGGCTATGGCCGCGCCAGCCTCTCCGACGACGAGCTCGCTTCGACCAGGACGATGTGGGGCGTCGGGCCGATGACCCAGGCCTTCACCGCGGTCGCGATCCTCCAACTCCACGAGGCGCAGAAGATCGACATTCGCGACCCGATCGCCAAGCATCTGACGGATCTGCCGGCGGCATGGGCGAAGATCACGATCCTCGAACTGCTGCAGCATGCTTCGGGCATCGCCGACTACCGCACCAGTCCCAACTTCCGTGAAGACCGCGGCTACAAGCCTGCCGAGCTGCTCGCCCTGGTCTCCGACAGCAAGCTCTTGTTCGATCCCGGCAGTCAGGTGCGCATGAGCGCCACCGACTTCCTGCTGCTCGGACTGATCGTCGAGCGCGCCGGCGGCATGCCGTTCCGCGACCACGTAACCCGCAATCAGATCGAGCCGCTCGGCCTCCGCGCCACGATGTTTGCCGAAGAATTTCCCGTCAAGTCGTTCGCCGACCGCCGGCCGAGGCGCGAAGGCGAGAAGCAGCATGCCCGCTTCAAGTCCGAGGTTTCCTTCATCAACCCGGTCGAGCCGGCGACAGGCTACAGAGAGATCGACGGCAGGCTGGCGGCCGTGTCCCCGGCGGCGTCGCAAAGCCTCTTTGGTTTCGCCAGCATATGGTCGTCGGCCGAAGACATCAGCGTCTGGGACATCGGGCTGGCGGGCGGCATCCTGGTCAAGCGCGAGGAGAACCGGGCGCTGATCTACAAGCCGACGACGCTGCGCAACGGCACGGTGGTGCCGGCCATGGCGGGCTGGGAATTCACCCGCCATCCAGGCTTCATGGAGATCAAGGGATCGGCGCCGGGCTTCAACGCCTATCTCAGCCGCTTCACCGCGCCCGCCGATCTCGTTTGCGTCACGCTGCTCGCCAATCGCGAGGGGCTGGACCTGACGGTTCTCGCGCGCGACATCGCCGAGGCCTACAAGCCGGGCCTCGGCGCCGGCGTGCCCGCGGAGGGGATCGTCACTCGGGAAAGTAAGTTCTCGGTGGCAGAGACCGCGTCCCGGCTGCAGGCCGTACTGATGGAACGCAAGATCCCGGTCCTCGCGACCTTCGACCACGCCGAGAACGCCGAGAAGGCCGAGATGACGCTGCGCCCGACCAAGGTCGTCGTCTTCGGCAATCCCAAGGTCGGCACCAGGCTGATGCAGGACACGCAGGCAATCGCCCTCGATCTGCCGTTGCGGCTGTCGATCTGGCAGGACGAACGCGAGCGCGTCTGGGTGGGCTACCGCGACTTGAACGCCGTTGGCGCCGAATACGGCCTGAAGGAAAAGGCGGCAGCTCGCGCGATGGCGACCGGCCTGGACGCAATCGTCGCCCGCGTCGTGGACGTCTACGGCGACTGACTCAGCAGGTTGGTCACCGCGCGCGGGTGGCGATCCCGCGGCGATCGCCGATGTCAGGCGCTCATGGCGGGCAAGGTCACGCGAAAGCAGCTTGCTTCCGTGGGGCGCGGCAACGGCGTCGCCTCCGTGCAGGCGGGCAATCTGGCGCACGAGCGAAAGTCCGAGCCCAGTGCCCCGCGCATCGGCATTCAGCCGATGGAAAGGCGTGAAGACGCGTTCGCGCTCCGCTTCGGCGATGCCGTCGCCGTGATCCGCAACCTCTAGGACAGCGCTCGCCCCTTGTTGCCGCACATCCACCCGGATCGGCGGCCTGCCGTGGCGGCTGGCATTTTCGAGCAGGTTGCGGATCAGGCGGCGCAAAAGCGGCGCCTCGCCCCGAACGATGAGAGTTTCTCCCTCGACCGAGCAGTCGTCGTAGCGGGCTGCCTCCTCGGCCGCGAGCGCGAGCAGGTCGACCTCCTCGACCTCGTGCAGCGCGCCAACCGCCTCGAGGCGACTTGCGAGCAGGATCTCGTCGATCAGGAGATCGAGCTCGGCGATATCCTGTCGGAGCTCGGCCTTGCGCTTCGGATCCTGCTGCTGCGGGTACAGCTCGATGCCTAAGCGAATGCGCGACAGCGGGGTCCTCAGCTCGTGCGAGGCGTTGGCGAGCAGCATGCGATGCGCGCTCACCAGGGCTTCGATACGCTCCGCCGCACGATTGAAGCTCTCGGCGAGCCGCGCCACCTCGTCACGGCCCTCGACCTTCACGCGCGCGGCCAGATTGCCCGCACCGAGCGTCTCGACGCCGGCCTGCAGCCGTTCCAGCCGTCGCGTCAGGCCGCGCACGACAGGATAGGCGCAGACGGCCACCAGAAGCGCGACCCCACCGAGGAACAAGATCAGGCGCGGAGCGGGCGTCTGACGCGGCGCTTGTGAACTCGCGACCAGCCAGCGTTGATCCGGCAGCCGGATACTCCAGGCCCGACCGCCCGGGCCGTGAACCGTCCCACCGCTTTCATGCCCGCGCCAGCGGGCAGGTGGCGGCACAGGTTTTCCGGCAGCGGCGATCGGCCGCTCCGCTTCATCGAACAGCGCGAGATCGACGCCCAACCGTTCGGCAAGATGCTGGATCGATTGCTGTTGCGTGTCGCGCGGGGCATCGGCGGGAGGCAAGGCGGCGGCCGCCAGCTTGCCTACGATCTCGAACGCATGTGCTGCCGGCGAGGCATCCGGTCCGAAGTGCCAGACGGCGCCGGCCACAAGCACCACCATGACCAGGCTGGCAATGATGGTCAGGTGAATCTTCTGATAGAGCCGCTTCACCTTGGGTCAGTCCTGTGCCTTGGCAAACAGATAGCCCGCGCCGCGGACCGTGATAACGCGTCGCGGCTTCTTCGGGTCGTCTTCGATCGCCGCACGAATGCGAGAAATATGCACGTCGATGGAGCGGTCGAACGCTTCCAGACGCTGACTTTTCAGCGAGTCCATGATGGCCTCTCTCGACCGAACCCGGCCGGCGTGACGAGCCAGCGTCAGCAGCAGCTCGAATTGATAACTGGTCAAGGGGCAGATCTCGCCGTCTAGACGGGCCTGGCGCGCGTCGACGTCGATCTCGAGGCGGCCGAAGCGCAGGACTTCCGACTTTCGATCGCTTTTGCCACGGCGCAGGATCGCCCGCAGCCGGGCCAGGAGCTCGCGCGGTTCGAACGGCTTGGCCAGATAGTCGTCGGCGCCAAGCTCCAGTCCCACCACCCGGTCCATGGCCTCGCCGCGTGCCGTGAGCATCAGGATCGGCGTGTCAGCTTGCGCCCGGATGCGTCTGCAGACCTCGAGCCCGTCCATATCGGGAAGCATCAGGTCCAGGATCAGGGCGTCAAACGCCTCGCGCGCCTGCGCCGCGATGCCGGCGATCCCTTTCGATGCGATGGTCACGCTGAATCCGGCCTCGCCGAGATAGCTCTTCACCATCTCGGCGAGGCGCGGGTCGTCCTCGATCAGCAGAACACGGTCGGTCACCGGTGCATTCTATCAGCGATGTCCTCCATGCCCCGAGGCCCGGTGACGCGACAGGAGTTCGTCGAGCTTCTGGCGCTGCGCGGGCGTCAGGACCTCGGCCGCATCGCCGACGGCCTGGGCGATCCGTTTGCTGGCCGAATCCCACTGCCCCATATGCTCGGAGCGAAATTTTTCGAGCGCGGCGCGGTCGATGTTGGGCCCGGTCAGCAGCTCGTGGGCCTGCTGGTGTGCGGTTCGCGCCTGCTCGCGCAAGGGCATGAGATCCTTGACGGCGGCGTTCACGACGGCGCGGAGCTTGGTCTGCTGTTCTGTCGTCGCGTCGATTTCGA
The DNA here is from genome assembly GCA_964201945.1 of Alphaproteobacteria bacterium. GTDB lineage: Bacteria > Pseudomonadota > Alphaproteobacteria > SHVZ01 > SHVZ01 > SHVZ01. The sequence goes on from CAXNIC010000027.1 coordinate 22,209, forward strand.
TCGCGAGATGCCGAACCATGCGGTCGGCATGGTCTTCGATCCGGGCAGGGTCGATTTGGCCGCCCATGAAGCCACCGTGGCGCCATCCGCCGTGCCAGGGGCCGGATCCGAACCCGTATCCCTGGCTGACGGCCTGGCTGGCGACAGCGCCGGTCAGCCCTGCGGCCAATACGACAAGCAGGGTGAACAGCAGTCGGCGACGCCGGCGAGGTCGCGGGTCCGAGGAAGTCGTTGGATCGGTCATAGGCGGTCTCCTTAAGATTGGGATATCGGCGCGGCCTTGCCGCTTCCCACAATCTGGGAGGCCTTCGTTTCGCGAGCTTCTCTCCAACGTAAAGTTATGTAAAGAAGGGGCGCGCCAATGATGCGCGTGTAGCCGATCGACCGGTGGATCGGGCGTGGTGGACAGGCCGACCACCCCTGCCCGACCACAGCGGCATCTGCCTCTCGACCATGACGGGACTGTTGGCCGGGGCCAAGAATGAGGTCAAACGGAAGCCGCGGGGCCTTGCTTCGGCTGTCAAATCGGCAAGGACGCAGCTATGCTGGTGGCCGTTACCAATCCGGCCTGTTTTTTTAGACCATGCCCCTCGACATCGTCCCGTCGGTCTGCCCGCATGACTGTCCGAGCACCTGTGCGCTGGAAGTCGAGAGGCTGGATGCGCGCACCATCGGCCGGGTCCGGGGTGCCGGCGAGAATCCGTATACGGCGGGCGTCGTCTGCGCCAAGACCGCGCGCTATGCCGAGCGCGTCCACCACAAGGACCGGCTCAAGGTCCCGATGATGCGGACGGGGCCTAAGGGCTCCGGCCAGTTCCGCGAGATCGGCTGGGACGAGGCCTTCGACCGCACCGCCGAGGCGTTCATCGCCGCTGCCGCCAAGCACGGCAGCGAGACGGTCTGGCCCTACTACTACGCCGGCACCATGGGCCTGGTGCAGCGGGACGGCATCAACCGGCTTCGCCACGTCATGCGCTATTCCGGCCAGGGCAAGACCATCTGCACCGCGCTCTGCGATGCCGGGTGGAACG
>CAXNIC010000028.1:0-23180 GCA_964201945.1 Alphaproteobacteria bacterium
GTCCCCGACGTCATCAAGGAGCCCCAGGACCTGGCGACGGTCGGCCCTGACGTGACCGTGGCCGAAGTCGCGGCGATGATGGCGAAGCGCCGCATCGGCGCCATCCTGGTCATGGAGAAAGGCAAGCTCGCCGGCATCTTCACCGAGCGTGACGCGCTTGTCCGCGTGCTCGCCAAGGGCAAGAGCGCAACCAAGACCAAGGTCGCCGACGTCATGACCCGGAATCCCGACACCATCGCACCGACGGAGTCCGTCCAGACCGCCCTCGACCTGATGGCGGAGCGCGGCTACCGCCACCTGCCCGTCATCGACGACGGCAAGCTCTACGGCATCATCTCGATCCGCGACCTCTATCGCAGCGTCAAGCACCAGATGGAGGAAGACATCCTCCTGCTGGCAGAGATGCTGATCCAAAGCTGATGTGCCGCCATGCGCGAGAAATACTTCCGCTTCACCATCCAGTCGGGCTCGGCCAAGGTCTTCAATTGCCATAAGGTCACCCAGGCGATCGACCGGGCGGCGGCGAAGGAAGGCGTGCCGCCGAAGCACCTCTTCACCTGCATCGGCCTCAATAAGGCGGTGATCATCAAGGTGGTGGATCCGGGCCAGGCCCGGGAGAAGCCGCCGCCGGGCCGCGTGCTCACCCGCGCGATCAAGACCAAGGTGCATTTCTCCTACGACGACGAGGACATCACCAAGGGCGGCGCCGCCATCCAGTTCGACCACCACGAGCGCGAGCAGGCGCTGGCCGAGCTCGCCGGTTTGAACCGCGCGCAGGCGCCCGAAGCCTTCCAGCGCGACATGGGCATCCTGGAAGCGATGGCGAAGCTGCCGTCGCTCGATCCCTTCCTCCTGAAGGACCGGCTCGCGACCCACGTCAACGAGGTCGATCCCAGCTACTTCGCCATCTCGCCCTCGGAGTGGGAGAGGATCTCTCGCCGCATCCGCGAGAAGATCCGGCCGATGGTGCTGATGGCCGCATCCGGCCAGGGCGACGTCGAGGCCAAGGTCAAGGTACTTTTGGACAAGCTCTGGGACTCGACGGGCCTCGAAGAGTTCGCGCCGTTCTTCAAGGCGATGAACCTGCCGGTCGACAAGACCGCCGATATCATGCAGGCGTGGAAGGGCATCACCTTCTACGAGATCGAGTACGGCGAGCTGACGCCGAAGGTCCAGGACTTCGGCCGCTGGCTGAAGGACGGCTCGGTGCCGGTCGACACCATCCACCGGACCGACCGCGCCACGATCGACAAGCTGCGCGAGTCCGTGCGCCGCAAGACCAAGCAGAACCTGGCCGAGATCACCCAGACGCTGGCCGAGTACCAGGACAGCTACGACGAGCTCTTCGTCCGTCGCAAGGGCGCGCAGAAGTTCGGCGGCTTCCTCGGCCAGGCGAGCCGGCACTTCAACAATCTCGGCGCCACCCTGAACGAGGTGAGCCATGCCATCCTGGTCTGGAACGAGATGTCGTCCCGGCACAAGAACCGCCAGATGAAGGGCGCCAACCTGATCGAGATGTTCGAGGTTCTGGACGACATCTTCGGCCCGCGGGAGGCTTGATCATGCCTGGTGTCTGGCTCTTCCCTTGACGCCGAGTCAGGTGACGCCGATCGATGAAGAGGCACAACGCGCGCTAGGTCTTGCCCGGCTGAGAAGCGGCGATGTCCCCGGTGCCGAGCGAGCCCTGAAGGGGGCGCTCGCGCTCTCGCCACGATCCGATGCGGCCCTGCGCGCCTGGTGCGAGCTGTTGGCCGCGACACAGGCATGGCCGCGCCTCGTCGACTGGGCGGAGCGGAGCATCCGTGTCACCCCGCACCCCGCCGGCCGATATCAGCTCGCCTTCGGTCTCTTTCGCCTCGACGCCTATGAAGAAGGGCTTTCAGTGTTGCGGCGGCTGCTCGCCGATCTCCCCGCCGAAGCTTCGCCATGGATGCTGCTCGCCGAAGGCGAAGAGAGCGGAGGACGGTCGGACGCCTCGGGTCTCGCCTATCGACGCGGGCTCGCGATCGCGGCGGACAACCCGGATGTCCTCCGCACAGCGGTGTCGTTCTTCGTCCGGACCGGCGCATCGTCGGACCTGCTGGCGATCGCCCGGCGACGGCCAGATCACAACGAAGCCGCCGACTGGCTCATGCAGGCGGGCCTGCTCTCGGCACGCAGCGGGCGCGGCGAGGAAGCGATCACCGCGATGAGGTGTCACGCGGCACTCTTTCCTGACCGCGGTGCCGCCTACGGCTTCCTCGGCGAGGCATCGCGCGAAATCGATCCCGACGCCGCTCTGACCTGGGCGTTACGGTTCGTCGCTACGGATCCGGTGGCGCCTGAGGCCCATGGCACGCTCGCGCTCGCCTACCGCGTCGTCCATCGTCTGGTTTCTACCAGGAGCGCGCTAATGCGGGCGCTCGCGATCAACCCCTCGTATCTCGCGGCCCTGGTCAACCTGTCGCAGCTGCAGATGATGGACACTCGCCCGGTCGAGGCCGAGCGGCTTGCCCGGCGCGCCTTCACGGTCGAGGCACCTACGCCCATCGTCCACTGGAATCTCGGTCAGATTCTACTGGGACAGGGCAAACCCGATCCCGGCCTGTATCACGAAGAGTATCGTCTGCACGAGGCCAACGACCCGTCGAAGGTAAAGACCCGGATTCTTCGGCCGCGCTGGGACGGCCAGCCTCTCGACGGTCGCTCCCTGCTGATCTGGATAGAACGCGGGATCGGCGACCAGTTCTACTACGCCCGCTGGATGGCGATGATGCCGAAGAATATCGGTCGGGTCATCGTCGAGTGCGACGAGCGGCTCGTCCCTCTTTACCAGAGGTCCTTTCCGCACCTGCATATGGTCGCCTCGCGACCGACCGTCGAAGAGATGAGCGCCGAACCGATCGATCTTCAGATCCCGGTCGGCAGTCTACCGCTTGTCTACATTCGCGAGACCGGCGAGGCCATCGAGGCGATGCGCCGCGGAACCCCGTGGCCGCCGCAGCCATTCTTCAAGGCCGATCCGGGCCGCGTTGCCTTCTGGGACTCCGTCCTCTCAGCCCGGCCCGGAAGGCTCCGCGTGGCAATTTCCTGGCGCAGCGGTGTGCTTTCACCGACACGGAACCTCTACTACCCGTCGGTCGACGAGATCGTATCGATCTTTCGCGGACTACCGGTCACCGTCGTGAATACTCAATACGGTGCCACCGACTCCGAGCTCGATCGCCTTCGAACCGGGTTGGATGACCTGTACCTGCCGTCGATCGACCTGAAGAACGACCTCGACGACGTCTCTGCGCTCCTGAAATCCTGTGATCTCCTGGTCGCGCCGGGAGTCTCAATCGCGAACCTCGCCGCGGGCCTGGGTGTACCGACATGGTGCTGCTACATCGGCCGCAACTGGATGACGCCAAATTTCGACCGCCACCCGCTCTTCCTGAACTTCACCTGCTTTAGCCGAGGGCTTGCGGAGAGCTGGCCGGATGTCCTGGCAAGGGTGCGCGCGGCGCTCGTCACGCATCTGCGGGAGCCCGGACCACGCGTCTCCACGCTGCCACATCTGCCGTCGCTGCGGCGATGACGCCTGAGCCGCCTCCGTCTCGCGAAGGTTCGCCACAAATAATTCACTTGCATCGGGGGGCGCCAGGCCCCATCTACCGCGCCGACGCCAATCGCACGTGCCCAAGGCCCCTCTCCCGAGGGATCAAGCAACGACGTGTCGCGTCTCTTTCGGTCGAGCCGGTCGACAGTGGGCCGGCGTCCTTAAGGGAAGTGGATACGATGTTCGCACATGAGCTCGCGTCTCCTCTGAGCTTCGAGCGGTAAGGAACGACCGGCAGGCCCGTTTAAGGCCGCGCCTGACGTCATCCGCTCGTTTCATCCGCAATCGCCGCCCTGACCCGGCGGGCACAAGCCCGCTCCAGGCAGCGCATCGCCGTCAGCCGTCCGGGAACCGTCCCGGGCGCAGAGGAGCCGTCTCATGACCACCAAGCATGTCGCGTTCGCCGGCCGTCTCGTCATCCTGGGCTTCGGCTCGATCGGCCAGGGCGTCCTGCCGCTGATCCTCCGGCACATCGACATGCCGCGCGAGAACATCGTGATCGTGACCGCCGAGGAGCGGGGTCGCGAGGTCGCGGCCGAGCTCGGCGTCCGCTTCGTGCTGGAGCCGATCACCCGCGACAACTATCGCTCGGTGCTGGGCGGGATGCTGCGTTCCGGCGACTTCCTCCTCAACCTGTCGGTCGATGTCTCCTCGGTGGCGCTGATCGAGCTCGCCCATGAGCAGGGCGCGCTCTATCTCGACACCTGCATCGAGCCCTGGGCCGGCGGCTACACCGATCCCTCCCTCTCCCCCTCGCAGCGCTCCAACTACGCGCTCCGCGAGAGCGCGCTGGCGCTGGCCCCGAAGTTCGCCGGCGGCCCGACGGCCGTCCTCACCCACGGCGCCAATCCCGGCCTCGTCTCCCATTTCGTCAAGGAGGCGCTGCTGAACATCGCCCGCGACACCGGCCTCGAGGTGCGCACGCCCCGCGACCGCGTCGGCTGGGCGCTCCTCGCCCGCGACCTCGGCATCAAGGTCATGCACATCGCCGAGCGCGACACCCAGGTCGCCGACGCGCCGAAGCAGCCCGGCGAGTTCGTCAACACCTGGTCGATCGACGGCTTCGTCGGTGAGGGCTCGCAGCCGTCCGAGCTCGGCTGGGGCACGCATGAGCGCCATTTCCCGGACGACGCCAAGCGCCACGGCTTCGGCTGCGATGCCGCCATCTACCTGATGCGGCCGGGTGCCTCGACGCGCGTGCGCAGCTGGACGCCGCTCGAAGGGCCGTTCCACGGCTTCCTGGTGACGCACAACGAAGCGATCTCGATCGCCGACTACTACTCGCTGGTCGATGGCGGCACCGTGCGTTACCGGCCGACCGTGCACTACGCCTACCACCCGTGCGACGACGCAGTGCTGTCGCTACACGAGCTGGCCGGCAAGAACTGGACGATCCAGGCCAGCAAGCGGCTGATGATGTCGGAGATCTCGCGCGGCATCGACGAGCTCGGCGTGCTGCTCATGGGCCATGCCAAGGGTGCCTACTGGTTCGGCTCGCGGCTCTCGATCGAAGAGTCCCGGAAGCTCGCGCCCTACAACAATGCGACCAGCCTGCAGGTCACCGCCGCCGTTCTGGCCGGCATGGTCTGGGCGATCGAGAACCCGAAGGCCGGCGTGCTCGAGGCCGACAGCCTGGATCATGCGCGGATCCTCGAGGTCGCGCGTCCCTATCTCGGCGAGGTGGTCGGGGCGTACTCCGACTGGACCCCGCTTGAGGGCCGCGGCGTGCTGTTTCCCGAGGCGCTGGATTCCTCCGATCCCTGGCAGTTCAAGAATTTCCGCGTCGCCTGACGACTGCGAACGAAGGAGCACTCTGACGATGACCAAGAAGATCGCCAAGTTCCTCGCCGAGCAGCGTCCGGCGACTCCCTGCCTGGTTCTCGACCTCGACCTGGTCGCGGACAACTACAGGAAGCTGCGCCAGGCGGTGCCGCAGGCCGGCATCTACTATGCCGTGAAGGCCAATCCGGCGCCGGAGATCCTGGCGTTGCTGGCCGGCATGGGCTCGTGCTTCGACACCGCCAGCGTCAACGAGATCGACATGGCGCTCTCGACCGGCGCGACCGCCGACCGCATCTCCTATGGCAACACGATCAAGAAGAAGGCCGACATCGCCGCCGCCTATGCGAGGGGCGTTCGCCTCTACGCCTTCGATTCCGCCGCCGAGCTCGCCAAGATCGCCGAGGTGGCGCCGGGAAGCCGCGTCTTCTGCCGCATCCTGACCTCCGGCGCCAACGCCGAATGGCCGCTGTCCCGGAAGTTCGGTTGCGACGTGCAGATGGCGAAGGAGCTGCTGCTGGAAGCTGCCAAGCGCGACGTCGTCCCCTATGGCGTCTCCTTCCATGTGGGATCGCAGCAGCGGGATCCCGGCCAGTGGGACACCGCGGTCGCCGAGGCGGCCTGGCTGTTCCGCGAGCTGGAGCAGCAGAACGTGCAGCTGACCATGCTGAATATCGGCGGTGGCTTCCCCACGCGCTATCGCAAGTCGATCCCGACGATGGGCGCCTATGGCGACGCCATCGAGGAGTCGCTGCGCCGGCACTTCGGCAACCGCATCCCGGACATCATCGTCGAGCCGGGCCGCCAGATGGTCGGCAATGCCGGCGTCATCCAGACCGAGGTCGTGCTGATCTCGAAGAAGTCGGAGCAGGACAAGAAGAGCTGGGTCTATCTCGACATCGGCAAGTTCGGCGGCCTCGCCGAGACCATGGACGAGGCGATCCAGTATCCGATCGTCTCCGATCGCAAAGGACAGCCGGTGCCGGTGATCCTGGCAGGCCCGACCTGCGACTCGGCCGACATCCTCTACGAGAAGGCCGACTATCGCCTGCCGTCGGATCTGGAGATCGGCGACAAGCTGGAGATCCGCGCCGCCGGTGCCTACACGACGACCTATGCCTCCGTCGCCTTCAACGGCTTCGAGCCGTTGAAGTGCCACTGTGTCTGAAGGGGGCGTCATGAAATGGTCACCCTCCACGTAGAGCGGCCCGAGCACGCGCCTGCGATCGAGCGTTTGCTCGACCAGGCCTTCGGTCCGGCCCGCTGGCACAAGACCTGCCAGCGCCTTCGCGACGGCCAGGATCCCCTCCGGGATCTGAGCCTGGTCGCCTTGGACGGAGACGAGCTGGTGGGCACCGTGCGCCTGTGGCCGGTGCGGCTCGGACTCGGTCGGCAAGGACTGATGCTCGGGCCGCTCGCGGTCGACGACGAGAAGCGCGGCGAAGGTATCGGCGCCAGGCTGATGGAAGCGGCGATGGCCAGGATCGAGGCGGCCGGCGAGCCGTCGGTGTTCCTGGTCGGCGACCCGGACTACTACCGGCGCTTCGGCTTCAAGCCGGATCCGACCACCGGGCTGCATCTGCCCGGCCCGGTCGAGCGCCCGCGATTCCTCGGCCGCGAGTTCAGGCCGGGCGCGCTGTCGCGAGCGAAGGGTCTGGTGCAGCCGCTGGCGGCGTAGCGGCGTTTACCCCCTCTCCCGCGTCTTACGCGGGGGAGGGGACACGAGGCGCTACAGAGCCGCGATCTCTTCGGCGTAGTGGCAAGCGACGGGACGGCCGAAGACCGGGCGCGGCTCCGGCCGGTCGACGGCGCAGCGTTCCTTCGCATAGGGACAGCGGCGGTGGAAGGCGCAGCCGGGCGGCGGGTTCAGCGGCGACGGCAGCTCGCCCGAGAGCGGTGCACGGGCGCCACGCGCACCCACCTCGACCTTCGGCCGGCTCGCCAGCAGCGCCATGGTGTAGGGATGCAGCGGGCGCTCGAAGACCTCCTCGGTCGGGCCGTGCTCGGCCGGCCGGCCGAGATACATCACCAGCACCTCGTCGGCGATGTGATGGACGACGCCGAGATCATGCGAAACGAAGAGGTAGGCGAGCTTGAACTCGTCCTGCAGATCCATCAGCAGATTGAGGATCTGGCCCTGGATCGAGACGTCGAGGGCCGAGACCGGCTCGTCGGCGATGACGATGCGGGGGTTCAGCATCAAGGCCCGCGCGATGGCGATGCGCTGGCGCTGGCCGCCCGAGAACATATGTGGGTAGCGGCCGTAGTGATCGGGGCGCAGGCCCACCTTCGCCAGCATCGCGCGCGCCGCCTCGACCCGCTCGACTGACGAGAGCTTCGTGTTGATCGCCAGCGGCTCTTCCAGGATGCGGCCGACGGTCTGGCGCGGATTGAGCGAGCCATAGGGGTTCTGGAACACCATCTGGACGGCGCGCCGGAGCACCGGATCCTTGGCCGAGCGTTCGCCGTCGGTGACACGGCCGTCGATCAGGAGCTCGCCTGCGGTCGGGTCCTCGAGCAGCGCCAGCAGCCGGCCGAGGGTCGACTTGCCGCAGCCGGACTCACCGACGATGGCGAGCGTGGTCCCAGCCGCCAGCGTGAAGGAGACGCCGTCGACCGCCTTGACCGAGACCGGCTTCCGGAAAGCACCGCCGCCGACCGCGTAATGGCGCTTGAGGTCGCGGGCTTCCATCACCGTCGTCATGCGAGCGCCCTCGCCTCCTGCGGGACGCCGCTCTCATCCAGCGGCGTGTGACAGCGCGTGCGCGCCGGGCCGCTCGGCGGCGGCACCTCGACCAGGCAGCGGTCGAAGACGAAACGGCAGCGCGGGTTGAACAGGCACCCCCTCGGCCGGTCGCCGATGCCGGGCACGACTCCGGGGATGGTCGGCAGACGCGCGCGACGCTTGGCCCGGCCGGGCAGCGACGACAGGAGAGCGGCGGTGTAGGGGTGAGAGGGGCACTGGAACAGCTCCCCCGCCGGCCGCACCTCGACCACCTGGCCGGCATACATCACCTGGACCGTCTGCGCCGTCTCCGAGATCACCGCCATGTCATGGGTAATTAGCACCATGCCCATGCCGTGGCTCTTCTGCAGGGAGATCAAGAGATCGAGGATCTGCGCCTGGATGGTGACATCGAGCGCTGTCGTCGGCTCGTCGGCGATCAGGAGGCGTGGGTTGCAGGCGATCGCCATGGCGATCATCGCCCGTTGGTTCATGCCGCCGGAGAGCTGGTGGGGGAAGGCGCCGAGGCGATGCTCGGCATCAGAAATGCCGACCTGGGTGAGGAGCTCGACCGCGCGATCCCGTCGGCCGCGAGACGTGCCGCCGAGATGGACCTGAAGCGCCTCGGTGATCTGGAAGCCGATGGTGAAGCACGGGTTCAGGCTGGTGGTCGGCTCCTGGAAGATCATCGCCATGTCTTTGCCGACCAGGTCGCGCCTGGCCCTGGGCGAGAGACCGAGCAGATCGCGGCCGTCGAAGGCGAGCCGGTCGGCCTGGATCCTGGCGTTGGGCGGCAAGAGACCCATGACCGCGAGCATAGAGACGCTCTTGCCTGATCCCGACTCCCCGACCACGCCCAGGACCTCGCCCTCAGCCACGTCGAGGTCGACCGAATCCACCGCCCGCAGCGTGCCCCGCGAGGTGGTGAAGTCGACCGTGAGACCGCGGATTTCGAGCAGAGCCATCAGCGCTTCAGCTTCGGATCAAGGGCATCGCGGAGCCCGTCACCCATCAGGTTGAAGGCGAGCACGGTGACCAGGATGGCGATGCCGGGCAGGCTGACCACCCACCATGCGCGCTGAACGAACTGAAGCGAGCCCGCCAGCATCGTTCCCCATTCGGGTGTCGGCGGCTGCGCTCCGAGCCCGAGGAAGCCCAGCGCGGCAGCATCGAGGATGGCGTTGGAGAAGCCCAGCGTCGCCTGGACGATCAGCGGCGCCAGGCAGTTCGGCAGCACGGTCACGAACATCAGCCGGAACGGCCCGGAACCGGCGAGGCGCGCGGAGGCTACATATTCGCGGGTCAGCTCGCTCATCGCGGCGGCCCGCGCAAGACGGGTGAAGTGCGGCAGCGTCACGATCGAGACGGCGATCATGGCGTTGAAGAGGCCGGGACCGAGGATGGCGACGATGACGATGGCAAGCAGCAGGCTCGGCAGCGCCAGCATGACGTCCATCAGCCGCATGATCGCGATGTCCGTGACGCCGCGAAGGAACGCCGCGGCGAGACCCAGCATGGTGCCGACGGCCAGCGAGATGGTGACGACGATGGTACCGATCACCATGGAGAGGCGTGCGCCGTAGATGAGGCGGGAGAGGATGTCGCGGCCGATGTCGTCGGTGCCGAGAGGATGGCTCCAGCGCCCGCCGTCCTGCCAAACCGGCGGCGCCAGGAGCGCATCGCGGTACTGCTCGATCGGCGAATGGAGCGCCAGGATGTCGGCGAAGATCGCGACGAAGGCGACAATCAGGATGACGACCAGTCCGGCGACCGCACCTTTGTTCTCGGCGAAGGCGAGCCACACTTCCTTGAACGGGCCAGGTGGCGGTGCCTCGGCGCGGGGCTTTTCCAGGGTCTCGGCGCTCACCGGCGGATCCTCGGATTGAGGACGCCGTAGAGGAGATCGACGGCGAGGTTCACCAGCATCACCAGGCTCGCGACCAGCAGGATGCCGCCCTGGAGAACCGGATAGTCGCGGCGGTTGATCGACTCGACCAGCCAGCTGCCGATGCCGGGCCAGGAGAAGATCGTCTCGGTCAGGATGGCACCACCCAACAGCGAGCCGACCTGAAGGCCGATGACGGTCACCACCGGGATCAGCGCATTGCGGAGCGCGTGCAGGGCGACGACGCGGAAGGTGCCGAGACCCTTCGCCCGTGCCGTCCTGATGTAGTCCTCGTTCAGCACTTCCAGCATCGAGGAGCGGGTCATGCGCGCGATCACGGCGAGCGGGATGGTGCCGAGGACGATGGTCGGAAGGATGAGATGCCGGGCCGCCGACTTGAAGGCGCCCTTCTCGTCCGAGAGCAGCGAGTCGATGAGCAGGAACCCGGTCTTCGGCTCGACGAAAAAGGCGGCGGCCAGGCGGCCGGAGACCGGCGTCAGGCCGAGCTCGACCGAGAACAGCAGGATCAGCAGCAGGCCCCACCAGAAGATCGGCATGGAATAGCCGGTGAGCGACACGCCCATCAGCGTGTGGTCGAAGACCGAGCCGCGGCGGACCGCAGCGATGATGCCGGCCGGCAGGCCAAAGAGGATCGCGAACAGCATCGCCGCCGCACCGAGTTCCAACGTCGCCGGGAACAGCGCCGCGAACTCCTTGATGACCGGGCTCTTGGTGATGATGGAGACGCCGAGATCGCCCCGGGCAACCTGGCCGACATAGCTCGCGAATTGCTGCCAGAGCGGGCGGTCGAGGCCGTATTGGTGCAGGAGCTGGGCGTGGCGCTCGGGCGTGATGCCGCGCTCGCCCATGCGAACCTCGATCGGGTCGCCGGGAACCAGCCGGATCAGGACGAAGCTGAGCAGCATGATGCCGAGGAAGGTCGGCACGATCAGGCTGGCACGCGTCAGGATGAAACGAAGCATGAAGATACGCCGGAAAAGAGACGGACCGGCGCGCGCCTTTGGGGCTTCCGCCGGTCCGATCTCAGACGCGTGCTAGTTCAGCTTGACGCCATCGAACTGATGACGGCCGAACGGGCTGATGCGGAAGTCGACGACTTCCTTGCGGATCGGCTTGAAGACCACGGAGTGGGCGATGGTGAACCACGGCGCCTCCTCCTTGAAGATCTTCTGGGCCTCTTCGTAGAGCGCCGTGCGTTTCGCCGTCTCGGGCGTGCGCTTGGCAGCGACCAGCAGGTCGTCGAAGGGCTTGTGACACCACTTCGCGATGTTGCTGCCGCCCGGACGGGCGGCGGCGCAGCCCAGCAGCACGTACATGAAGTTGTCGGGATCGCCGTTGTCGCCGGTCCATCCGAGCTGGGCCATCTGGTGCTCACCCGCCTGGGCGCGCTTGCGGTACTCGCCCCATTCGAAGCTGACGATCTTGGCCTTGATGCCGACCTTCGCGAGATCAGACTGCATCATCTCGCCGATGCGCTGGGCGTTCGGGTTGTAGGGCCGCTGCACCGGCATGGCCCAGAGGTCGGTCTCGAAGCCGTTGGGGTAGCCTGCCTCGGCCAGCAGCGCCTTCGCCTTGGCCTGGTCGAAGGCATAGTCCTTGACCGAGGTGTTGTAGGACCAGAGCGTCGGCGGGATCGGGTTGATCGCCGGCACGCCGGCGCCGAGATAGACCGCATCGACGATGGCCTTCTTGTCGATGGCCATGTTGAGGGCCTGGCGGACGCGCTTGTCGTCGAAGGGCTTCTTCAGAACGTTGAAGGCAAGGTAGCCGATGTTCAGGCCTTCCTGGCTGAGCACGGTGATGTCCTTGTCCTCACGCATCTTCGGCAGGTCGGCCGGGTTCGGATACGGCATCACGTGGCACTCGCCGGCCTTCAGCTTGGCGTAGCGGACCGCCGGATCCTTGGTGATCGAGTAGACGAGGCCGTCGAGCGCCGGCTTGCCGTTCCAGTGCTGGTCGAACGCCTGGAAGCGGATGGTCGAGTCCTTCTGGTAGTTGACGAAGCGGAAGGGGCCGGTGCCGATCGGCTCCTGGTCCATCTTCTCGGGCGTGCCGGCCTTCATCATCGCCTCGCCGTATTCGGCGGAGAGGATGGTGGCGAAATCCATCGCCATGTTGGCGATGAACGGCGCCTCGGCGTCATTGAGCTCGATCTTGACCGTGTAGTCGTCGGACTTGGAGACCGACTTCAAGAGCTTCGGCATGTCCATGTCGCCGAAATAGTCGTAGGAGCCGCCGGAGACCTTGTGGAAGGGGTGATCGGCCTTCCACTGGCGGTTGATCGAGAACAGCACGTCGTCGGCGTTGAAGTCGCGGGTCGGCTTGAAGCTGTTCGAGGACTGCATCTTCACGCCCTTACGGAGCTTGAAGGTGAAGGTCTTGCCGTCCTCGGACACGGTCCAGGATTCGGCAAGTCCGGGGATCACCTTGGTGGACCCGCGCTCGAACTCGACCAGCCGGTTGTAGACGTGGAACGAGGCGTCGAAGGAGGTCCCCGTGGTGTTGATCTGCGGGTTGAAATTCTCCGGGCTTCCCTCGGAGCAGAACACCAGCGTCGCGGCGTCGGAACCGCCCGCGAGCGCGAGCGCCATCAGCGCTCCCGCACCGAGCGGGATCAGTTTTCTGGCGAACACTTCATGTCTCCTTAGTCGGATTTGCGCCCCCGGCGTTTCGTCGGGGCTCTCTAACCGATTGTTATACCAAAGGCGTCCCACCCGCGTCACGGGGCTCGGCCACCTCCCGTCCTGCAGGAGATCCCGATATTCTACCCGCCGTCGCTTCGCGATCGCGGCCTTCGCCATGGATCGCCCGGGGTGAAAAAGCCCGGGAACGTGAGCGCAGGATTACTAAGTCAGGACCGTGTCATCCCCTGAACATGAACCGTAACCTCGACCACCGAATTGCCGTCGTCTGCAGGCAAGCTATTGGTCGACTGGGGAAATGAGGATTTCGATCATGCGCCGCTTCCTGATCCTGGCGAGCCTGGCCCTCGTCGCCGCGTTCACCCTGGCTACTCCGGCAGAGGCCCAGTGGCGTCACCGCCGCCACCACCACGGCATCGGCGTCGGCTTCTATTTCGGCGTGCCGGGGCCGTATTACTACAGCGGCTATCCGTACTACGCCCCCTACTACGCGCCGCGGCCGGTCGTGGTGAACCAGCCGGTCTATGCCGCCCCGCCCGCCGGCACCGTCATCCGCGAGGGGCGCGACGCCGCCGGCAACTACTGCCGCGAGTACCAGAGCAACACCACCATCGACGGCCGTCCGGTCCCGACCTACGGCACAGCTTGCCAGCGGCCCGACGGCGCCTGGCAGATCATCAACTGATCGCCGCCTGACTGGCTTTTCGTAGAACGGCGGAGGCGCGAGCCTCCGCCGTTTTCGTGTCCGGCTACTTCCGGTACTTCTGCGCCGCCTCCCAGACCGCGTGGGTCCAGGCGCCCGTGGGCTTCCGGGAAATGACGGGGTCCGAGCCGCCGGCCAGCAGCGTCGACACCGTCCGCTCATAGGCTGCCGGATCCAGATACCCCAGCCCCTTGGCTCCAGGGTCGATCAGGCGGGCGACGTCTTCCAGCATATGCGCCTGATGCGCGGCTTCCTTGGCCAGCGCCGGATCGAGGGCGAGTACGATCTTCACGGTCTCCGGCTGGTTCTTCTCGGCGAAGTCCCAGCCCCGGAGCGAGGCGGCGACGAAGCGCGCGAGCTTGTCGGCCATCCCCGGCTGGGCAAGCTTCATCTCGGTCGTGTAGAGGCCGTCCTCCAGGGTGGCGACGCCCATCTCCTCGTATTTGAAGACGACGAGCTCGTCGGCCTTCATGCCCTCGTCGATGACGTGCCAGTACTCGTTGTAGGTCATGGTGGAGATGCAGTCGGCCTGCTTCTTCAGCAGCAGGCCGACGTCGAAGCCCTGGCGCAGGATCTTCACGTCCGGCGTCGTCCCGTCGGTTATGAAGCCGAGCCGGCTCATCCAGGAGAGGAACGGATACTCGTTGCCGGCGAACCAGACGCCCAGTGTCCGCCCCTTGAGATCGCCCGGCACCCGGATACCGGTCTCCTTCCGGCAGGTCAGCATCATGCCCGAACGGGTGAAGACCTGGGCGATGTTGATCAGCGGCCAGCCCCTCTCGAGGGCCGCGAGCGCCGCCGGCATCCACTCGACGATCACGTCCGCGCCGCCCCGCGCCAGCACCTCCGGCGGCGCAATGGCGGGGCCGCCCGGGAGGATCGTGACGTCGAGGCCGGCCTCCTTGTAGAAGCCCTTGGCCGCAACCGCGTAGTAGCCGGCGAACTGCGCCTGGGTCACCCATTTGAGCTGAAGCGTCAGCTTGTCCTGGGCGACGGCGGCCGTCGACATCACCACCGCCGCCAGGGCCATCAACCCCGCGATCGTCTTCGTTCGCATCATCTAACCCTTCCTCAGAAGCTCACCGGCGCGATCAGGCCCGATCGCGAGAAACCGTTCAAGCGCGCGGGCGCCCTCCCCTTGTGGCGGCGAACGGCCCGGGTCTAGGATTGTCGGATAAGAAAAATCGTTCCTCCCCAAGGCTTCCCGTCCCTCGAAATCCGGAGACCCCGAGAATGATCCGATCCAGGCTTGCCGCCCTCGCTTCCGCCGCCGCGGTCGCAGCGATGATGGCCGGCGCTGCCCAGGCGCAGACGACCGTCAAGCTGATCCCCCAGGCCGACCTCAAATCCTTCGATCCGGTGTGGAACACCGCGGCGATCACCCTGAACCACGCGTTCATGGTGTTCGACACGCTGTTCGGCCTCGACAGCAAGATGCAGCCGAAGCCGCAGATGGTGGAGTCCTTCACCAGCTCCGCCGACGGCCTGACCCACAAGTTCACGCTCCGCGCCGGCATGAAGTATCACGATGGCACGCCGGTCACCGCAAAGGACGTGATTCCCTCGCTCAACCGCTGGAGCAAGAAGACCACCGACGGCGCCGCGCTGGTCAGCCGCGCCGCCTCGATGACCGCGACCGGCGAACTCACCTTCGAGATCGTGCTGAAGGAGCCGTTCGGCCCGATGCTGGATGCGCTAGCCAATCCGATCCAGCCGCCCTTCGTCATGCGCGAGAAGGATTCGAGCACCGACCACAACACCCAGCTCACCGAGGCGATCGGCTCAGGCCCCTTCATCTTCGTCAAGGACGAGTGGAAGCCGGGCGACAAGGTCATCTACCGGAAGAACGCCGCCTACTCGGCCAGAAGCGAGCCGACCGACGCCTATTCGGGCAGCAAGGCGCCGAAGGTCGACCGGGTCGAATGGACCTACATCCCCGACCCGCAGACCGCAACCCAGGCCTTCATCCGGGGTGAGGCCGACATCTTCGAGATCCCGCCGATCGACCTGCTGCCGCTCCTGAAGAAGGATCCGAACATCACGGTCGAGGTGTTCAACAAGCCGGGCGTCCACGGCATGGTGCGCTTCAACTCTCTGCACCCGCCGTTCAACAACGCCAAGGCCCGCCAGGCCTTCATGATGGCGATCGACCAGAAGCAGTACCTGGCCGGGATGATCGGCAATCCGGAATACGAGAAGGAATGCTACGCCGTCTTCCAGTGCGGCTCGCCCAACGAGACCACGGTCGGCTCCGAGATGTTCCAGAAGCGCGACCTGGAAAGGGCGAAGCAGCTGGTCAAGGAATCCGGATATGACGGCCGCCCGGTCGTCGTGCTGGATCCGACCGACCAGCAGATCATCCACAACATCTCCATCATGGCGGCGCAGACGCTGAAGGAGATCGGCATGAACGTCGATCTCCAGGCGACCGACTGGGCGACGGTGACCACGCGGCGCGGACAGAAGGCGGCACCGGGCCAGGGCTCGCTGGGCTGGAACATCTTCACCACCTGGTCGTCCTCGGTGATCATGCAGAGCCCGGTCACCAACTTCGCCATGCCGACGCAGTGCGACGGCACCAACTGGTTCGGCTGGCCCTGCGATGAGGAGCTGGAGAAGCTCAGGAAGGCCTATATCCCGCTGATCAAGCCGGAAGAGCGGAAGGCGGCGATCGAGGCGATCCAGAAGCGCTACTACGAGGTGATGCCGTTCGCCATCACCGGGCAGTTCCAGTCGCCGGTGGCATACCGCAAGAACATCGTCGGCATGCCGAAGACGCTGGTCGTCACCCACTGGAACACCGAGAAGAAGTAACGGCTTGAGCGAATGCCGGGCGGTCTCGTGCCGCCCGGCATCCTTCTTCCGGACAACCCATGACCCGCTATCTCGTCCTCGATCTCGCCGGCGCCGTGGCCCGGGCGCGGATGGATTTCGAGAACGCGCCCGTCACCTGCCGGACGATCTGGGATCTGTTGCCGCACGAGGCGAGCGGCGGGCATGCCCTGCAGTCCGGTACCAACTGCGCCTTCCATTTCGATCCCTCCGTGCTGATCCCGGAGGAGAACACCACCAGCCAGCTCTTGAAGGGCGACGTGGTCTTCATCCACTACGACCCGCGCGAACGCTATGCCAACCCGCGCGGCGTCAGCGAGGTGGTCTGGTGCTATGACCGCTTCAACGCGACGCGCTCGCCCGGCAAGATCCACGAGGTCGTCGGCAACTGGTTCGCCCAACTGACCGGCGACTGGAGCGACTTCGCCCGCATGAGTGTCCGCCTCGCCGCAGAAGGCAAGAAGCCGATCCGCGTCACCCGGCTGGAGGAGTAGCGATGGCTCGCTTTCTCGTCTTCAGGATGGAAGGCACCGAGGCGCGGGCGCGTCTCTTCGACGATCTGGCGCCCGAGACCTGCAATCTCATCTGGTCGCATCTCCCGGCCGCCGGCCCCTGCGGCCATGTGCTGCTGGCCGGCACCGCCTGCGCCCTCGAGATCGACCCGAAGGCAGACGCTCCTGCCGAGAACCAGACCGGCATCATCCATCCTGGCGACGTCATGTTCATGCATTACCCGGAACGGTGGCGCCTGGGCTTCCCCAAGGCGGAGAGCCGCATCACCTGGGCCTATGACCGCTTCTGCCAGCCGCGCGTGCCCGGACGCATGACGCCCGAATACCCCAACGTCTTCGCCGAGTTCGTCGGCGACGCGAGTGCCTTCTTCAAGGCCTGCAGCGACACCTTCTATGGCGGGCGGAAGCCGATCCGGATCGAGGGCGCCGAAGGCTAGTCTTACCGCTTCTCCACGTTCCAAAGCGCCAGAACCGGCAACTTGATCAGGTCGACGACGTTGGCGCGGTCTCCAGGATCGCCTTCCGCTTCGCCTCGTCAGGCTCGTGCGCCCATTGCAAGCATAGCGTCTCGGTCACCAAGTCGCAGGCCCAGCCGAACCAGGACTTGTCGCAGCCGTGGGAGGGCCGGCAGCCACATTGTCAGAAGAAGACAGTCTGGCAGGACATCGATGCGCAAGCCGGCGGCGGGACTCCTGATTGACGGTTTGCGTCCGGCACACTGCGTTGAGGGTGTAAACTCCCATCTTTGCCATGGATGGTACCCATTCTCGTGATCGCCCGACCTTCCCTCGCGCCGACGTCAATGGCGGCCCCTTCACCTCCCTCCTCCTATTCGCCTTCGCGAACGAGGTGATCTGATGAAGCGGCGACAGTTTCTCATTGCAGCGACGCTGGCAGCCATTGCTCCGCCCGCCCGCGCGCAGCCGGCGGCGATCCCGATGATCGGCTACCTCAGCGGCAGGGGCGCCGATACGGACGCGCCGCTGATCGCAGCCTTCAAAAGCGGTCTGGCGGACTCTGGATATGTCGCGGGTCGAAACGTCGCGATCGAGTACGTATCGTCAGACGGCCGGCCCGACCGGCTGCCCGGCCTGGCCGCCGACCTGGTTCGCCGGCGGGCGACCTTGATCTTCGCCTCGTCGACCGGCAGCGCTGTCGCGGCCAAGGCAGCGACGACCAGGATACCCATCGTGTTCACCGGCGCCTCCGACCCTGTCGGCCTCGGCCTGGTCTCCACGCTCAACCGGCCGGGCGGCAATATGACCGGCGTGACCATGTTCTCACACATCTTTGCCGCCAAGCGGCTCGACCTGCTGCACGAACTGGCACCGGATGCGGGGGTCATCGCGATTTTGTCCAATCCGCAGAACCTCAGCGCGAATGCCGGGGTGCAGGATCTGCAAGCGGCGGCTCAATCATTGCCCCTCAGGACGATCACACTCGGGGCCAGCAACGAAGGCGAGATCGACGCCGCCTTTGCGCTCATCGCTCGCCAGCGTCTGCGAGCACTTTTCATCGTCGACGATCCGTTCTTCACCACGCGGGCGGGCCAGATCAGCGAGCTCGCGATACGCCATTCGGTCGCCACGATCTCCGCATTTCGCGAGTTTCCCGATGCTGGCGCGCTCGCCAGCTACGGGACGAGCTTCGCCGAAGTGCATCGCCAATGCGGCGTCTATGCCGGGCGCATACTCAAGGGCGCCGCGCCAGGCGAGCTGCCGGTCATCCTGCCGTCCAAATTTGCGTTCGTCATCAATCTCAAATCCGCCGAGGCGATCGGCCTGACCATCTCGCCCTCGCTCCTCGTCCGCGCCGACGACGTGATCGAGTGAGCGACCAGGCCTCCTCGTCGGCCGCGGGAGTGGCCGGGCTATCCTCGCCAAGGCGCCGAGGTCGGCTGCTACACAAATACGTCGCCATCTTCGCCGCGATGATCTGTACTGCGCTGATCGCGTATGGCGGCATCGACATTTGGTACATCTATCGCGACCACACCGCCTTGCTCCTTCGCGTGCAGCAGGAGCAGGCGGATGCTGCCGCGGCGAAGATCAGACAGTTCGTTCGAGAGATCGAAAGCCAGATCGGATGGACGACGCAGCTTCCATGGTCCGCCGCGACCATGGAGCAACGTCGCCTCGATGCTTTTCGTCTGCTTCGTCAGGTGCCCGCGATCACCGACTTCTCGCAGATCGACGCCGCCGGCCGCGAGCAGCTCCGGGTGTCGCGCCTTGCCAGGGACGTGATCGGCAGCCAGGTCGATCTTTCGAAGGAAGCGACGTTCATCGAGGCGCGCGAACGCCGTGTCTACTATGGACCGGTGACGTTCCGGCGCGACTCCGAGCCCTACATGTCGCTCGCGCTCTCCAGCGCCCGGCGGGACAGCGGCGTCAGCGTCGCCGAGGTCAATCTCAAGTTCATCTGGGATGTCGTTTCACGAATAGAGGTCGGCAGTCGCGGCCACGCCTATGTCGTCGACGAAGCCGGCCGGCTCGTCGCCCATCCGGACATCAGCTTTGTGTTGCGGAACACCGACCTCTCCGGCATGGCGCAGGTCAAGGCGGCACGAGCCGGCATCACCGTACCGGGGATCGAACGGTCGATGATCGCCGAGGACGTTCATGGGCAGCGGGTTCTGACGGCCTTCGCTTCGATTCCGCCGACCGGCTGGCTCATGTTCGTAGAGTTGCCGCTGGACGAGGCATATGCTCCGCTCATCGAATCACTCAAGCAAACCGGTATCCTGCTGGTGGTTGGCCTCGCCATCGCCGGCATCGCCGGGTATCTGCTCGCCAAGCGAATGGTCGTTCCCATCGAGGCTCTGCAAGCCGGCGCGGCTCGCATCGGCGCCGGCGACCTCGGCCACAGGGTCGAGGTCCGCACCGGCGACGAGTTCGAAGCCCTGGCCGACCAGTTCAACGCCATGTCCAGCGACCTGCGGGACTCCAGGGCACGCGAGGAACGGATCGGGCGTCTCAGGCGGTTTCTGACTCCGCAGCTCGCGAACCTGATCGAAAGCACGGGCGGCGAGGCCGCGCTCGAAAGCCATCGCAGCGAGGTTTCCGTCGTCTTCTGCGATCTACGCGGCTTCACCGCCTTCGCGGAAGCGGCGGAGCCCGAGCAGGTGATGGCGGTGCTGCACGAGTACCATGCCAGCCTCGGCGCCCTGATCCGCAGGCACGAGGGCACGCTGGAACGCTTCCTCGGCGATGGCATCCTCGTCCTCTTCAACGATCCACTGCCCTGCCTGGACTCGGCCGCGCGCGCCGTGTGGATGGCGATCGAGATGCGCGCGAGCATCGCCCGGCTGACGGAGACGTGGCGCAGGTCCGGCCACACGCTCGGGTTCGGCATCGGCATCACCCACGGTGTCGCGACGATGGGCCAGATCGGCTTCGAGGGACGCTTCGACTACTCGGCGATCGGCAGCGTGGTGAACCTGGCGGCCAGGCTCTGCGGCGAAGCCAGGGACGGCCAGATCCTGATCGAGAGCACCGTTCGCGACGCGATCAAGGACATAGTCGACGTCGAGCCGGTCGGCGAACTGGTGCTGAAGGGAATCCGAAATCCGGTCGCGACGTTCAACGTCCGCGGTGTCGTGTCCGCCTGACGTCAGCCGGACACGACGCTGACGGTCGAGACCAGGTTCTCCTGGATGAATCCGACGACGCGGCCGCGGAAGAGCTCGGCGTGGCGGAGCGCGATGTCCTCGGCCGCGTCGGCGCTTCCGGCAACTACGGCCTGGATCATCTCGCGGTGCTCGTCGATGATCGCCTGGCCGTGCTGCGCAGGGCTGCGGCCGAGCGGCGGGTCGTAGACGAGGGCGAGACGAGAAAGGCGCATGCCCTGGTTCAGGAGATCGCCGAAGAAGCGCGCGAGCCAGGGATTGCCCGCAGCGTCCGCGACCGCCATGTGGAAGTCGAAATTGGTGCGCGCCATCGCATCGACGTCGCCCTTCATCGCCGCCGCCTCGAACGCCGCCTCGGTCGCCTTGATGCGTTCGAGGTCGGCCGGGTGACGGCGTGAAGCGGCCAACCGCGTGATCGCGCGCTGGCAGAGATCGAGGGCCTCGAAGAAGGCGCGGACCTCATCCAGCGAGATCGAGGCGACGCGGGCGCCGCGGTTCGGCGTCAGCGTCACCAGCCCTTCGGAAGCGAGCCGGATGATCGCCTCGCGGACGGGCGTCCGCGACATGCCGAGGGTTTCGACCAGCGAGCCTTCCTCGAGATCGGCGCCTGGTGTCAGGGCCAGGGACAGGATGCGTTCGCGCAGCGCCTGGTAGGCATGCTCGGCCCCGGCGCCCTTCGAGCGCTTGACCGGCTTAGACACCCTGACCATACTGCATACACCGTGTATTCATTTTCGCGAGGGTCGATGTCCTGGTTCATCGGGGTCGATGTCGGCGGCACCTTCACCGACTTCCACTGCCTCAACGAACTAACAGGCGAGGCATTCGTCCACAAGGCGCCGTCGACGCCGGACAACCCCGCCCGCGCCATCGTCGAGGGCGTGCGCACCGTCGCCACGCGCCTCGGCGTCGACTTCGCCGACATCCGCCGCCTGGCCCATGGCACCACCGTCGCCACCAACGCGCTGATCCAGCGGAAGGGCGGCAAGGTGGCGCTGGTGACCACCAAGGGCTTCCGCGACCTGCTGGAGATCGGCCGCCAGGTCCGCCCGCACATGTATTCGCTGCAGGAGGACCAGCCGGAAGCGCTGGTGCCGCGCCAATGGCGGTTCGAGGTGGCGGAGCGCATGACCGCCGACGGCACCGCCGAGACGCCGCTGAACCACGGCGACATCGCGCGCGCCGCCGAGGCGATCAAGGCGGCGAAGGTGGACGCGGTCGCCGTCGGCTTCCTCTTCTCCTTCCTCAATCCCGAGCACGAAAAGGCGGCGGCGGACGCGCTCGCCTCCGCCCTTCCCGGCATCCATGTCTCGCGTTCCTCGGAGGTGCAGCCGGAGTTCCGCGAATACGAACGCTTCTCCACCACCGTGCTGAACGCCTATCTGCAGCCCGTGCTCACCCGCTATCTCGCCGATCTCGGCGAGCAGGTCGGCGGGCTTTCCGACAAGATCCAGATCGGCATCAACCAGTCCTCCGGCGGCCTGATGTCGATCGGCCGCTCGCATCGCTTCCCGGTGAGGACGGCGCTCTCCGGCCCCGCCGCCGGCGCGGTCGGCGCCATCCATGTCGCGCGCCTTTCCTCCCGGCCGGACGTGGTGACGCTCGACATGGGCGGGACTTCGGCCGACGTGGCGCTGATCCGGGGCTACACCACCGACACCGCGCATGACCGCCAGGTCGGCGGCTTCCCGGTGCGGCTGCCGATGATCGACATCAACACCATCGGCGCCGGCGGCGGCTCGATCGCCTGGTTCGCCCCCGACGGCCTGCTCAAGGTCGGCCCGACCAGCGCCGGCGCCGTGCCCGGCCCCGCCTGCTACGGCCTCGGCGGCACGCAAGCGACCGTCACCGACGCCAATCTCGTGCTCGGCCGCTTGAGCCCGCGCGGGCTCCTTGACGGCAAGGTCGCGCTCGACGCGGATGCGTCACGCCGCGCGCTGCAGCCGACCGCCGATCGTCTGGGATTCACGGTCGAGCGCACCGCGCACGGCATCCTCGCCATCGTCGTCGCCAACATGGTGCGCGCCATCCGCACGGTCTCGGTCGAGCGCGGCCATGATCCCCGGGGATATGCGCTGATGCCCTTCGGCGGCGCCGGGCCGCTGCATGCGACCGACGTCGCCGCCAGCCTCGGCATGCGCGAGATCCTGGTGCCGCCGTCCCCCGGCATCCTCTGCGCCCAGGGCCTCGTCGTCTCCGACCTCAAGGAGGATTTCGTCCGCACAAGGCGCACCAAAGTCTCGGCGAGCGAGGCACCGGCCATGACCCGCGTCGTCGCCGATCTTTCCGAAGAGGCCGGGCGCTGGCTAGCCGCCGAAGGCATCACCGCCGGCGACCGCGAGACCGCGCTCACGCTCGACATGCGCTATGTCGGCCAGAACTTCGAGCTGCCGGTGCGGCTTCCCAGCGCCGCGCTGCCGGATGCGGCAACGCTCGCCAGGCTGTTCGCCGCCGTGCACGAGCAGAGCTACGGCTATTCCAACGCCGAGGCGCCGGTGGAGATCGTCAACTTCCGCCTGACTGCGCGGGCGAAGCGGGCGGAGACGACCGCACCGCCTCCCGCCGGACCTCCCGGCCCCACGCCCGCGCCGATCGGGCGCCGCCCTGTGCATTTCCGCTGGGAAGCCGCCGACGACACGCCGGTCTATCGCCGCGACGCACTGAAGCCCGGCCACCGCCTCGCCGGCCCAGCGGTGATCGAGCAGCTCGACGCCACCACGCTGCTTTATCCCGGGGATAATCTCACCGTCGATGCCGCCGGCTCCCTCCTGGTCGAGGTGAACTCATGATCGATCCGATCACGCTCGAGATCGTGCAGAACGGGCTGCGCTCGATCACCGACGAGTCCTTCATCGCCCTGATGAAGAGCGCGTATT